>JASGGF010000029.1:0-22798 GCA_047605145.1 Thermomicrobiales bacterium | reverse complement strand
TTTGATCGTCGTAGCGAATCACCTGTCCAATGCCGACCCGCCAATCCTGATCATCGCCTTTCCGCGTCCCCTCTTCTTCATGGGCAAATCCGAGCTGTTCCGCAACCCTGTGCTGGCGTTCATCGTGCGCAAGTTCGGTGGGTTTCCCGTTGAGCGCGGCTCCGCTGATCGTGGCGCGCTGCGGCACGGGCTGGCGGTGTTGCGCGAGGGCATCCCGCTGGGCATTTTCCCGGAGGGTGGACGCTCCAAGTCTGGCGCGATGGTGGCGGGGCTGCCGGGTGTCGGCCTGCTGGCGCTGCAATCGGGGGCGCGGGTGTTGCCGGTCGGCATCACCGGCACCGAGGTGTACCCGGTGAATGGCGACACGCCGCTCAAGCGGCCCGCTGGTCAACCGCGTGGCGTGACCGTGCGTTTCGGCCAGCCGTTCGAGATCCCGAAGCGGGTCGACGACCAACGGGTGACGGCAGACGAGGCGACGCGCCTCATCATGGAGCGCGTCGCCGAATTGCTGCCGGAGGCGTACCGGGGCGTCTACTCGACGTCCGCCAGCTCCTCCGCCAGTTCCTCTTCCTCGTCGAACTCGCCGGCGCGTTCGGCCAGCCGCTGACGCGCGGTGCGGCGCAGCTTGCGTTCCGGCCCTTCCTCTGGCTGATCGCCCCAGACCAGCTCGAAATCGCCGATGTGCACGATATCGCCGTCCTCGACGCCCTGCCGGTTGAGTTCGCTGGAAATTCCGGTCGCGTCAAGGCGGCGCTGGAAGCGCTCGACAGCCTCCTCGCTGGCGAAGTTCGTCATCTTGGTGAAGCGCTCGATAGCCACGCCAGAGATGTCGAAGTGGTGCGCGGATAGCCGCGTGACCGCCCAGTTCTGCTCGTCCTGCGCGTTCAGCGTGTACCGGCGGCGCTCCTGTGGCTTCTCCTCTTCGGCGGCGCGTTCGCGGACTTCGCGCAGTTGGGTGGCTGCGGCGCGCATCAGGTCCTCGACACCCTGCCCGGTCGCCGCTGAAATTGGGAAGACCTGGTAGCCGCGCCCTTCCAGCTCCGCCGTCAGCGCGGGGATATGCTCCTGCGCCTCGGAGACATCGGCCTTGTTCAGGGCGATCAACATCGGCTTGTCGAGCAGGTTGATCTCGTACTCGCGCAGTTCGTCATTCACCACATCGAAGTCCGCCAGCGGGTCACGCCCTTCGAGACCACCCGAGGCGTCGAGGACGTGGATCAGCAGCTCGGTGCGGCGGACATGGCGCAAGAACTCCAGCCCCAGCCCGACGCCCTGCGCGGCGCCGCTGATGAGGCCCGGAATGTCCGCCAGCACAAACGCCTGCCCCTCGGAGCCACCAACCGAGACGATGCCCAGCATCGGCTCCAGCGTGGTGAAGGGGTAGTCGGCAATCTTCGGTTTGGCCGCCGAGGCCGCCGCCAGCAGCGTCGATTTGCCCGCGTTCGGCAGACCCACAAGCCCGACGTCGGCGATCATGCGCAGCTCGAGGCGCAGCCAGAACTCCTCGCCCGGCTCACCCAACTCCGCCAGCTTCGGGGCCTGCCGCGTCGAGGTCTTGAAGTGGACGTTGCCGAGGCCGCCCTTCCCCCCGCGCGCCAGCATCACCGTCTCGCCCGGATCAGTCAGGTCTGCCAGCACCTCGTCAGTCTCGTCATTCCAGACCACCGTGCCCGGCGGGACATCGACATACTTGTCGTCGCCCTTCTTGCCGTGGCGCTGCTGGCTGCGGCCCGGCCCGCCGTGCTCCGCCTTGAAGCGGGAGGTGAACTGAAATGGCAACAGGCTGGTCTGGTTGGCGGCCACCCGCAGGTAGACGGAGCCGCCGTTCCCTCCGTCACCACCGTCCGGCCCACCACGCGGCACGTACTTCTCGCGCCGGAACGACGCCGAGCCATTGCCGCCGTCGCCGGCCCGAATCCAGATACGCGCGCGATCTACCAGCACGGGGGACCCCCAGACATTCGCTACATGCAGACGCAACGAGCATGCAGGCGTTCATTTTCCTGCGTGCTCGGGTCAACAACACAATCGTTAGTCGAGATAGTCTTTCAGCTTCTTGGAGCGACTTGGGTGGCGCAGTTTGCGCAGCGCCTTCGCCTCAATCTGCCGGATGCGCTCGCGCGTGACGCCAAAGGCCTTGCCGACCTCCTCCAGCGTCCGCGTCCGGCCATCATCCAGCCCGAAGCGCATGGCCAGCACCTGCCGCTCACGCTCGGAGAGCGTGCCCAGCACATCGTCCATCTGCTCTTTGAGCATCTTGCGCGAGGCGGCGTCAGCGGGGGCCAGCACCTTGTGATCCTCGATGAAGTCGCCGAGGTTGCTGTCCTCTTCCTCGCCAATCGGCATTTCCAGCGAGACCGGCTCCTGCGAGATCTTGATGATCTCGCGCACCCGCTCGGCGTCCATCTGCATCTCGACGCCGATCTCCTCCGAGGTCGGCTCCCGGCCCAGCTCCTGCTGCAGGCGGCGCGAGGTGCGGATCAGCCGGTTGATGGTTTCCACCATGTGCACCGGGATGCGGATGGTGCGCGCCTGATCGGCGATGGCGCGGGTGATGGCCTGCCGGATCCACCACGTCGCGTACGTGCTGAACTTGTAGCCCTTGTGATGCTGGAACTTCTCGACCGCCCGGATCAGGCCGAGGTTGCCTTCCTGAATCAGGTCCAGCATGGACATGCCGCGGCCAACGTACTTCTTGGCGACCGAGACCACGAGCCGCAAGTTCGCTTCCGTCAGCGCAACCTTGGCGGCGTCGCCTTCCTGCAGGCGGCGATCCCACGTCTGGCGCAGGGCGACCCGGTCGTTCGCCAGCGTCGCCAGCACGATGTCGGCGTCCGGCCAGTCCTCGGCAGAGGCCGATTTGAGGAGGGCCTTCACCTTGGGCGGCAGCAGGTCCCACTCGACATTGCGCACGCGCAACGACTCTTCGAGTTCTTCCGGCGAGAGGCCCAACGAGGCCGCCGTTTCCTTCACCGCGCTTTCCGGGTGCTGTGTGATGGGCAGCACCCGCCGCAGGCAGGCCTCAACGGTCGGCGTTGGCAGCGCCACTGCCTCCGCCATCGCGGCCGCGTGCGGGTATCCGGAGCGCAGCGCGAGGTAGACCTCCAACGCGATGATCTCCGGGTCGGCATTTTCGCCGGTCTCATTGCGCAGCCGGGCACGCAGGGCGCGCAGGTATTCTCCCTGCTCCATCGCCCGCGCCAGCTCCACCTCTTTTTCGCCCGTGAGCAGCGCGACACGGCCGATCTCCCGCAAGTACATGCGGACCGGGTCATCGATGCTGGCGAGCCCGGCGTCGGCAGCTTGCGCCGCGCTGCGCGATTCCGCGAGGGCCGAGGAATCGCGCCGCGTGACCAGCCGCTCCGGCGCCGCCGATTCGTCCAACTCCATCGCCGCCAGCGACAGCGCGATGTCGGGGGGCACCAGCGGGCTGGCCTGCGGGTCAGGGAACGCCTCCAGCAGCTCTTCGAGCGCGAAGACATCCGGCGTCGCGAGGTCATCCTCCGTCGCGGGCGCCATCACTGGTTCCGTCGCGAACTCGGCGTCGGTGTCCTCGCTCTGGTCTTCCTGCACGACGTCCGCCGGGGCCAGCTCAGCGGCGACAGCGGGTCCGTTCACGGTTGCTGCACGGCCATTCCTGCTCCGGCCTCGAGTTTGGGGAGCCTCGGCGTGCGTCTCTTCCCGTGGCATAGGCCTTGACATCCTGGAGGAACCACCTTGCCTGTACGGCCGCCCCCTCCGGCAAGCAGAGGGACGACGGCGTGGTTGCTGCGGCGCGCTCCGCGTCGAATCCGCGAAACGAGAGGTTGGGCCGCGAGACCCACGATACGTGTAGGGCCGCGTTCAGGCCGCCAACACTCCTGCACGCGACGGAGTCAACTCAGGGCGGGCTGAACGCTACAACGAACCTGCGACTGCCGACAACTGAGGAGGTTATTGTTGCTCCCCTGTTGAGGCGTCATCTACCTCGTTTTCCAGCATTCCGGCGTACGTTTCGCGCCGCCGGATCACGCGCGCTGCCCCGTTGGTGACCAGCACCGCTGCTGGCCGTGGGGCAAGATTGTAGTTGCTGGCCATCGCCATGCAGTACGCGCCAGCCATAGGCAGCGCGATCAGATCACCTGGCTGCAACACCGGCAGGTCGATGCTCTCGATCAGAACATCGCCCGATTCGCAGTATTTGCCGGCGATGGTGACCGTTTCCAGTTCGGCATCCGCGCCATCGCGGTTGACAAGATCGGCCGAGTAGCGCGCGCCGTAAAGCGACGGGCGGATGTTGTCGGACATGCCGCCATCAACCGAGACGTAGGTGCGGGTTCCGCCGATCTGCTTGCGCGCGCCGACTTCGTACAACGCGACGCCGGCGGGTCCGATGATGGCGCGCCCCGGCTCAACCACCAGTTCCGGTAGCGCGAAGCCGCCAGCCTCAGCCTCGCGCTGCAGGGTGCGGGCGGCGGCTTCCGCCCACGCCGCGATGGAGACATCGCGGCCGGAGGCGTCGTCTGCCACGCCGAAGCCACCGCCGGGGATGATGACCCGGGGCGCGACCCCGTGCGACTCATGCACCTGCCGCGCGAAGCGCAGCATCTCTGTGAGCGTCTGCTCCACCAGCTCGGCCTCGAAGATCTGCGAGCCGACGTGCGCGTGGTACCCGGCCAACTGCAGGAGGCCGCTGCCAACGACCAGTCGCGCCGCATCCGCCGCCTGCCCATCCCAGACCGGGAAACCGAACTTCGAATCCGTGGCGCCGGTGCGCATTTTGTGGTGGGTGTGCGGATCGACGCCGGGATTCAGCCGCAGGACGACATGGGGACGGCGTTCGAGCCGGGCCGCCACTTCGGACAGAAGGGCGATCTCATGCACGTTATCGACGGCGATCAGGCCAACGCCGGCGGTGACTGCCTCTTCCAGCTCGGAACGGCTCTTGTTGTTGCCGTGGAAGATCATCGTGGCCGGATCTACACCCGCGCGCAGCCCGGCGTAGATCTCGCCGCCGGAGACCACGTCCAGCCCGATGCCCTCGCTGTGCAGGATGCGCATCAGCGCGGGAGACAGGTACGCCTTGCCGGCGTAGACCACGCGGGATTGCGGGTACGCCGCCCGGAAGATGTCGCGAATTTCGCCCGCGCGGGCGCGCAGGGTGGCCTCATCGAAGACGTAGAGCGGCGTGCCGTACTGCTGCGCGAGATCAGGCAGCGCCACGCCGCCGATGGTGAGCTGGCCGGTGTCGTCGCGCTGGCTGGTATCGGGCCACGAGGTGCGGTGAGCGACGGTCTGGGTGTGCATGGGTCTGGCTGGCCTCGGCTCGGTGGAGCGGCGGTATACTGCTACCTGCAATCGGGCGCGCTGCCCGCCCGTCAGTATGCCATTCGCCTCACCGAAAGATCGCCAACTGCCGCCATGCCTCCCGCTACCGTTCTCACTGCGACCGGCCTGAGCAAGTCCTTCGGGCCAGACGAACTCTTCCGCGATGTCTCGTTCCAGATCGCCGACCGCGAGCACGTCGCGCTGGTCGGCGTGAACGGCGCGGGAAAATCGACGCTGCTCAAAATCGTTTCGGGCGTCGAGTACCCCACGAACGGCGAGGTGGCGATTGCGCGTGGCGCGCAGATGTCGGTGCTGGCGCAGGATCCTCGCTTCGATGTCGACCGTTCGGTGCGCGATGAGGCGCGGCTGGCGTTTGCGACGGCGTTGTCCGCGCAGGACCGGATGCGCGAGCTGGAAGCGGCGATGCAGTCCGCCGATGGCGAGCAACTGGACGAGTATTTCGCCGAGTACGAGCGGCTCAGCCTGCACTTCGAGATCGGCGGCGGCTACGACGTCGAGCACCGCACCGATGAGGTGCTGACCGGCCTCGGCTTCACTGACGAGCAGATGCAGCAATCGGTACAGACGCTGAGTGGCGGGCAGCGCACACGCGTGGCGCTAGCCAAGGCGTTGCTCGCCGAACCAGATCTCTTGCTGCTGGACGAACCAACCAACCACCTCGATCTCGGGATGCTGGAGTGGCTGGAGACATTTCTCCAGACGTGGCGCGGGGCCTTTCTGGTCGTTTCCCACGACCGGTATTTCCTCGACCGGGTCACCAACCGCACGCTCGACCTGTCGTTCGGGCGGATGGAGGACTACCCCGCCGCTTACGCGCGCTACCTCGTGCTGCGCGAGGAACGCTACGAGCGGCGGATGCAGGAGTACGAAGAGCAGCAGGCCTTCATTGCGCGGACGGAGGAGTTCATCCGCCGCTACAAGGCGGGGCAGCGCTCGCGGGAAGCGCGCGGCCGGCAGACGCGGCTGGAGCGGATGGAGCGCATCGCGCGGCCAGAGACGCACTCGGCGCTGAAGCTGAGCACGGCGCCAACCCTGCGCAGCGGCCGTGATGTGATTGCCTCCACGCCGCTGCGGGTTGGCTACCGCAACGAGGAGAAAGAGCACGTGCTGGTGGTCACGCCGGAACTGCGGGTGGAACGCGGCGACCGGGTGGCGATCATCGGGGATAACGGCTCCGGGAAATCGACGCTGCTGAAAACGATGGTCGGTGAATTGCCGGCGCTGAAGGGCCGGGTTGGGTTCGGCACGAACGTCAAGGTCGGGTACTACGCGCAAGGGCACGAGAGCCTGCCGCCCGATGGCACGCCGATGTCGATCCTGCTCGATGCGCAGCCGATGGGCGAGGAATCCGCGCGCTCGTACTTGTCTCGCTTCCTGTTCAACGGCGACGAGGTCGACCGCTCGATTGGCCTGCTGTCCGGCGGCGAGCGCTCGCGGCTGGCGCTGGCGCGGCTGCTGATCGAAGGCGCCAACCTGCTGATCCTCGACGAGCCGACGAACCACCTCGACATCCAGTCGCGAGAGACGCTGGAGTCGATGCTGGCCGGGTACGACGGTTCGGTCGTCTTCGTCTCGCACGACCGCTTCTTCGTGGACCGGGTCGCCACGCGTGTGTGGGAGGTCTCCGAAAGCAGGTTGCAGACGTATCTGGGCAACTACTCCGATGCGCAGCGGCAGAAGGCGCGCAACCGCGCGGGCGCGGACGCGAAGCCCACGCCGCCGCCGGCGCCTGTTGCCGTCGTGGCCGAGCCGCCCAAGCCGGCAGCGAAGCGCACCGGCGCGGAATCGAACTCGCGGTTGCAGCGGCGACTGGAGAATATCGAGCGCGACATTGGCAAGCTGGAGAGCCAGCTGAATAGCTTGAGCGACGCTGTGGCGATCGCCGGGCTGGGCTCCGATCACGAGAAGCTGGCCCGGCTCAGCTCCGACTACGCGACCGCGCAGGAAGCGCTGGAGGCCGCCTACGCGCAGTGGGAAGAGGTCAACGCCAGCCTCGAAGGGGCGCTGGTCACGGCCGATTCATGAGCCAGCGCGTGACCAACCCGGCCACGCCGGTCGTCATCGGCCTGACCGGGCCGATTGCGGCAGGCAAGTCGCGAGTCGCCGCGTATCTGGCTGAGCACGGCGCGCTGGTGCTGGACGGGGACGTGGTCTACCGCGAGCTCGTGGCGCCGCCGTCCCCGCTGCTTGACGGCATCCGGCGCAGGTTTGGCGAAGAGGTGATCGGCGCAGACGGCGGGCTGAACCGGGCCGCGCTGGGCGAGATCGTCTTCCGCGATCCGCAGGCGCTAGCCGATCTGGAGGCGATCACCCACCCTGCTGTCGTGGCGGACGTGCGGCGACGCATTGCGGCGACTGAGGCCGGGTTGGTGGTGGTGGAAGCGATCAAGCTGGTCGAATCCGGGCTGGCGGATGACGCAGACGCCCTCTGGCTGGTCGAGGCGCCGGACGACGTGCGCCTCCGCCGCCTGATGGCGCGCAACGACCTCGACGAGGCTGCCGCCCGCACGCGGCTGGCCAGCGCGCGGCCAGCGTTGCCAGCGGGGGTTGTGCCGGACGTCGTCATCGACAACGGCGGGACATGGGAAGATACGCAGGTCCAGATTGAAGCGGCTCTGAGGCAGCTTCACGCAGTCGTTCGCGAGGAGCGAACAACGCCAACAGGAGAGGATCAACAGTGAGCGACGCTGGCGTCGTGCAGGTCTATTTCGATTACGCGTGCCCCTTCGCCGATTCGGCGATCCGCTGGGCGCGGGAACTGAAGCAGCAGCTCGGGGACGAAGTGGCCTTTGAGTTCAAGTTCTTCCCGCTGGAGCAGGTGAACGCGCCAGCCGACGTGGAAGAGGCGGTCTGGGACCTACCGCGCGAGAACCGCTCCCCGGCCCGGCACAGCATGCAGGCGGGCGCAGCGGCGATGCAGCAGGGGGATGACGCGTTCCTCGCGTTCATTTACGAGCTGGCCAACCTGAAGCACGCGGAGGGCAAGGACCACGGCAAGCGCGCCACCATCACCGAGGCGGCGGAGCGGGCGGGGCTCAACTTGGCGCAGTTCGAGGAAGACCTCGAGGACGACGACCTCCTCGATATCGTGCGCGATCACTACGAAACTGGCGTCAACGAGTACGGCGTCTTCGGCACGCCAACCTTCGTGTTCCCCTCGGGCGCGGCGGTGTACCTGCAGGTGCTGCCGGCGCCAACGGCCGAAGAGGCCGTCCCCATGTGGCGCGAATTCGTGCGCGACGCCGTGGAGAAGCCGAACCTGCGCGAATTCAAGCGGGCCCGCCGCCCGGCGCGCGCCTAGCGATGGCTGATTTGCCAACGCTGTCCGATATCCGCGTTGGCGCAATTCAGGAGGGCTTGCTGCAGTGGTTTCGCGCCACGCAGCGAGACCTCCCGTGGCGGCGCACCCGGGACCCGTACGCCATCCTCGTCTCCGAGGTGATGCTGCAGCAGACGCAGGTGGACCGGGTCATCCCCTACTACCAGCGCTTTCTCGAGCGCTTCCCCACTGCCGCCGCGCTGGCGGCGGCTCCGGTGGCCGAGGTCATCAAGCTGTGGGCCGGGCTGGGGTACAACCGGCGCGCGGTCAATCTGCAGAGGGCAGCGCAGGCGGTGACCGATTCCCTCGGCGGCGAGTTCCCTGCTGAACCACTGGAACTACGCAAGCTGCCGGGATTGGGCGCCTACACCGCCGGCGCCGTCGCCGCATTTGCGTTCGAGCGCGACGTGGTGTTTCTCGACACCAACATGCGGCGGGTCATCACCCGGCTGATCTTCGGGGCGGCGGAGGAGCAGCCAGAAAGGCAGGTGCTGGCGGCGGCGGAGCGATTGCTGCCGCCGGGACACGGCTGGGAGTGGAATCAGGCGCTGATCGAGTTCGGCGCGCTGCAATGCACCGCGCGTAAGCCGGCCTGCGTGATCTGCCCGCTCAGCGCCTCCTGCGCGGCATTCCCGGTGATCCAGAGCGTGCTGGCGGAGCAACGGACCCGCAAGCCGGCGCAACCGGCGGAGCGTTTCGAGACCAGCGCCCGCTTTTACCGGGGGCGCATCGTCGAGGCGCTGCGCGAGTTGCCGGACGAGGCGCACGCCGGCCTGACGCTGGGCGAACTGGGACCGCGCCTGCGAGAAAACTTCGGCGCCGAGGACCTGCCGTGGCTGGCGTCGTTGGTGCAGGGGTTACAGCGCGACGGCCTCGCGGCCGTCGCGGAAGAATCGCCACCTTGGGACGCCGAGGGCGGGCTGGCGATGGAATCACGCATTCGCTTGCCGTAGCGAGCGGGGCCAATCGTGTCTCGAATTCGTCGAGAGACCTCGTTTCGTTCCTCAGGAACACGAGATCCCTCGACTTGGCCCGGGATGACGAGCCGGTCGGGAAGACGACGTGGTGAGGGCGCTTGCCCGGTCAGGCGATGGCGCGCGCCAGCCACGCCGGGACGTCGGCCACCGGGATGCGCTCCTGCGACATGTCGTCGCGGTGACGCACGGTGACGGCCTGATCCTCCAGCGTGTCGAAATCGACGGTGAAGCAGAAGGGCGTGCCGATTTCGTCCTGACGGCGGTAGCGCTTGCCGATGTTGCCCGTGTCGTCGTACTCGATCAGCGCGCCGGTTTCCTGCCAAATCGCCTCGAACAGCGCCTGCGCCGGGCCAACCAGCTCGGGCTTCCGCATCAGCGGCAGCACCGCTGCCTTGTAGGGCGCCACGCGCGGGCTCAGGCGCAGCACGGTGCGCACGTCCGGCTTGCCGTTGACGTCCACCGTCGATTCCTCGTCGTAGGCGTCGATCAGCAGAGTCAGGATCGTGCGGTCCACGCCGAACGTCGGTTCCAGCACGTACGGTAGGTACTTCCGGTTCTCGGCCTGATCGAAGTACTGCAAATCCTGACCGCTAACGGTTTGATGCTGCGTCAGGTCGAAATCGCTGCGGTTGGCCAGCCCGTACAGCTCGCGCCAGCCCATGGGGCCGGGGAACTGATATTCGTAGTCGATGGTGCGGCTGGAATAATGGGAAAGCTCGTCGGTCTCGTGTTCGCGCACTCGCAGGTAGTCGCGGCGCACGCCAATGTGATCGAGCCAGTCCTGCATGGCCACGACCCACGTCTCGAACCGCTCCGCCGCCTCGTCCGGCTTGACGAAGTATTCGATCTCCATCTGTTCAAACTCGAGCAGCCGGAAAATGAAGTTGCCGGGCGTGATCTCGTTGCGAAACGCCTTGCCGATCTGGGCGATGCCGAAGGGGACCTTCACCCGGCCAGTCGCCACCACATTCTTGTATTGGACGAACATGGCCTGCGCCGTCTCCGGCCGCAGATAGACCACCGTGCCGGTCTCCTCGACCGGGCCAATGGTGGTGCGGAACATCATGTTGAACTGGCGGGCGTCCGTCAGGGTGGCGTTGCCGCAGACCGGGCACTTCATACCCGATTCCGCGATAATGGCGGACATCTCGGCGGCGGACTTGCCCTCGACGTGCTGGCCCAGCTTCTCCTCGATCAGGTGATCGGCGCGGAAGCGCGACTTGCAGGTGCGACAGTCAACCAGCGGGTCGTTGAAGCTCTCGACGTGGCCGGAGGCTTCCCAGACGCGCGGGTGCATCAGGATGCCGGCGTCCAACCCGACGATGTCGCGGCGGCCGTGCACGAACATCCGCCACCAGAGATCCTTGACGTTCCGCTTCAGCTCCACGCCAAGCGGGCCGTAATCCCACGTGTTGGCGAGGCCACCGTAGATGTCCGAGCCGGGGAACACGAACCCGCGGCGCTTGCACAACGCCGCAACCTTGTCCATTGTCGCGACGCGCGCGTTCTGGGTCTGGGGAACTGTCACCACTACTCCCTGATTGCTCTTTGCATGGGTCTCAAACAACGGGCGAGCGAACTACTGCGAAGCGTGCTTCGCGTCGCCCTGCTCCAGTTCATCGTCGTTCGCCAAACGGCGGTACACCTGCGTGGTGGAGATGCTGACGTGGCCCAGCAGCTGCTGCACATCGCGCAGGTTGGCCCCGCCGCGCAAAGCGTGCGTGGCAAACGTGTGGCGCAGGGTGTGGGGCGTGATGTCGTGAATGTTCGCCTTGCCCGCGTAGGACTTCAGGATGAGCCAAAAACCCTGCCGCGTCAGCCGGTTGCCGCGGTGGTTGAGAAAGAGCGCCTGCTCTTCCCGCAGGACCAGCCGGGGCCGGGCGCTCTGCAGGTACTGCCCGATAGCGTCGATAGCGGTCTCGCGGAGCGGCACCCGGCGTTCCCGCAGGGTGCGGCTGGCGCAACGCAGGTTGCGTGCGTCGAGATCGACGTCTTCGCAATCGAGGGCCACCAGCTCGCTCACCCGCATCCCGGTGGAGTACAGCGTTTCCAGCATGGCGCGGTCGCGGGACGTCTCTGGCCGATCCCCCTGCGTCTCAGCGTCACGCACGGGCTGCGAAAGCAGCCGCTCCACCTCATTGACCGAAATCGAGCGCGGCATGTATTTGTCCACCTTCGGGGAGGACATGCGCGCCGCCGGGTCACCGCGCAGGTGCCCTTCCTGAATCAGGTAGTTGAAGAACGACTTGATCGCCGCCATTTTGCGGGCCACCGTCGACGAGGCGTACTGGCGCCCGCGCAGGTGCAGCATGTAGCTGGTCAGGTGCTGGTCAGACAGGTCGCCCCACGACGCCAGCGCAGGCAACGCCATCAGGTCCTCGCCGGTTTTGGACTCCGCCGCGTCGGCATCAGCCGTGGAGGCTGGCGCGCTGGACTGCAGGAACCCAAGGAACTGGTTCAGGTCGTTGCGGTACGCGAAGATGGTGTTGACGGAGAAGCCACGCTCGGACTCCAGCACCTTCAGAAAGTCGTCGATCTTGTCCTGCATGAATCCCCTCCCACGCCCATGCGCCAGCCGGAATGCAAATCCTGTTCCCGGCGCTGAGCGCCCTACGCCGCAAGCGCCTCAGACAGTGGCACGGTAGGCAGGCCGAACGCATCGGCAACCGCGGAGTACGTCACGTTTCCGTCGTACACATTGACGCCAAGCGCCAGCGACGGGTTAGCCAACGCGGCGCCCGGTAGTCCCAGATCCGCGAGTTGCAGTCCGAATGGCAGCGTGGCGTTCCCCAGCCCGATGGTGCTGGTGCGGGGCACCGCGCCGGGCATGTTGGTGACGCAGTAGTGCACCACCCCGTGCACCACGTACGTCGGGTCACTGTGCGTCGTGGGCCGCGCCGTCTCGATGCAGCCACCCTGATCGATCGCCACATCGACCACGACAGAACCGGGCCGCATGCTGGCGATCATCTGCTCCGAGACGAGCCGGGGGGCCTTGGCGCCCGGCAGCAACACGGCGCCGATGACGAGATCAGCGTCCCGCACCGCCTGCGCGATGTTGTCCGTATTGGAGGCCAGCGTGTGCAGCCGGCCGTGCAATGTGGCGTCGAGCTGGCGCAGCCGATCCAGTGAGAGATCGACGATGGTGACGTTGGCGCCCATCCCGAGCGCAATCTGCGCCGCGTTCGTGCCGACCACCCCGCCGCCGATGACGACGACGTTCGCGGGCGGCACGCCGGGGATACCCCCGAGCAGAAGTCCCCTTCCACCGTGCGCCTTTTCCAGCTGGTGCGCGCCCACTTGCACCGACATCCGGCCCGCGACTTCGCTCATCGGCGTGAGCAGGGGCAGTACGCCGGAGGGCAGTTGCACCGTCTCATACGCCACGGCGCGCACTCGGTTGCGGACGAGCGCGTCGGTGAGCGGGCGGTCAGCAGCGAGGTGGAGGTACGTGAACAGGATTTGTCCGGGGCGCAGCAGGCCATATTCCAAGGCGACCGGTTCCTTGACTTTCAGGATCATCTCGGCTTCGGCAAACACCGTCGCGGCGTCCGGGGCAATACTGGCGCCGGCCGCGATGTACTCGCTGTCGGCGAATCCGCTGCCGGCGCCAGCTCCTGCCTGCACCTGAACGACGTGTCCGCGCGCCACGTACTCCCGGGCATTGGCCGGCGTCAGGGCTACCCGGAACTCGTGATCCTTGATTTCTGTGGGAACCCCGATCAGCATCGGCGTGCGGCCTCGCTCCCGTGAATCTGCAATCTCGTCCTCAGCGGGCTGGCGAAAACGCGCATGCCGTCAGGGGACGCCGGAGTCTAGCATACATAATGCAGCAGCCCGAAGCCATTATTATGACGGCTCAATCCGCCGGCTCGCGGTGTGTATTCAGGTAATCGGGCGTTCCATTGTAGACTCTGGGCAGGCGATTGATCGCTCCCAACCATGGATTTGCGCGGGGAAGCCCCGGATCAGGACAGGGTGTGTCACAGGGATTTCTGAACGGCCTCTACATCATCCCCATTCTCGCCATCCTCATTCTGGTGCACGAGTTTGGCCATTACTTCGGCGCTCGGGCCATCGGCGCCAAGGTCGAGGAATTCGGCATCGGGTTTCCACCCCGCCTGAAGGGCTGGACGCGCAACGGGGTGCTCTGGTCGCTCAACTGGCTCCCCTTCGGCGGGTTCGTCAAGGTGTTGGGGGACGACGGCAAGACTGATGACCCCCAGTCGATCAACGCCAAGTCCCCGGGTCAGCGCGCGCTCTTCCTCGTCGCCGGCTCGGCGATGAACTTCCTGCTCGCCTTCGTCCTGATGATGGTCGTGGTGGGCGTTCAGGGCATCTCCCAGTCCAATGTCTACATCGCGTCGGTGCAGCCAGATTCACCGGCAGCTGCCGCGACGTGGCAGCCCAACGACCGGGTGGTCGAGGTGGCCGGGGCGCCAGTGACCGGCTCCGGCGATATCAGCAGCCACGCCCGTGATTTCGCCGGCCAGCCAATGAGCGTCGTCATCGAGCGTGGCGGCCAGCTGATGGACACGACGGTCACGCCGCGCGCCAACCCGCCAGCAGGGCAAGGCCCAACCGGCGTCACGATCAGCGAGGTATTGTTCGCCAACATCGCCGTGCGCTCGGTGGCGCCGGATTCGCCGCTCGCGGCGTCCGGC
This sequence comes from Thermomicrobiales bacterium, assembly GCA_047605145.1. Classification (GTDB taxonomy): domain Bacteria; phylum Chloroflexota; class Chloroflexia; order Thermomicrobiales; family UBA6265; genus JACCXM01. The sequence continues at coordinate 8,510 of JASGGF010000029.1, read as the reverse complement.
CTCAAGCCGGGCGATATCCTCGTTTCCATCAACGGGCTGCCCGTCTCGGATGCGTTCAAGCTGCAGGCGGGGCTGGAGTCAGCCAGCGACAAGACGGTTCCGGTAGTGGTCCGCGAGGGGCAGACCGAGTCGACGCTTGATGTCGCCTTCCCGAAGCTGGACACAACCACCGACATGCTGGCGCAACTAGGGCTGGATCTGCAGGTGCAGCCAATCTTCGAGCGCGTGCCCCTCTCGCAGGTGATCCCGGTCGGCTTCGGGCAGGCATGGTCGCAGACCGGCACGATGCTGAGCGGGCTGCGTGACCTGTTCACTGGCCGCGCGCCGCTGGACCAGATTGCCGGGCCGCTTGGCATGGGTCAGGCCACCAGCGAAATCATCAGCGCCAGTCCGCTGCCGCTGTGGGTGACACTGGCGAACCTCGCCATCCTACTTTCGCTGAACCTCGCGGTGCTGAACCTGCTGCCCTTGCCGGCGCTGGACGGTGGCCGGCTGTTGTTCGTCATCATTGAAGTGTTGCGCGGCGGCAAAAAAATGGCCCCGGAGCGTGAAGGGGTTGTCCACTTCACGGGGCTGGTCTTGCTGGTCGGCGCAATGGTGATCATCTTCGTACTCGACGCGCTCCGCATTCACGACGGAAAGTCCTTCCTGCCCTGATCGCGGCTGGCGCACCTTAGGAGTTCTCCATGTCCCTGCTCGCTCCCCGTCGTCGCACGCGCGTCCTCCACGTAGGGGACGTCGCGATTGGCGGCGACAATCCTATCGTCGTGCAATCGATGGCTACGGCGGACACGCGTGATCCCACCGCGACCCTGAAGCAACTGAACGAGCTGGCCGAGGCCGGCTGCGAAATCGTGCGGGTAGCCGTACCTGACCGCCGGGCGGCGGCAGCCTTGCCAGACATCGTCCCCTACTCGCCGGTGCCGCTGATTGCGGATATCCACTTCGAGCACACGCTGGCGCTGAAGGCGCTGGAGGCCGGCATTCACGGCCTGCGCCTCAATCCCGGCAACATTCGCAAGCCGGAAGACGTGCGCGAGGTCGTGGCCATGGCGCGCGAGCGGCAGACCCCGATCCGCATCGGCGTCAACTTCGGGTCGGTGGCCCCGATGCCGGAGGCGTTCGTCGACGAGATGGCCGCGCAGAACGCCTCGCAGGTGGAACTGCGCGCCGAGTGGCTGGTGCGCTCGGCGCTGGGCCACATCCAGATTCTGGAAGACCTCGATTTCGGTCTGACCAAGGTCAGCCTCAAGGCGTTCGAGCTGCCGGTGCTCTTCGAGGCATACCGCCGGTTCGCGGCGCTGCCGAACGACTACCCGTTGCACCTCGGCGTGACCGAGGCGGGCACCCCGCGCGCGGGCAGCGTGCGCTCGGCCACCGGGATCGGGACGCTGCTGGCGCTGGGCATCGGCGACACGATCCGCGTCTCGCTAACCACCGACCCGGTGGAGGAAGTGTTCGTCGGCTTCGAGATCCTGAAGAGCCTCGAATTGCGGCAGAAGGGCGCGACGATGATCGCCTGCCCTACCTGCGGCCGGGTGGAGGTTGATCTCTTCACGCTGGCGAATCAGGTCGATGCCTACCTCGCCTCCGTGCGGGAGCCGATCCGGGTGGCCGTCATGGGGTGCGTGGTCAACGGCCCCGGCGAATCGCGCGATGCCGACGTGGGACTGGCGGCCGGCAACAACAAGGGTGTGATCTTCCGCAAGGGCAAGATCGTGAAAACCGTCGCCGAGGCGGACATGCTGGAGGCGCTGAAGCACGAGATCGAACTGGTGCTGGAGGAGAAGCGCAACGGCACCTACGTTGAGGACGCGACCGGCCAGTATCAGCCGGCCAGCCCTTCGCTGCGCCTGACCCCGGTCTGATCCGCTGCCCCCTGCGATGAAGCCGCTGGGCGCGTTGGCGGCGCTGGCAGGCGGAGCCTTGGCGGCGGGCGGCGCCATCGCGTGGCACTCGCGTCACCGCGCGCCGCTCGATGTTCAGTTGCGCCACATTCGGATTGGGGAAACCCTGCCGGACGCGCGGGAACTGCGCCTCGCGTTCGTCACCGACACCCACATTGGGCCGACGGTGCGCGCCGCGCAGATCGACCGCGCGTTGGCGCTGGTGATGGCGGAGCAGCCGGATCTGCTGCTGCTCGGCGGGGACTTCATCTCCGAGTCACCCCGGTACATCCCGGAGATCGCCAGCGTCATTGGCGCCTACACGGCGCAGCCGCCGCTGGGCGCCATCTCGGTGTTCGGCAATCACGACTACGCGAACGACGCGCCACGGCTTGAACGAGCGCTCACCTCCGTTGGCGTGCAGATGCTGCGCAACGAGGCGGCGCGGTTGGAGTTCGCGGGCAGTCCACTTTGGATCGCCGGCATCGACGACGCCATGCTCTCGACTCCTGACATCGCGCAGACCTTCGCGAACATCCCCGCCAGCGAGCCAACCCTCGCGCTCTGGCACGAGCCGGATGGCGCCGATCAGGTGGCGCCGTACGGCGCGCTAGCTCAGTTTTCGGGACACAGCCACGGTGGTCAGGTGCGCTTGCCGGGCATCGGCCACATCGCGGCCCCGTCCGGCGGCAAGGTGTACGTGTCTGGCCTGTACGACGCCTCGGGGATGCCGGTTTACACGTCGCACGGCGTGGGCGCGTACCGGCCACCGCTGCGCTATCGTTGCGCGCCAGAAGTGACGCTGGCCAGCGTGTTCCTGCCGGCGGAACCGTCGATGTCCGGAGTCAGCCAGAGCGAAGGGTGAGGGGTTAGGGAGACGGTGAGCGAAGAGCGCAAGGTCAATGTCGGCGTCGTGGGGTGCGGCGTCGGGATGCTCCACTTGCAGGGGTTGGCGAAGGACCCGCGCGTCAACATCGTGGCGCTGGCGGGGCTGGACACCGCCCGCTGCCGGGATCTGGCAGAGAAATACAAAGTGCCCAAGGTGTACCGCGAGTACACCGAGATGCTGGCCGACCCCGAGGTTGAGGCGGTGACGGTGGCAGTGCCGAACACGCTGCACGTGCCGGTGGCGTTGGCCGCGCTGGCGGCGGACAAGCACGTCATCGTGGAGAAGCCGCTGGCGCCGACCACCGAGGAAGCCCAGCAGATTCTGGATGCCGCCGCACAGACGGACCGCGTGCTGGGCATGATGTTCAACCGGCGCGGCCGGCATGACATGCAGATCCTGAAGGCGCAGGTGGAGAGCGGCGCGCTGGGCCGCATCTACCACGCCAAGGCGTACTGGATGCGCCGCTCCGGCATTCCGGGGCTCGGCACGTGGTTCACCTCGAAGGCGATGGCCGGCGGCGGTCCCCTCATCGACCTTGGGGTACACGTGATCGACATGGCGCTGTGGGCGCTGGGCAACCCCAAGGCCACCACCGTTTCCGCCGCCACTTACGCCGAGCTTGGCCCGCGCGGCAAAGGGCAGTGGCAGGGCGGCCGCTTTCCGTTCAACCCGACCGAGCCGTACGACGTGGAAGATCTGGCGACAGCGTTCATCCGCTTCGAGGGTGGCCTGACGTTGCAGGTCGATGCCTCATGGGCGGCGTACACCAGCCATGGCGACGATTTCGGCCTGACGCTGCTGGGCAGTGAGGGCGGCGCCGAAATCAACGTTAAGGATTACGCCCAGACTGGCACGCTGCGTTTCTTCGGCGAGATCGACGGCGTGCCCACGGTGACGGAGCCGCGCCTACTGGAGACGGACGGCCACGGCGAGATCTTCAAGAACTTCGTGACCAGCATTCTCACCGGCGCCCCAATGTCGCCCTCCGGGCAGGAAGGGCTGGACCGGGTGCGCTTGATCGAGGCGATCTACCGCTCGGCCCAACTGGGGCGCGAGGTCAGTCTGGATGAGGACGAAACGGGCGCCTGACCCGAAGGAGAAGGAGCAGCAGCATGTCACCTGACCGTTACGACGTCGCCGTGCTGGGCGGCGGCACCATGGGCACGGCCGCCGCGTGGGCGCTGACGCGCATGGGTCTGCGCCCGGTCGTCATCGAGCAATTTCAGATCGTCCACGATCAGGGCAGCCACAGCGGCGACACCCGCATCTTCCGCCACGCCTACGCCGAGTCGCCGGAGTACGTGCCGCTGGTGCTGCGCGCGGATGAGCTGTGGCAGGAACTGATGGACGCGAGCGGCGAGCAGATTCTCGTGCGCTGCGGTGGGCTGGAACTGGCCGCGCCAGGACACGTGCACGCGTCGTCGGCGCGGCTGGCGGCGGACCAGCACAAGCTCTCCTACGAGTGGCTGAGTCCGGCCGAGGCTCGCGCCCGTTGGCCGCAGTTCCAGACGCCGGATGGCTGGGACGTGCTGTACAGCGACGCCAGCGGCTTCCTGAACGTGGAGCCGGCGATCCGCACCATGGCGGCGCTGGCGGAACAGGGCGGCGCGACCATCCTGACCAACACGCCGGCAACGGCGTGGGGATCGGACGGGAACACTGTCTGGATCGAAATGCCGCAGGGCAGGATCGAGGCGAACAGCGCGATCATCACCTCCGGCGGGTGGTCGGCGCGGGTGCTGAAGGATCTCGGTCTGCCAATCCACGTGCGGCGCAAGACGCTGTGGTGGCAACGGCTGCAGCACCCGGATCAGTTCACCCCGGACCGGATGCCGGTGTTTATTACCGACTCCAACATCGGCGGCATCTACGGCTTCCCGAGCGTGGACGGCCTGAGCCTGAAGATCGCGAACCACGAGGGTGGCGAGCCGGTTGAACCAGACACGGTGGACCGCACCACCCACGCGGGCGAGAACGCCGACGTGCTGGCGCTGGCCGAGTTGCTGTTCCCGGACGTCACGCCCGAGGTCGTCAAGAGCGCCGTCTGCCTCTACATGATGACGCCGGACACCGACTTCATCATGGACCGCCACCCGGAGTACGCCAACGTGGTGATCGGGGCCGGGTTCTCCGGGCATGGCTTCAAGTTCGCCCCGGCGGTCGGGGAGGAACTGGCGCGCCTGCTGACGCAACCGGAGCACACGCCGCTGGCCCGCTTCCGCGTGACGCGGTTCGCGTCAGCGGAAGCGCTCGCCTGACGGAATCGCTCAGCCACGCACCAGCGGGCTGAGCACGACCCGGCGCGGGTAGTTGCGGACCTGCGCCGGGTCGCCCTCCGGGGAGTCAGCGTCAGTCGAAGAGCCAAGGCCGGTCACGGCCTCCTCCGGGTTGGAGCCTTCGGGCCAACCGCCGCCAGCCTCCACCCACTCCTCGACCACCTTACGCAGCGCCTGATCGCTGGCGATGAAGCCGGTCGCGGAGGTCTTGCGGGCGCTGCCCGAGTCGTTGACCTTGCCCAGTCCTTCGCGCAGATCGCGCACGAACGCCTTTTCCTGATGCTCATCGAAGCCGAGGGTGAACGGGAACAGCTCGCGGTTGCGGGTCTGCAGATACTCCACCACGCGCTCCACGAGCCAGTCGCTGTAACGGTTCTCCGGATCGATCTGCGCCACTGGTTTCTCCGTGTCTGCCTGCCCAAACGGCGGGTAACGCCTTCATCATGCTCAATCTACCATTCTAGACATCTTGTCCCGCGCCCGGCGCCGATAGGCCCGGGCTGACGGCTGCCGCGCTTCACAGAATGGCTTGCCCCCAATGGCTGTTTCCCTACCCACAATGCTGCATGAGCGCCTCGATAACGGCCTCGACGTGTTTCTCGTGGAGGATCACTCCGCGCCCATCGCCACCATGTGGACGTGGTACCGCGTGGGCAGCCGCAACGAATCCCCCGGCCTGACGGGAATCTCCCACTGGGTCGAGCACATGCAGTTCAAGGGCACGCCCACCATCGCCAAGGGGCAGATCTTTGGCGACGTTTCACGCGTGGGCGGCACGCTGAACGCGATGACCTCGCAGGACTGGACGGCGTACCACGAGACGCTGCCGGTGGCGCAGCTCGATCTGGCGCTGTCGATCGAGGCGGACCGCATGGTCAACTCACTGTTTGAGACCAGCGAGGTAGATTCCGAGCGCACGGTGATCCTGTCGGAGCGGCAGGGCTCGGAGAACCGGCCCGGCTTCGCGCTGTACGAGGAAGTGAGCGGCGCTGCCTTCCGCGCCCACCCCTATCGCCACATGGTCATCGGCTACGCCAACGACCTGCGCGTGATGACGCGGGACGATCTCTACACCCACTACCGGCGCTTCTATCACCCGGCCAACGCCTTCATCGTGGCCGTTGGCGACTTCTCGGCGCCCGAGCTCTTCCAGCGCATCGCCGTACAGTTCGGCGACATTCCAGCCGGCGAAGCCGTTTCCCCGCGTGTGCCGGGCGCCGAGCCGCCGCAGCCCGGCGAGCGGCGGGTGGAGATCACCCAGCCGGCCGGCGCTCCCCTCTTCCGCATGGCGTTCCACGCGCCGCCGGCCAGTTCGCCCGACTTTGTGCCTTTGCTCCTGACCGAGGCCGTGCTCTCTGGAGGTGGGGGCGGCATGGGGCGCTCCTCGCGGCTGTACCGGGGCCTCGTCGCCAGCGGGCTGGCGCGGTCGGCGGGCAGCGACATGAGCGTGACTATCGACCCGTACCTGTTCCAGATCGCCGCGCAGGGCTTGCCGGAGAGCAAGCTGGAGGAGATCGAGGCGGCGGTTGTCACCGAGATCGACAAGCTGCGGCAGGATCTGGCCACGTCGGAAGAACTCGCCCGGGCGAAGCGGCAGTTGCACGCGCAGCTGACGTACGGCGCGGAAGGCGTCACGAATCAGGCGTATTGGTTGGGCCAGTGGGAGATCGTGGACAGCGTCACCCGCACCACCACGCTGGCGGACGAAATCGACGCCATTACGCCCGAGGATATCCAGCGAGTGAGCCAGGAGTACCTGCGGCCAGATCGCAGCACCACTGGCTGGCTGACTCCCTCCGCTCCCAGTGGCGCGGCAGTCGGGTCAGTGGGGCCAGTGCAATGGGCGCCGCACGCTCCGCTGGCGTGGAGCATCCACGGCGGGGAGGCGAACTCCTACGAGTTCCAGCGCGCCGAACTCTCCAACGGCATCGTGGTGGTTGGGCAAGACCGTCCCAGCAGCCGCTCGGTGGCGCTGCGGCTGCGGGTCCCGGCGGGGTCGCTACTGGAGACTGACGACGAGGTCGGGCTGGCGAACCTGACGGCGCGCAGCATGGCGCGCGGGTCCGCTGGCCGATCCTTCGACGAGATCAGCACGCTGACCGATGACCTTGGCAGCTCGCTGAGCGTTGACGCCGGACGACAGTTCATCGAAGGCCGCTTCCGCAGCCTGCGTGACGATCTGCCCGAAATGACCGGCCTGCTGGCGGCGGCGTTCCGGCAGCCAGATTTCCCTGAGGATCAGGTCAAGCTGGTGCGCTCCGAGCAACTGGGCGGCATCGCCGAGAGCGCGAACGACACTCGTGCCACCTCGGACCGCGCCCTGCGCCGGGCGGTTTACCCGGCGCCGAACCCGCTCGGCCGCTTCACGCTGGGCGAGACTGACCGCGTCGCCGGCTACTCGGCGGAAGACGCGCGCCGCTATCACGCGCAGCACATCAGCCCCGACCGCGCCGTGATCGCCATCGTGGGCGGGCTGGGTGGCTTCGACGCTGCGGTAGAAACGTTGGAGCGCGTCTTTGGCAACTGGGACGCAAACGGGCAGCAGGTCAAACCTGCCGATCTTTCGCTGACAAACGCTGGCCGCGAAGAAATCATCAACGAGATCCCCGGCAAGAGTCAGGCGGATCTGGCCGCCGGGATCACGACGATCCCGCGCCTGCACCCCGACTTCCTGCCCCTTGATGTCGCCAACCTCGTGCTGGGACGGCTCGGCCTGATGGGCCGGCTCGGCGCTGAGGTGCGAGACCGGCAAGGCCTCGCCTACTACGTGTTCAGCCAGATCGAGCCTCGCCGCGATGGCACGCTGTGGTCAGCGCGAGCGGGCGTCGATCCGGGCAACGTGGAGCGGGCGCTGGAGGGCATCCGGGCCGAACTGGAGCGGCTGCGGCGCGATCTGATCTCCGAGCAAGAATTTGCGGACGCCCGCAGCTATCTCGTCGGGGTGCTGCCGCTGGCGCTGGAATCGCACGACGGCGTTGCAGCGACGCTGCTGTCGCTGCAGGAATACGGTCTGGGGCTGGACTATCTGGATCGCTACCCGGAGTTGATCGCCGCGTTAACGCGGGAGGACATTCTGCGAGCGGCGGCGGAGCATCTGGACCCCGAACGGCTGGTCATTTCGGTCGCGCGGCCCGGCTGATCTCTCAGGGTTCGCGCCGAATCGTCTCCAAAGAGTTGCACTGAACCTGCATCCGCAAGAACCGCCTCGTTTTCCGAGCGCAGTCAAGGGACATCGTTTCTCAGCGTGGATGGACGAGGTCGCTCACGCTTGCTGTGAATTGGCTGCGGCGAAGTGGTTTGCCTCGGAGAAGCCCTCACCCCAACCCCTCTCCCGATGCGCGGGAGAGGGGCTTCACCCCCGGACAATCGCGGGAAATCCGCGTGGCGACGCCACCTTCCCGTTACGCCACCCCGACTGGCTCCCCCCTCCCGCGCATCGGGAGAGGGGTTGGGGGTGAG
>JASGGF010000028.1:0-22925 GCA_047605145.1 Thermomicrobiales bacterium | reverse complement strand
GCGAGGCACGATCAGGCGCGTGCCGCCAGCCGCCAGCAGTGCGTCGCGCGGAGGCGGACTGGCTGGCGCAGCACGTCCACGTGCAGCGCTACCTCACGGACCGGTTCTCGCTGGAAGCCGCCAGCGCCGAGGCCGGGTTCGTCTTCGCCACAGCGCAAGCCGTCGCGCCTGCGGACGAGCAAGACGATGATTGATACGCCCACCGCCGGATCGGCGCCGCTCATCAGTTGCCTGTGCCTGACCTACCGCCGTCCGGGCCGGGATCAGTATCTGCTGGAAGAGGCGATCGAGTCGTTCTTGCGGCAAAGCTGGCCGAACCGCGAACTGATCGTCCTCAACGACTGCCCGGGGCAGGTGCTGGCTTGCGACGCGCCGGGGGTGCGGGTCTACAACCATCCCCACCGGTTCAACTCGGTCGGGGAGAAGCGAAATCTGACGATCGCGCTGGCGCGGGGCGACCTACTGGCGCCGTGGGACGACGACGACATCAGCCTGCCGTGGCGGCTGGAGCTCTCGGTTGAGCGGCTTGGCGACGCCGATTACTACTCGCCCGGCGTGCTTTGGGTCATGCGCGATGGCTGGCTGCAACCGCACCCGACCTGGTACTTCGCGCACATCGCCAGCCTTTTCACCCGGCGCGGGTTCCAGACGGTTGGCGGCTACCGGGCGCTCAGCTTCGGGGAGGATCTGCGCATGGATGAAGACCTGCGCACCCTGGCCCGCCGTAATCAGTACAGCGATCCCCACTGGCGGGAACTGCCTGATACCGATCTGTATTACCTCTACCGTGCCGGCGCCAGCCCCAATCACCTCTCACGCGCGCACAATCCGTTCCGCTGGGACGAGATCGGCAGCCGGCCGGTCGATCCCGGGCACTTTACGCTGCGGCCCCACTGGCGCACCGATTACGTGGCGCTCGCGCAGCGGCAGGCGCTTCGTCGCGTGGGCGTTCGCCCCGGCGCTCCCCCGCGCGATGATCTGGCGCTGCTGGTAGGCAACTTGCCGCCCGCCGAGGCCCAGCCGCCTGATCTGCGCGCGTTCCCGCTGCCGGAGCGCGAACCCACGGAGTCGCCGCGTGATCACCTGCGCCGGGTGCGGCAGGCGCTGGAGTCCGCCCGGATGCTGGAGGCCACGCACCTCTGGATTCCGCCGCAGCACGCCAGTTGGCTCGAGCGCTCCCCGCTGGTGCTGAAGTGGCTGACATCGCGCGGCGCGTTCTTGCCGGACTTCTCCCGCCATGGACTCCTGTTCGCGCTTACTCCCTGATACGTTCGCGAGGAGGTGATCTGGTGACACGTTGTCCAGGTGTCTCCTCCGTGATACGCTGCCAGTCGCTTCGATCCAATGCAGGGAATTGCTCACGGAGGAGCCCACGTGGATGCTCGTGAATTCGACGCGCTGATTTCGCGCATTGCCAGTAGCGCATCACGACGCGATGCCGTGCGCGGCGCCGTTGGCGGCGCGCTGGTGTCCGTGGGCGCGCTAGCGGCAGTGGATGCCGAGGCCGAGCAGGGCCACAAGGGCCGGGGCGCCGGCAAGACGCGCAAGCACGGCAAGGGCGCCGGGAAGGGCAAGGCTCGCGGCAAGGAACGGAACGCGCACAAGCGCGTTTCCAGCGAGCACAACACCCACAACGGCAAGCGCACGCTTTGCATCTGCAAGGATGACGGCGCGACGACGACGGTCGCTCCGTCCACCTCGACGACTACGCCGCCCAAGCGGGCCAACAAGGGCAAGCAGGCGCGCGCGGCCGTGTGCGAAACGCAGCGCCTGAAGCCGAAGAAGGCGAAGAAGGCGCTGCGCGACAACCCGGGCAGCTACCGTGGCCCGTGCGATCCAGATCGCACCACGCTCTCCCCAATCTCATCGACCTCGACCTCGACCTCGTCCACGACAGGGACCAGCTCCAGCACCTCGACCACTGTCACGAGCACCAGCACATCGACGACGAGCACCTCGACCACCGGTACGAGCACGAGCACGACCAGCACCACCTTCGGGTCATAGGCCATCTGGCCGCTAATTATGCGGCGTTGGTGTAACCCGATTTACGATGGCCGACGCGCCACGCACCATTGCGTGGCGCGTCGGCCATCTGATACCCGAGGTGATTCATGGTCGCGATGACCATCGGCATGGCGACCTACGACGATTTCGACGGGGTCTACTTCACGGTCCAGGCCCTGCGTCTGTATCAGGATCTCGCCGATACGGAAATCCTCGTCGTCGATAACTACGGGTGTGATGCCACGAAGTCGTTCGTCGAGAGCGTTCCGGGCGCTCGTTACCTGCGCTTCACCGATGTCGTGGGCACCGCCATCCGCGATCTGGTCTTCACGCACGCCGAGGGCGACGCGGTCCTCTGCCTCGATTCCCACATCCTGTTTGTGCCCGGCGCCATCGCCCGCCTGCGCCAGTATTACGCCGATCACCCCGTTACGCCAGATCTGCTGCAAGGCCCGCTGCTCTACGACAACCTGACCTCGATCTCCACCCACTTCGACCTGGTCTGGCGCGGGCAGATGTGGGGCACGTGGGGCACGGACCCGCGCGGCCTCGATCCTGAAGGCGAGCCGTTCGATATCCCCAGCCAGGGCCTCGGCATCTTCAGTTGCCGGCGCGCCGCCTGGCCGGGCTTCAACCCCGCCTTTCGCGGATTCGGCGGGGAAGAGGGGTACATTCACGAGAAGTTTCGCCAGCGCGGCGCCCGCACGCTCTGCCTGCCGTGGTTGCGCTGGGTGCACCGCTTCGGGCGGCCCAAGGGCGTGCCGTACCCCCTGACCGTCGAGATGAAGCTGCGCAACTACATCATTGGGTTCACCGAGCTGGGGCTGGACACGTCCGAAGCCGAGGCGCACTTCCGGGAGCACCTGCCGGATGGGCGCGTGGAGAAGGTGAAGGCCGAGGCGCTCCAGGACTACGCGAAGTTCCACCTGCCATTGATCAGCTGCATCTGCCCCACGTTTGGCCGCCCGCCGGAGCGCCAACATCTGATTGAGGAGGCGATTCAATGCTTCCTGCTGCAGGACTACCCCAACAAGGAGTTGATCGTTCTCAACGATTGTCCCGGCCAGGAGTTGGTCTGCGACGCCCCGGGCGTGCGGGTCGTCAACGTCTCCGAGCGCTTCCCCTCGCTGGGCGACAAGCGCAACGCCGGCGTGGCGCTGGCGCGAGGCGAACTGATCGCCACCTGGGATGACGACGATATCAGCCTGCCCTGGCGCCTGTCGCTGTCGTACCAGATGCTGGGCGACGCCGGGTACTACAACCCACAGCGCGCCTGGTTCCGTCACGATGTCGTCATTCCGGAGAGTTCGGGCTTTGTCGTCGGCGCGAACATGTCCCTCTTTACCCGAGACGCCCTCCGCGCTATCGGCGGGCACCCCTCGGTCACGCTGGGCGAGGATCAGGTGTTCGACACCGCCATGCGCGAGACCGTCCCGACCCGGGGCGGCGAATCAACGGCTGATCCCGAACTGCCGCCGGAGGACTGGTTCTACATCTACCGCTGGGGTGAAAGCGATTTCCACCTCTCCGGCAACGCCGATCCCGCGTTCTGGCACGAGGTCGGGCGCCGGGAGTTCGCGCCGGGGCGCTACGAACTGCATCCGCAGTGGCGCGTGGATTACCTGGCCGAAGTCGAGCAGGCGCTCGCCAGCCGCCTCGTGGTGGCGGTGCTGGGCTCCACTGCCAACGATGACGCCCGCCAGCGCGCGTTCCCGCGTGAGGACCGGCGCCCGCGCGAATCGGCGAAGCGGCATCTGGCCCGCGTGCAGCAGGGCATCGCCGCCGTTATGGAGGCGGGCGCCACGCACCTGATGATCCCGCGCGATCACGCGGACTGGCTCGGCGACCACCCGCATCTGGAGACCTGGTTCGCGGACACGCACGAATTCGTCGATGCCGGCGAAGATCTGGGCATCGTGTTCGCGCTGCGCAAGCCAGCCTCTTCCTGACCGCGCCACCGTCAATGACGTCACAGACGCCACGGCGCCTGTCTCCGGAAGGGGGGCAGGCGCCGTGGCTGTCCCCATCCGCGCAGGTCGGGAACGCGCGAGATGGGCTGGGGGATTGACGGCTCGGGTTTCTAGCCAGTCACCGATCATCACGCACAGACGGGCCATCCCGTTTCTCCCTGGGCAAGATCTGGCCGGATGCGTCGCTTCTGATAACCTTATCTTGTAAGGTTCGCGTGATAATTGGTATCGAGAGTGGCGGAAACCACGCACGTTCGTGCCTCCCGGCGCTGGATACACGCAATGTGGGGTTATTTCGGGAAGTCACTGTGCTATCGTTCCGCCCGCGTCATCAGGCGCAAGGTGCAACCAATGCAAAGTGCGGGGTTTTGAGAATTTGGACGATCTTTCTCTGGTCATAACGGTGGCGTTGGTGCTGGGAGCAGCGCTTATCGGCGGTATGGTTGCGCGTCGCCTCGGTCAGCCCGTGTTGCTGGGCTACATCGTCGCCGGCGCGCTGATCGGCCCGCACACCCCGGGCCTCGCCCAGGACCCGGATCAGGTCGTCGTGCTCGCCAACCTCGGCGTCGCGTTCCTGATGTTCGCGCTGGGGCTGGAGTTCTCGCTGGAAGAGCTGATGCGCGTGCGACGCATCGCGTTGCTGGGCGGAATCTCCCAGATCCTGCTCACCGTTGGTGTCGGCCTTGTCACCGGGCTCCTGCTCGGCTGGACCCTGCCAGCAGCCATCTTGCTCGGCGCCGCCTTTGCCATCTCCAGCTCCATCGTCGCCATCAAGATGCTGGCCGGGCGTGGTGAAATCGAGACCGCGCACGGCAAAATCGCGCTCGGTGTCGGGGTCATTCAGGACCTCAGCGTAGTGCCGATGCTGGCGCTGCTGCCGCTGCTCGGCGGCGGGCAGGGCGACTTCGTCCCCGCGCTGCTGCGCTCCGTCGGTGTCTCGGTCGTCGCGCTGGCGGCCGTGATCCTCGTGGGCACCCGGCTCGTCCCGAAGATCCTCTACCTGCTGGCGCAATCAGGCTCGCGCGAACTCTTCCTGATGTCCGTGGTGGTCATCGCGCTGGGCACCGGGCTGGCGAGCCAGATGGCCGGGCTCTCCTTCGCCCTTGGCGCGTTCCTCGCTGGCATCGTGGTGGCGGAGTCGGAATTCGAAGGCCAGGTGCTGGCCCAGATTATCCCTCTGCGCGATCTCTTCGCCTCCGTCTTCTTCGTGGCCGTCGGCATGATGGTCGATCCGCCCTTCCTCCTGTCCCACATCGGCATCGTGCTACTCATGGTGGCCGCGCTGGTCATCGGCAAGCTGATCGTCACCTCCTTCGCCATGATGCTGGCCGGCGTCGAGGCGCGCACCGCCGTGCTGGTGGGCGCGGTCCTGGCCCAGATGGGGGAGTTCAGCTTCGTCCTGGCCGGGCTCGGCGTAACCTGGGGCATCATCTCCGGCGACCAGTACGGGCTGATGCTTTCAGTCGCGCTGGCCTCCATTCTCGTCTCCTCGCCGCTGGTCGCCGCCGCGCCGGGGGCGCTGAACCGGCTGGCGCGCTGGCTGCCCCTGAGCGACGCCCAGCGCCGCGCCATCGGGGCGAACGGTGTCTACGTGTACAAGCCGGATGTGATCATCTGCGGTCACGGCCGGGTCGGCGCGGAGTTGTCCCAGATTCTGGAACGCGGCGGCTTCAACACCGTCATCGTGGACATCAACCCGGCGGTGGTGCGTGAGGTGCGGGATGCCGGCGGCCACGCCATCTACGGCGATGCCGGTATGGAGCCGGTGCTGGTGCGCGCTGGTGTGGCCCACGCCAAAATCCTGGCGCTGGCCATCCCCGACCTGGTTTCCGCCTCCGAAGCGGTGCGCGTCGTGCGCCGCCTTAGCCCAAAGACGCAGGTGATCGCGCTGGCGACCTCGAACTCGGCGGTGCGGGCGCTGGAGCACGGCGGGGTCAATCAGGTGGTGCAGCCGGAATTCGAGGTGTCGCTCGGCTTCGGGCGACAGGTGCTGCGCTGGCTGGGCGTGCCGGCCGCCGAAGCGCGCACGCTGGTCAACGACGAGCGGGACGGCTTCTACGCGCTGGAGCACGCGCGCAGCGTGCGCCGGGCGCGGCGCGGCGTGCGGCAAGATGAAGCCGCCACAGGGGCTCCCATGGCGGCGCTCATCGAACAGGCGTAAGTGGGTGGTGGCGCGTCAGGCGCCCGGCTCCGCGAGAAAGTCCGCGTACGCCCAGCCCTGGATTCCGCCGTATTCCACGGTGATGTACCCGTTCTCGTAGCCCTCTTCCGTCAGGTACACCGTCGAGCCTTCAGGCATCCCGGCCAGCGTGTCGGCGTCCAGCGAGGGCGCCGAGCGCAGCAAGAGCGGCGAAAGCGTCACGCGCTCACCGCTGTAGGCGACGAACGAGTTGTCCACCGGCTCCACCCCCGGCGAGGGCAGGTCCTGCGGCGTCGCCACCGTCCCCAGCGCGAAGACCCAGCCGTCGATGCCGTCATACCGCACCGGGACATAATCGTTCTGCAGGCCGCCATCGCGCCGCTCCAGCGCCGCGCCGTACGGGATGGTGGTGAAGATGACGTCGTCGAAGCCGGGCCCCTTGCGCAGGTTGAGATCAGTCGCGGCGTAGACCATATTGGCCGGGGCCACCGATTCCTGCGCGGCGGCCGGGAGCGGGCCCACCGGGGACGAAACCAGCAGCGGGGTTGCGGCGAGGGCGCCGGCCACGAGCGCAAGGCGCGCGCCGCGACGCAGCAGACAAACGATAGAGGTGCGCATCTGGGATCCTCCCTGAGTAATCTCTGAGCGCACATCGCACAGCGCGCTCATAGCTACAACGCGGCGAACCGGCAGAAGCGTTCGGCGGGGAACGATCGTGCGCCGCGCCAGCGCCAATCGTGTGGGGGAGGGCGGGGGCCACCGCTTCCCGGAGTTGACATAGCCCAGCGCAGAAACTGTGCCACCCCGTCTGGCTGAGGCTACCACCGGCTGTGGTAGCGTTGCCGCCTGAGGTGACCTGGGTGAGCGCAACGACAGCGGGGTGACGTGATTCCGGATCAGCAATCGGCGCTGCGCGAGGTGCAGGCACTGCGCTACGTCACGCCGCTACGCGAAGGCGGCTCCCTGCCGGCCATCGTGGAGGCAGACGACGACGGCATGTACGTCGTCAAGTTCCGGGGCGCCGGGCAGGGCCCGAAGGCGCTGGTGGCCGAGGTCATTGCGGGCGGCATCGGGCAGGCGCTCGGCCTGCCGGTCCCAGAGGTCGTCGCCGTCGATTTCGACCTCGCGCTGGCGCTGGCGGAGCCCGACCCGGAGATTCAGGGCCTGCTGGAGCGCAGTGTCGGCCCGAACGTGGGCCTCGACTACCTGCCCGGATCACTGCCGCTGGGCGTAGCCCAGACCGCTGGCATTCCGCCCGATCTCGCCGCCGATGTCGTCTGGTTCGACGCCTACCTGCAGAACGTCGACCGCACGCCGCGCAACCCGAACCTGCTGCTCTGGCACCGTAAGCTCTGGCTGATCGATCACGGCGCCGCGCTCTACACCCAGCACAGCTGGAGCGACGATCTGGAGGCTGTGGCGAAGAACGCCGGCGGCCGCTTCCCGGTCATCAAGGACCACGTCCTCCTGCAGATCGCCAGCTCAATCATTGAGGCCGACGCGCGGCTGGCCCACAGCCTGACGCCGGAGGTCTTGCGCACGGTCGTCGATACCGTGCCGGATGCGCTGCTGGACGGAGTGCCGCCGTTCGCCACACCCGCCGATCACCGCGCCGGCTACATGGCCTATCTCGTCGCCCGGCTGCAGGAGCCGCGCCTGTGGGTGGAAACCGCCGAGGAGGCGCGCCGTGCCGCCCGCTGAGGCCCCACCGGATCAGGAGCGTGCCCCCTTCGCCTACGCCCCAATCCGGGTGGTGCCGCGCGTTGAACGCGGCGAATGCCTCAATGTCGGGGTCGTGCTCTACTCGCGGCCGCGTCGCTACCTCGGCGTCCGCACCACGCTCGACTCCACCCGGCTCCGCGCGCTCTGGCCGCAGCTCGACCTCGATGCCGTGCAGCGCCACCTCGACATCCTCTGCCTCGTCGCCGAGGGCGACCCCGCTGGCGGCCCCATCGCCGCGCTCCCGCCCGCCGAGCGCTTCGGCTGGCTCACCGCTCCCGCCAGCACCATCGTGCAGCCCGGTCCCGTCCACTCAGGCCGCTCTCACGATCCCGCCGCCACGCTGGACGCGCTTTTCCGAAGACTCGTCGCGGTCGACCAGCATTGAGCCACGCGTGAACGCCTCCAGCGCGGCGTTGGACCTCTCCTGATACGATAAGCCACACCAGTTTTGAGTCGAACCCGGCGCGCTTTCAGGAGAAATGCGACGTGAGACGCGCGGTCGTCACGGTGCTGTTGTTGCTGGTGGTGCTGACCGGCGTGGAAGCGGCTCTCGCCCAGTCCACTCGCGATGAGCCGGTCGCCTTTGGCGCGCCGGTGCTGGTTGGCGACTGGGCGATTCGCGTATCCCGCGTGAACTTCGATGCCGCCAGCATCGTGCGCAAGACGAACCAGTTCAATGACCCGCCGGCGCCCGGCCAGCGCTTCGTGATGGCGCTGATCGATGCAACGTATCTTGGCGAAGCCTCGGCGAATCTCGTGTGGGACACGTCGTTCAAGGTGGTGGGGCAGTCCAACAGCGCCTACGCCACCAGTGACCCCGGGTGTGGGGTGCTCCCTCGCGCCATGCTCGACGCCCCCGAGGCGTTTACCGGCGGCCGGATCACCGCCAATGTCTGCTGGTCTGTCCCGGAATCCGACATCGCATCGCTGGTCATGTTCGCTGAGCCGCTGTGGGGCGGCGGCGAGCGGGAATTCCTCGCGCTTTCACCGGCGGGCGCCGCACACAGTGGAACCCTCGATGCGCCGTTCGAGATGCCGGCGACACGCCGCCAAATTGCCGACGCGCGCCGGGCTGCGGGCCGTGACCGGAGGGTTGGAGGGCGCCACAACCCCATCCCATTTGGGCAGGCGGCCACTGTTGGCGACTGGACCCTGCGTGTCACCAGCGTGAACCGGGACGCGGAAGACCTCGTCCTTGCCGAAAACATGTTCAATGATCCGCCGCCACCCGGCCAGCAATTCCTGCTCGTTGGCATTGACGCGCAACTGGCGCCGGGCGCAGACAACTCAAGTTTCTTCTGGACCGACATCTCGCTCAAGGTGGTCGGACCGCGTGCGCTCGCCTACAGCCAGAGTAACGCTGAGTGCGGCGTCACCCCGGCCCAGCTCACCGACGCGCCAGAAGTCTTCCCCGGCGGCAGGATTCAGGGGAACGCCTGCTGGGCGGCTCGTTCAACCGAGATCGAGGGCATGGTCCTGTTGGCAGAGCCGCTGTTCGGCGGCAGCGACGAAGAAGCGGTCTTTTTCGCGCTGTCATGATCGGCCGGCGCGCTGGTGAGCGGGCGCGCCGGTCGGATTTGCGATCTACCCCAGTCCCGGAAATCCGCGCGGCATCTTGCCCTTCTTGGCCATTCGCCCGAACTGGGACATCATCTTCTTCATTTCCTCGAATTGCTTGATCAGGGCCTTCACTTCCTGCACGGTCGTGCCACTGCCCTTGGCGATGCGCGCCGAGCGCCGCTTGCCGATGATCTCCGGGTTGCGCCGCTCATCCAGCGTCATCGAGAAGATGATCGCCTCCACGCGCTTGTAATCGTCGTCGGAGATCTGCGCCTTCGCCTGCCGCATCTGCGCTCCGAGGCCGGGGATCATGTCCAGCAGCTGGGAGAGCGGCCCCATCTGCTTGACCTTCTGGAGTTGCTCCAGAAAGTCCTCCAGATTGAACTGCCCCTTCATCATCCGGGCCTGCAGTTCCTCCGCGTCCTCGACCGTCGTCGTCTCCGACGCGCGCTCGATCAGCGAGAGGATGTCACCCATGCCGAGAATGCGCCCAGCCAGACGGTTGGGGTGGAACGCTTCCAGCGCGTCCATCTTCTCGCCGGTGCCGATGAACTTGATCGGCACCCCCGTCACCGCGCGGATGGAGAGCGCCGCGCCGCCGCGCGCATCGCCATCCATCTTGGTCAGGATCAGGCCGCTGGCGCCCACCTTGTCGTTGAAGGTCTGCGCCACGCTGACCGCTTCCTGGCCGGTCATGGCGTCCGCCACCAGCAGGATCTCGGTGGGGTGCACGGTGTCGCGGATATCGACCAGCTCCTGCATCAGCCGGTCATCGATCTGCAGGCGGCCGGCGGTGTCGATGATCACCGGGTTGTAGCCGCGCTCGCGGGCGTACTGGACCGCGTTGCGCGCGATCTCGACCGGGTTCTTGCCCGTGCCTTCCTCATAGACCGGCACGTTGATCTGCTTGCCCAGCGCTTGCAACTGGTTGATGGCGGCCGGGCGGTAGACATCCGCCGCCACCAGCAGCGGGTTGCGCCCCTGCTTGCGCAGGTGCACCGAGAGCTTGGCGGCGTGCGTCGTCTTGCCACTGCCCTGCAACCCGACCAACATCAGGATCTGCGGCGGGCGGTCCGGCGGGATCAGGCCCTGCCCCTCTTCGCCGAGGACGCGGATCAGCTCCTCGTTCGCGATGCCGATCACCGTCTGCGCCGGAGTCAGCGAGCGCAGGACGTCCTGCCCGACCGCGCGCTCGCGCACGGCGGCCACGAAGTCCTTGGCCACCTTGAAGTTGACGTCGGCTTCCAGCAGCGCGCGCCGCACCTCGCGCATCGCGTCATCGACATCCTGCTCGGTCAGGCGGCCCTTTTTGCCCAGCCGGGCAAAGGTCTCATTCAGGCGGTCTGTCAGGGTTTCAAACATGAGTTGGGTGTCCTGTCAGTGAGTAACGCTCGGGCGCGGGAAGATGGCGCGGCCTGTGAACTGCTTGAAGGCGCGCCAAATCAGGCCCAGTTTACCCGCGACTAGCCTGCAGGAAGTGGTTCTTGCCAACCGGTGCGCGGCAGCCATCGCAGGCAGCGTCCTTGGAGTTGGGGTTGATCTTCGATCAGATCGAGGATCAATGCAGACGCATCGTAAATCGGAATCGGTGGAATGATGACAATGCCCGCGTGGAGTGAAAGCGAGAGAGCTACGTCCGCTCTCCTGCAACCTCAGCTTCCCAAAGCGCTTTCAAAGAAATCCACGCCTCGTGCAGAAGCAGAAAGTCGTCCTTGTTCTGTGTTGCGACAGGCTTCCCCAGCCTGGTTGCGTGGAGTAGCACGCGCACATCACTCGCGCCGGTTAGTCCCAACCCCCGCGCTGTGTCCACTGGAACACCAGTCGCGTTGAGAATCCTTGCAATCGCGTGAGACATATTCTCGTCGAGGACGAGGCCGGGATGCGCCACCCACCCTATCCCGTGACGCTTGCATTGACCTCGAGGACTGCGTCGATTGGTCCCCGGTGACTGATGTAGTACTGCACCGCCGCCATGACTGCGGTTATCGGCACCTCATAGTCCCGGGCAACCGCAGCCATGACCTTGTCGGTGGAGATGACCTCAGGATCAGTCGTTCCAGTGAGCGCGCCTGCGTATCCAATGAGCGCCCAAACCGGGATCTGCTCCTTGATCAGCCGCCCACGCCCGGTCCCCGGCCGATGCCGATCCAGTTCAACCATCTCGCGCCAGTCGATGTCCTCAAGGCGAACGTTGATAGCTGGTGGTGTCTGTTGCATGGTGAATCTCCAGCACGGTCACCAACCGTGCGTTACCCCTCCAGCGCCGCAATCACTGCCTCCGGGTTGTGCTCGATCACACGCAGGAAGTTTTTCGCGGCAGTGTCGGGTTCCCGCCGGCCCAGTTCCCAATCGCGCAGCGTGCCCAGCGGCAGGTGGAATCGGTCCGCGAACTGCTCCTGCGTCAGGCGCAGCTGCCGCCGGATGCGCTTGGCCTGCGGCAGCGGCTTCAGCCGCGCCAGATCGGCTTCGGTCCATGGCGGGTTGTCTGGATCGGAGAGCGCGTTCGCTTCGACCTCGTCGTCGGTCATGGCGTCGAACCGCGCCCAGTCGTGGCTCCGTGCCATAGGCTGAAGCGAGCCATCCGGCATTTCCTGAAAGAGGCGGCCGTCACTGAACTGCAAAACCCTTGTCGTATCGTTGTCGCTCATCGGGCCGTGCTCTCCGTGCCGAAGTGATTCTGCGTCGATCCTCGCGATAGGTGAAGATGACCACGACGAACCGGCCATCGACCATGCCGGTCGCCTTGAGACGCTCCTCGCCGAATTCAGGTCGAGTGGCGTCTTCCTCAACAACGCCGGGATCGAGAAAGACGGCGATCGCTTGGGTAAACGTGAGGCCATGCTTTGCGCGGTTCGCGGCGTCCTTGGCGTTGTCCCACTCGAAGCGCGTTAGATCCACCGGCAGGTGGTTCTGCTGTACCGTAGTTGGCGAGTTTGAGATGCTTTCATGGAACCCTCGCCGGCGTGCACATATCCTCTTGTGCATCGCCTCGGGTCATATCCGATCTCTCAGTCGCACATCGGACTCGGCGGCAACGATCCTTCAGTCCACGGCGGATTGTCCTGGTCAGCGAGCGCATTCGCTTCGATTTCGTCGTCGGTCATCGCGTGAAGCCGAGCCCAGTCTGTGTCGCCGTGCAGTCGCATGAGGGAGCCGTCGTCACACTCCTGGTAGATGGACCCGTCCGGAAATCGGATGACGTAAATCATGCCGCCGCCGCTCACCCACGATGGGATTCTACGGCATTGCCTTGGTTCGGACGATCACAAGCCGGCATCAGAATCCCTCGCCCTCCCCGAAGAAGAGCGAATCGACATACGTATCCGGCCGGAACTCCGCCAGATCGGTGACCCGCTCCCCGGTGCCCACGTAGGCAATCGGGGTGCCCAGCTCCTTCGCGACCGAAAAGGCGATTCCGCCCTTGGCCGTGCCATCCAGCTTGGCGATCATGATGTCCGAGATTTCGACCGCGTCGGAGAACTGCTTGGCTTGCACCAGCCCATTCTGGCCGGTGGTCGCGTCGATGACGAGGATCGTCTCCTGCGGCGCCTCCGGCACGGTCTTCTGCATGATGCGGCGCAGCTTCGTCAGTTCCGCCATCAGGTTATGCTTGGTGTGCAGGCGGCCGGCGGTGTCGATGATCAGCACGTCCACGCCGCGCGCGTGCGCCGCCTGCATGGCGTCGAACACGATGGCGCCCGGGTCCGCGCCCTGCTCGTGCGCGATCACCGGCACGCCCACCCGCTCGCCCCAAATTTTGAGCTGGTCGATGGCAGCGGCGCGGAAAGTGTCTCCCGCGGCGATCAGGACATTGCGGCCAAACCCCTTGTGGTACGCCGCCAGCTTGGCAATCGAGGTCGTCTTGCCGACGCCATTCACCCCCACCACCATGATCACGAAGGGCACACCGCGCTGCAGGATCTTCACTGTGCGGTTGCGACTGGCGCCCTCCAGTAGCGAAATCATCTCCTCGCGCAGGATCTCGCGGGCCAGTAGAGGGTCGGTCACGTTGCCGGTGCGCACGCGTTCCTGCAGGTCGTGCACCAGCTTCTGGCTGACATCCCACCCGACATCGGCCTGAATGAGCAGCATCTCCAGCTCTTCGTAGAGATCGGCATCCAGCGCGCCCCGTTCGAAGAGGCGGGTGATTTCGGTGAAGACGCCGCGCCGCGTCTTCTCCAGGCTTTGCTCGAGTTGAACATCCGGCTGCGCAGCCTTGCGGCGAAAAAAGCGGAGGATCATGCAGTGGCTCCCGGAAGGGCCGCGCTGCGCCAGTCCGCCAGCGTTGAGTGTCGTGTGAGGGCGGAACGAAGACGTAGCGGGCCACGCGACGGTGGTGCAGGCGCATAAAATCGCGCCGCACATGGCGGCGCGATGGAGAGTATAGCTGTAGCCGAACTCCACGCCCCGGTCGCAGACTGGGGGCGGCGGACCTTAAACCACAGCCTACGGCGAGCCGGTCGCCGCCCGCACTTACGCCAGCGCCTGGTACGCGCTGTTCCAGAAATCGAAGAGCACTCTGGGCAGGCCAAGCCCGTCCCACGCTTGCTGCGTCAGCAGCACCCCAATGACGTCCTCGACGGGATCGACGTGCAGGCTTGTGCCATACGCCCCGTCCCAGCCGTAGCGGCCTGGGGTCTGGAACAGGTCGGTGCGCTTCGTATCGATGGCCAGGCCAAAGCCCCAGCCATGCGAGTCCCAGAAGCCGGGGAAGAAGTCCGCCGGGTTCGTTTGCGCCGGTGTAAGTTGGTTGGTGGTCATCAGCAGCACCGACGCGCGCGACAGGACCCGCACATCCTCTCGCGTGCCGTTCCCCAGCATCATCTCGCCGAACGCCAGCAAGTCCGCGGCGGTGGACGCCAGGCCGCCGGCGCCCGATTCAAAGGCCGGCGGCGACGTGAACATGCTCTGCGCGCCCGCCGGGTCATACTCGACGACCTCGCCATTTTGGGGATTGCGAAAATATTGCCCCGGTATTCTGTCCGCCTTGGCCGCCGGCACGGAGAACCCGGTGTCCACCATGCCCAGCGGCGCGAAGAGGCGTTCTTGTAACAAATCGCCCAGCGTCATGTCAGTCGCGCGCGCCAGCAGAATGCCGAGCAGGTTGAGGCCGTCGTTGTAGAAAAATCGCGTGCCCGGCTGCGCCAGCAGAGGCAATTCGGCGTATTGCTGCAGTATCTCGTCGGCGGTCATGGTGGGATTGTCCGGACCCGGCGCCAGCCCGGCGTCTGCGATCGCCTGCTGAATCGGGTACGTTCCCGGGTTAGCGAAGACGAGGCCGTACCCGGGCGTCATGGTCAGCAGGTCGCGCATGGTGATTGGGCGTTCCGCCGAGACCGTGTCGGTCAGATCGCTGTCCAGACTGCGCAGCACGTGCCGGTTTGCCAGCTCCGGCAGGATCGGATCGACCGGGTCGTCGAGCCGCAGAGTGCAATCCTCGATCAGCGTCATGGCCGCTGCCGCCACAATCGGCTTGGTGACGGAGGCCAGACGGAAAATGGTGTCTGGCGCCATCGGCGTATCGCCATCAACCGTGGTCGTGCCGTACGCCTGTACGTCGGTCTCCCCGCTCCGGCTGATCAGTGTGACCAGACCCGGCAGGGCCGGCGTTCCCGCGGAACGGGCCATGATCTCGTGCATTACCGCAAGTCGAGACGCGTCGAATCCGGGTGTGTTCACGGCAAGCTCCTGAGTTGGGGACGTGAGCGGCTGTCCCACGCTTCCGGCGCCGGCGGCTGAACCTGGGGCGCCGAACACCGCTGCTGCCGATACACCACCGGCCAGCCCAAAGACGCTTCGCCGCGTCACAGGTGAGGCTTCCGAACTGGTCACAGGTCTACCTTTCAGATTGGCTGTCCGCGTCATCCCCAAAGCGCCAGCGCGTCTGCGCGAACGGCTCGCCCTTGTTGAATGCGTACATCGTCTGGGGACGCACGACGAAAACCAGCGAGGTCTGCTCGCCGTCCGCGAACATGCCGTCTCGCACGATGAAATTCCAGTTGAGACGCGATTTCCAGAGCGCAGCCAGTTCCTCCAGCGTCGCTGAATCCTGCACCCGCTGCGCCTCTCCCTCGATCACGATATCCAGTCCGGAATCAAGCGCGTTGCCGCCAGTCGCCAGGATGCAAGCCGGATTGGCCGCAAGGTTGCGCGCCTTCTGTTCGCCAGCGCCGGTCGTAAAGTGGATGGCCGCGTTCGTCCAGATCGCCAGGAGCGGCGTCATGTGCGGGCGGCCGTCCTGCCTAACCGTCGATACCCAGAACGTCTGCGGTTGCGCAAGCGCCTCTTCGACAACCGTCCACGGCGTCGGCGCCGCGCCAGGGCTGCTGTAGCGTTCATCGAGTTCACCAGCAGGAATCATGCAGACCTCCGGAGTTGAGGCCGGACTCGTCACGATGGAACCATGCAGGGCCCGCGGCATGATCGGCGCCAGCGTCCCACGCCGTCCGGTTATCCAGCGATGATGGGTGCGGGATCAGCGGGCGTGGCGGCAACGTCTGGAGTAGGCGGTGTCGGACAAGCCGGCGCAGGCGGCGCCGCAGGAAGGACGATTGGCCGGATTTCGATTTCACCGGTCATGGCGTCTGGCAGCCAGGAGACGATCCGCACCGCTTCGTTCAGGTCTCGCGCCTGCAGCAGGAAGACCGTCCGCAACGCCGCGCCCGCCGGGACGACAGGCCCATCCCGCAGCACGATGCCGTCGCCGGTCACCCGCAGGGTGGTCGCTTCATGGGACGGCGACAGCGCGTACGCGGCCACGCTGTAGCCGCTCTCGGCCAGCGCATCCACCACGGCGCGCGTCTCATGCGCTGCCGCACACGCGTCACCGTCCTGTTCCTGGCCATACACCAGACAGAGATAGTTCATGGGCGTCTCCGCGCACGACGAACCGGGCCGGGCACACCATAGTCGCGCGGACGTGCGGCGAATCGACAGTATCTCGCCGCACATCGCGTTAAGCAGAGACACCTGCCCGGATTCCAGGACTCCTGGGCCTGTGACTGGCGCAAAAAGCCCGCGAACCACCAGGGTTCGCGGGCATAGGTTGCCGGTGGTTCGCCAAACTCAGGCGTGCTGCAATGTGAGCTCTTCGGCACGCGCGCTGGTTTCTTCCGGCAAACCGGGAATCTCCACCAGCGGGCGAATCTCGACACACCCAATCCTTGCGCCGGGAATGCGCTGCGCAATCTGCAACGCTTCGTCGTGATCGCGCGCCTCAACGAGGAAGTATCCGCCCAGTTGCTCGCGCGTTTCGGCAAACGGCCCATCCGAGATGATCGGCTTGCCTTCGCGCACGCGCACCGTTGTCGCCGTCGTGACGGACTTCAGGGGGCTGGCGCCTAGATAGTGACCACTGACACTCAGATCCCGGGCGACCTGCGCAGACTCGGCAAAGCAGGCGTTGCGCTCGGCCTCGGTCCAGGCGTTCTCGGCGCCATAGATCAGCAGCATGAACTTCATCGTGAAACCTCCTGGATCATGCGGGGAGAACCCATGATGCCATAACCTCGCGTTCGACGCCGCGAGCCATCACCCCCCGGCCATCGCGCCAATGATCAGGAACGGCTCCCGGCCGGCCGCCACGGCCTCTGGCAGCGGTGCGTCGGGCGCCTCGTGCGACAGATCGACGCCGCCGGCGAAGAAGCGCAGCAACGGCCGGCGGTGGCTGGAGCCGTGGTCACGAATCGTCCCCCTCAGGGTAGGGTAGGTCGTTTCCAGCGCGTCGAGCACCGCGCGCTGCGTGGCAGGGCCGGTGATCTGCACCTCCACCTCGCGCCCGGACCGGGCCAGTGTCCGCAGGTGATAGGGAAGCACGACCCGGATCATGCCAGTGTCTGCACTTCCACGGACACCACCGAGGGCAGATCGTGCACAATGGCCGACCAGCTATCGCCGCCGTCCGGCGAGCAGTACACCTGACCGCCGGTGGTGCCGAAGTAGATGCCGCCCGACTCCAGGGAATCGGTCGACATCGAATCCCGCAACACGTTCACCCAGCAGTTCTGCTGTGGCAGGCCCTTGGTCAGCGGTTCCCACTCGTTGCCGCCGCACTTGCTGCGGTACACCCGCAGCTTGCCCTCCGGCGGGAAGTGCTCGGAATCACTCTTGATCGGCACCACGTACACTGTTTCCGGCTCGTGCGCGTGCACGCTGATCGGGAACCCGAAGTCACTCGGCAAATTTCCGCTGATCTCCGTCCACGACTCGCCGCCGTTGTCGCTGCGCATCACGTCCCAGTGTTTCTGCATAAACAGCGTGTCCGGGCGGGATGGGTGCAGCGCCAGATTGTGGACGCAGTGCCCGATCTCCGCGTCGGCGTCGGGCAGTTCCCACTCGGATTTCAGGCCGCGCGTGATCGGGAACCACGTTGTGCCGCCATCGTCCGTGCGGAACGTCCCGGCGGCGGAAATCGCGGTGATGATCCGGTCCGGGTTGCGAGGATCGAGCAGAATGGTGTGCAGGCACATGCCGCCGGCGCCCGGCTGCCACAGATGCCCTTTGGCATCGCGCAGGCCCGGCAACTCCTGCCACGTCATTCCGGCGTCGGTGGAGCGGAAGAGCGCCGCGTCCTCCACGCCGGCGTAGACCGTGTCCGGATCGGTCAGTGATGGCTCCAGATGCCAGACTCGCTTGAACTCCCACGGGTGCTGCGTGCCGTCGTACCACTGGTGCGTGCCGGGGTCGCCTTCGTAGCCGAAATTGTTGCCGACGACCTCCCAGCTCTTGCCGCCATCGTCTGACCGCTGGATGGTCTGGCCGAACCACCCGCCCGACGGCGCCGCATAGATGCGATCCGGATTGAGTGGCGACCCCTTGAGGTGATAGAGCTCCCAGCCGGCAAAGTGCGGCCCGGTGATCTCCCAGTCCTGACGCCGCTCATCCGAAGTCAGGATGAATGCGCCCTTGCGCGTGCCGACCAGAACGCGAACTCCGCCCATACGTGTCTCCCTCCTGCTGAACGCGGGTGTGAGCACTTCGGGGCTGCTCGAACTGTAGTCGATTCTTGCGTGCCGAAATCGACAGGCAGGCACAGGATTTGGCGCGGGTCAGTTTCCCTATTCCGCCAGCGCTGAACCGATGGCCTGACCACGTTCCGCCAGCGCGGCGTTCAACTGGCGAATCCCCTTCGGCCCCATTCCGTGCAGGGCGAGCAACTCACGCTCGCTGGCGCTGGACAGGTCCTCGAGCGTCCGGTAGCCCGCCGCCACCAGCGCCCGCGCGGCGGGCTTGCTGGTGACAGCGAAGAACTCTTCGCCGGCGTCCGAATGTGTGTCAGCCACGGCGTTCACCTACGCCGACGCCGGCTGCGCGAGGAAATCCTCGATCATGCCGACCAGCCGCTCTGGCTGCTCCATGACGAGGGTGACGTGCGTAGTCCCCGGCAGGATCGCCAGCCGCGAGGCCGGCAGCCCGGTCACGTCCGCCGGCACGCCGCCCCCGACCAGGCGGAAAAGCGCCACCGCGTGTTCCGGCGTCACCACGTCGCCATCGCCGTAGATCAGGAACGTCGGCGCGCTGATGGCGCGAATCTCGTCCTCCGGCCACGCAAACGGCTGCATATCGAGATCGACGAGTTTCTCCACCAGCACCGGCCAGTTCTCAGGGTTCGGCGCTTCCGCCAGATAGGTGGTCTCCAGCGGCGATCCGGCGAACACCTCCGGGGTGATGCCCGAGATGCCCGCCAGCACCTCGGGGTACATGCCGTCATGCCGGAACGACCCGGCGGCCAGCACCTGCCGGCGCACCTTCTCCGGATGCCGCAGCGCCAGCTGCAGGCCCACCCCGGCTCCCATGCTGTACCCGAAGATGTCGGCGGACGACAGGCCGAGGTGGTCCATGAACGCCGCCACGTCGTCCGCCATGGACTCGTAGCGGATGGGCCGGTGGATATCTGCCGTCTTGCCGTGCCCCTGCAGATCGACGGCGATGACCTGATGCTGTTCCGCCAGCATCTCGGCGATGGGTCCCCACATCGACGCGGTCGCGAAGGCGCCGTGCAAGAGGATGAGCGGCTCGCCCTCGCCGTGAATCGTGTAGGCCATCTGCAGGCCGTTCACCGGCGCAATTCCGCTTTGCATGGATGATTCCTCCGTCTCACGCGATGCGTCTTGCGCGAGGAGTGGGGCTTGGGGCGTAAGCGCGGCGGCAGTCACCGCCAGCGCCCCGGAAAGGACCTGTCGTCTGCGCATGGAGGCGCCTCCTTCGCGGGGTTCAGGCGTCGGCCGGCACGTACGTCAGGTGCACGACGCCGGTGCTGAAGGGCTGCGATTCCGCCAGCGTCAGGGGGATGGACGGCGCGCCATCGGCGAACAGGCGCTTGCCCGTGCCGACCGCGACCGGGTGGACCAGCAGGTGCAGTTCATCGAGCAACCGCTCCTGCAGCAGCCACTCCACCAGTGTGCCACTGCCGGTGATGTTGATGGTCTGGCCCGGCTGCGCCTTCAGCGCGCGGATTTGCTCCGCGACGTCCCCCGAGATGACGCTGGAGTTGTTCCACTCCGGATCGGTCAAGGTGTTGGAAACCACGTACTTTTGCACGTTGTTGATGAAGCCGCCGAAATCCTCGTCACCCTGTGCGGGCCAATACGACGCGAATTCCTCGAACGTCCGCCGCCCGAGCAGCATGGCGTCCGCCTCACCCACGAGCGACCCAATGGCATTCCCCATCTCGTCGTTGAAATACGGGAAATGCCACTGGTCGGGCGCCTCGACCACGCCATCCAGCGAAATGAAGAATGCGGCCACGATCTTGCGCAAGTCTGCCTCCCCGGCATGTCGGGGCGCGAACTGCTGCCCCGTGCTCTGCCTAATGGTCGAACAGGCGCTGCGGCTTTCGACGGGGCGCCGCCCTACTGCAGCTGATACAGGCGCAAATCGGGGATGCGCGAAAAGTGGCTGAGGTTGAAGGTGAGCAGCGTCAGATCGTAGTGCAATGCCGTGGCGGCGATGAGAAGGTCCATGTCGGCGATGATTTGCCCGCGTCTTCGTAAATATGCGCGTGTTTCGGCAAATCGCTCCATCACGGAGTCATTGAGATTGAGCGGAGGGTAGGCGATAAGGAATCGCCGAAACGTGGCTAAGTGCGCGCCCGGATTGCTGGATTGATATGCGCCCTCGTACAGTTCGCCGAGCGAAACATAGCTGACGTAGATGGTCGCTCCAGCTAGCGCGCCGAGGACACCCATCGCTGAGCCTCGACGCGCGAGCGCTTGTACGACCCAATCCGTGTCCAGCAAATACACTACGAGCCTTGGTAGTCGCGTGAGCCGCGAATGCGCGCCTCGTAAATGTCGCGAATCATGGCATCGGTGTCGAGGTCCGCCCAACTGCCCGCGACCTCGTCCAAAATGGAGAGCACGGTCTCGCGATCAGGAGTTGGCGGCAGCACACCCGGTTCGCGGCGGACGGACGGGTAGCCGGTCTCGGTCTGGTCATTCGCTGGCGAGGTCGCGCGCTCTGCCCAACTCCAGGAGTCCGCAATCGCGGCCGGAACGGCTTCCTCGGCAAGGCCATTCGCGACTTCCCGACTCGTGTTGGTAGTGACAACGAAGAGCAGCCCATCGCGTTCCAGAACGACCGGCGACTGCGCCGCGTCGTCGAGCACGTCCGGTAATCTCGTCTCGCTGGTGACCTTGATAATCTTTGGCGGAGCAACCATGGCGGAACCTCACGGGGTGGAAGAGCGAACACTGTACCAAATCACGGCGAGGACTCACTGTGAGATCGCGCCGATGTCGCCCCGGTAGGGGAGGGCTCGTCGCTAGTCCAGATCCTGCAACCGCCGCTCCAGAAAGCGCCGTTCTGGCTCCTGCTTCACCAGCGCCAGCGCCCGCTCGTAGGCCGCGCGCGCGCCCGCCACGTCACCCAGCCGCCGGCAGAACTCGGCCCGCGCGGAGTGGGCGAGGTGGTATTCCCCCAGATCGCCGCGCTCCAGAATTGCATCGATGGCGGCAAGGCCGTCTGCCGGGCCGTCACGCATCGCCAGCGCCACCGCCCGGTTCAGCTCCACCACCGGCGTGGGGACCATCTGCAACAGCAGGTCATACAGCGCCACAATCTGCGCCCAGTCCGTCGCCTCCGCCGTAGCGGACTCCGCGTGCACCGCCGAGATGGCTGCCTGCACGGTGTACGGCCCCGCCCGGCCAGAGCCCAGCGACTGCTCCACCAGCGCCACGCCCTCCCGGATCAGCGCCGTGTTCCAGCGCGACCGGTCCTGATCCTCCAGCAGAATGATGTCGCCGTTGGGCGCCGTGCGCGCCGCCTGCCGCGACTCGTGCAGCAGCATCATCGCCAGCAGGCCCTGCGCCTCTGGCTCCGGCAGCAGCGTCAGCAGCAGCCGCGCCAGCCGGATCGCCTCGCCGGAGAGGTCGGCGCGGGTCAGCGAGTCGCCTGCCGAGGCCGCGTACCCCTCGTTGAACACGAGGTAGATCACGTGCAGGACGGTGTCCAGCCGCTCCGGCAGGTCCGCCAGCGCCGGCACCTGATACGGGATCTTCGCGTCGCGGATCTTTGCTTTCGCGCGCACGATGCGTTGCGCCAGCGTGGTCGGCGTCACGAGGAACGCGCGGGCGATCTCCTCCGTCGTCAGGCCGCAAACCTCGCGCAGCGTTAGCGCCACGCGCGCTTCCGGATTCAGCGCCGGGTTGCAGCAGGTGAAGAT
Source organism: Thermomicrobiales bacterium (assembly GCA_047605145.1). Taxonomy (GTDB): domain Bacteria; phylum Chloroflexota; class Chloroflexia; order Thermomicrobiales; family UBA6265; genus JACCXM01. The sequence continues at coordinate 865 of JASGGF010000028.1, read as the reverse complement.
CAGCCGCAGCCGGTCATCCTGCACATCCTCGTCGCTCTCCTCCTCGGTATCCAGCGTTTGGGCGTCGAGGTCGGCGGCCAGCGTCGCCAGCGAGGCGTTGAAGCGGGCGCGGCGCCGGATGCCATCGATCGCCTTGAAGCGCCCGGTGGAAACCAACCACGCCCGGGGATTGGCCGGCAGACCGTCGTTTGGCCACTGCCGCATCGCCGCCGTGAACGCGTCGTGCAGCGCGTCCTCCGCCAGATCGAAATCGCCCAACAGGCGGATCAGGGTGGCGAAAATGCGCCGCGACTCGGTCTCGTAGATGTCGCTGAGCGCGCGCTCCACCTCGCCGGCAGTCAGGCGAGGGGCGGGCGGATCGCTCGTCGGGGCGCCGGGAGGTGGCATGGTGGCCGAGACATCCGTGGCAAGCATCACAGGCCCGCCCTTTCCGCCACCGGGGCGCCGTAACGTTCGGCGGCGCGCGCCTTCGCCTTCGCGGCCTCGACCTCCCGCGACTTCGGCGGCGCCGATGTCTCCAGCGTCGCTAGCAATCGCGCCGTAGCGGCGGCGATCTCCGCCACCGCCGCGTCGAACGCCAGCGCGTTTGCTTGCGATGGACGGGTGGAGCCGCTGACCTTGCGCACGTACTGCAAAGCCGCCGCCTCGATCTCGGCGTCAGTGGCCACAGGCGAAAAGTTGAATAGCGGACGGATATTCCTGCACATACGCCGTGAACGCCCTCCACGCTGCCAACGCTGTGACGAATTGTCGCCGATTATACGTCTTCAGTGTACGTATAGCACAGGTGTTCGGAAATGGGAAGTCCTGTGCGCGCTGGCGCGGCGGCGTGGCGTGCCCTCAGCAACCGCCCCCCGCACGGGGT
>JASGGF010000027.1:0-23257 GCA_047605145.1 Thermomicrobiales bacterium | reverse complement strand
GACAGCGTGCTGGCCAGCCTGGCGCCGCACATTGCGCGGGGCGCCTGCATCATCCCGTGGCCCACGCGGGGTGAGAGCGCAGCGCAGCAAGCAGCGGCCCACGGCGCGCTGCTGGCGGAGCGCCGCTTCGCAGACGGCGCCGGCGGCGCCTACTCGCTTTCTCCCGCGTCCCTGCTGACGATTCCAGCCGGAACCCGTCTGGTGTTGCCGTCGCCCAATGGCGCGAGGCTCGCGCTGGCCGCCGCCGCGCGGGGCGCGACCGTGCTGATTGGCTGCCTGCGCAACGCCCGCGCGGTCGCGGATGCGTGCCGGGAGATCGGCGCGCCGGTGACGGTCGTGGCGGCGGGTGAGCGTTGGCCGCACGATGGCTCACTGCGGGTGGCGCTGGAGGATCACCTCGGGGCCGGAGCTATCCTGTCGGAGTTCATCGGCCCCAACGACGTCTCCGAGGCTGGCGCGGCCGTCGCGCTCTTCCGGGCCATGCAACCGGAGCTACGCCAAACGCTCCACGCGTGCGCATCGGGTCAGGAGTTGCTGGCCCGTGGCTACGCGGAGGATGTCGATTTGGCGGCGGAACTGGACACAGACACGGTTGTCCCCCTGCTGTCGGAAGGGCGATTGCTGCCGCGCTGAGCACGCCGGTCCATCGCCCAACACCGCTATGGCTGCCGCGCTGATCGCGGCGCGGCTAGCGAGCGAACGCGCAATACTTCGCCGATCAGCGATTGCAAGGAGGCACGCGGTGGAGCAGCCGGATTTCGTCACGCCAGAGCACCCTGAAGACACTACGCATCAGTCGCGCCGCGAGATGCTGCGGCGCCTCGGCCTCGCGGGCGTGGCGGCAGGCATCGTGGGCGCGGCCGCACCACGGCCACTCGCCGCGCAGGACTGGAGAGCGCCCGTTCCGGACGAGGACGATGTGACACCCGCGCCCCCACCTTTCGCCGGCGTCGATGGCGGGCTGCCGCCGTTCTCGTTTCCGCTGGAGAGCAGCACGCCCACGGCGCGGCCCCTCGGCAGCATCCGCTGGGCCACGCAGGTGCAGGCGCCGGTGCTGGATGGTGTCGCGATGGCCTCGCTGCGGCTGGCTCCGGGAGGGCTGCGCGAACTTCACTGGCACCTGAACGCCGCTGAACTGAGCTACTGCCTCACTGGCGCCGGGCGCATCGGCATCTTCGCGCCGGATGGCAGCAGCGAGACGATCGCCATCACGCCCGGCAGCATCACGTTTGTGCCCAACGGCTACACCCACTATATCGAGAACACCGGGCCGGACGAACTCCACCTCGTGGTCGGGTTTACGCACGCCCGGCCGGACACCACGGACTTCTCCGAGGCACTACCGGCAATCCCGGCGCCGCTGCTGGCCCAGACCTTCGAATCCCCGGTGAGCGCGTTCCCGTTCCTCGCAACGCAGGGTGACCGCATCATCGTGCCAGCTCCGCAGGGCGCCTCCGAAACAGCCGCCGCGACGCCGGAACCCGCCACGCCGGGACCCGCGCAGCCATCCCGGTACAGCGTGACCGTCGCAGACCTTTCGACCTCCCAATTCGTGGGCGGCACAGTGCAGCCGCTGACCAACCAGCAGATTCCCGCACTGGAGGGCATTACGGTATTCCCGTTGGAGGCCGTGCCCTTCGGCCTGCGGGAGCCGCACTGGCACACGAACGCCGGCGAGCTGAACTACTGCGTCAGCGGCCACGCCCAGCTCGGGCTGATCGCCCCGGATGGCAATGTGCAGACCATGGCCGTGGACCCGGGCGATATTGCCTACATCCCGCAGAACTGGTTCCACTACATCGCCAATGTTGGCGATGAGCCCCTCCGGTTTTTGATCTTCTTCATCACGCCGGACGCCCGGGTGATGACCATCAACCTCTCGCAGACCTTCGGCGTGGTCCCGGCGGAGATACTGGCGGCGAGTTTCGGCATCGATCCGGCGCTGTTCGCCGCGCTGCCGAAGAACGGCACAGTCGGCATCGCGGGGCCATTGCCTCCCGGCTAACTGACGCGGGGCCGGTTGGCGGCCGGCGCGCGGTTATCATGGGTGGAGAGCGGCGCCGATGCGGCGCGTGACGAACGACGAGGAGACGACGTGACCCCTGAAGAGAAGCTGGCGGAACTCGGGATCGTGCTGCCGGATCCGAAGCCCTTTCACCCGGCGGCGGCGCTCGGCGTCATCACCGGCAACCTGATGTACCTCTCCGGCGCCACCCCGCCGCCCGTCGATGGCGTGGCGTGGGATGGCCGCGTCGGCGAGCGTTACAGCGTGGCCGAGGGCTACGAGGCCGCCCGCCTCTGCGCCATCCAGCAGATCGCCGTCGCGAAGGTGCTGCTCGGTGATCTGAATCGGGTGCAGCGAGTGGTCAAGGTGTTGGGGATGGTCAACTGCACGCCCGGCTTCCGCGATACGCCGGCGGTGATCCACGGCTTCTCCGAGTTCATGTACGAGGTGTTTGGAGAAAAGGGTGTACACGCTCGCTCGGCGGTCGGCCTGCAGGCGCTGCCGGGCAATGTCCCCGTGGAGATTGAGACAATTTTCGAGATTTCCTGAGGCGAAACGGGCGCACAGACGCCCGGCCTACGGTTTCGGCCCAAATAGTGTGAAACCAGAAGTCCCGGTTTCGCGTTTTCGGGTGGTGGGAAACGCGTAAGGGACGAGTGCGCCCCCGATAATGCAAGGAAGCGGTTCGAGCCGCCAGGAGGAACAGATTCGATGGATGATCGACGGTTCGATTTGCTCGCGCGCGCCCTCTCCGAGGCGGTGGGCTCGCGGCGCGAGACGCTGCGGACGGCGCTGGCCGGCACGATCGCCGGCGTTGTTGGCGTTTCGCTGGCCAGCGGCGAAAGCGAGGCGAAGGACCGCGACCGGAACAAGAAGCATCGCCGCCGGCGCAAGCGGACGAAGAAGTACTGCATCTGCCCGGACAATAACCAGAAGAACTGCTCGGACAAACAGCTGACCCAGAAGAAGTGGAAGCGGGTCAAGAAGAAAAACCCGAACAGCTTCCGTGGCAAATGTGGTGACCGCTGTCTCGACAACGACACCGAATGCAACACAAACCGCCCCGGGGAGTGCTGCTCGGAGATCTGCTGCCGGGATGTCACCAGCACGACTGGCGGTATCTGCTCCACGAGCGGTGGTAACTGCTGCAACCGCCCGAACCAGGGTGGCTACTGCCCGGCTGGGGCGCCGTTCTGCTGTGGGACCGCTGCCTGTTGCGCCTCCTCCACCGAGTGCTGCGCCTCGGCGCTCAACCCGACGGGGACGTGCTGCCCGTCCGGCTTCACCTGCGACCAGTACAACGGCTTCTGCATTCCGGCAGCGGGCGTCGAATCCCGTGACGCCGAAGTCGCAGACCCGACCGTGGCAAGGATTCGCGCCGGCAGCTAGTCGCGACATCAGCCAGTAGGCAACGGGGGAGCGGCGACATGCCGCTCCCCCGTTCGTTTGCTCGGCGTCTGGAATCCCGCCCCGCAGCTCTACGCCTTACGCGGCGCCATGCGCCCGGAAAAGCGGACCCACGCGACCTCGCCCGCGTCATCGCGCACGAAGTCGGTCAGGAACGGCACACCCGCCATGTCGAAGACGGCGCGGTCGGGAGCCACCATGGTCAGCGCGCCAGCGCCATCCGGAATCGGCTCGCCGTTCTGGGTGACGGAGAGGGACAGCGCGCCGTCCGCCTCCGCGACGGTGAGCAACAGCCCATCGCCAAACGTGTAGGCGCCCGCATACGCCGCCAGATCGGCCGCCGGCGCCTTGAAGGGCGCAGGTTCCGGCAGGCTTAGCCCGTACAGATGGTCCAGCACCCAGAGCACCGTTTCCTCGGCCACTACGGCGCCCATGTCGGCGTTGGTCAGCACCGTGATCGCGAAATCACGGTCCGGGAGCATCAGGAATGACGACTGCTGGCCATTCGTGCTGCCGCCGTGCATCGCCGCCCGCTCACCGTCGATGCTGGTCAGCAGCCACGTGACCCCCACTCCATCGAGCAGGTACACGCCGAGACTGCCACCCGGCCCGTGCGCCGTTTGCATGGCCGCCAGCGATTCGGGGCTGAGGACGGTCTCACCCTCGACCGTCCCATCGCCAAGGTGGAACCGGGCGTAGCGGACCTGATCCTCGACGCTGGAAATGATGCCCCCGGCAGGCGCCACGGAGCGCGGCAGCGCCCACACTGGCACGACCTGCGGCGGGCCGTCTGGATCGTCCGGTGAGGCGGTGTGTCCCACGGCGAACGCCTGCGTCATTACCTCGTCCGCGAAGAAGTACGAGTGCTCCAGCCCCAACGGTTCGAGCACCAGTTCGCGCACGGCCTCCTCATACGGCTTTCCGGTAACGACCTCAATGACGCGGCCAGCGGTCGAAACCGCCGCGTTGTTGTAGCTGAAGAATTCGCCCACCGGCGCAATCTGCGGCAGATCGGCCATCTCGGCCACATACTGCGCCAGCGCGTCGTCGCCATCGCCGGGGTCGGTGAAGTCGTCGCCGTACCAGCCGGCGGTATGCGTCACCAGATGCTTGACCAGCACCTCCTCGGAGGTCTCGGCGTCGGCAACGCGGAAATCGGGCAGATACGTGCGCACCGGCGCATCCAGCTCGACCTTGCCCTGCTCCACCAGCCGCATCAGCGCTGTGCCGGTGAACGTCTTGGTCGTTGATCCGATCTGGAAAAGCGTCTTCGCATCGACCGGCAGCGGGTGATCGATGTTCGTGACGCCGAACCCGGCGGCGTACTCCGCGTTCCCAGCCACGATGCCAACGGCCACGCCGGGCACGCCCAGTTCGGCCATGCGCCCGGTCACGAACGCCTCGAGTTCCGGGATGATCGCGTCCAGGGCGGCGTCGGCGCCCGGTGTTGCGGATACCGGGGTAGCCTGCGCGAAGGCGGCGGCAGGCCGCGCCAGCGCCGGCAGCGCCGCCGCGGCGCTGGCCACCAGCGCGCTTTTCAGCGCCGCCCGGCGCGACAACGTGGGCTCCTGCGCAACTGTTGAGGGCATGGTGCTCTCCTTTCGTGCCGGGTCTTCGTCGCCCGGCGCTCCTTGCCTGCTCCCAACCATATCGGGTTGCGCCGGAAAGCGGCATCGGCCGGCCGGGGGAATCGCCGCTCCCCCGCGCGACGGAGAAGAGATTCCGCCTGCCGGTGGAGGGTCGCAGCAACTCAGTGCACTACGCTTTGGGTATGAACGCCTTCGCCAGATGCCGGGCCTTCCTCGACTGCCGCCCGACCTTGTCCGATGGGCTGCTGGCGCTCGTGGTCGGGGTCATCGCCCAGCTCAGCCTTTGGCTGGAGTGGACCGCCGCGCCGGTTCCGCCCGCTACGCCCCTGCCGGTGGCGGTGCTGGTCATGGTGCTGATGGTGGTCCCGCTGGCATGGCGCCGCGTCCACCCCTACGCCGTGCTGTGGATCATTACGGCGGTGCTGGTGGTGGCCTCCGCCGTGCAGGTCCCGGGCCTCGGGTGGACCGTCAACGCGTGGGCGGTCAGCTTCTACTCCGCCGGGGTGTACGGCAGCGCCCGCTGGCGCACGCCCGTACGCATCATCACGCTCACCGCATTCATGGGCACTATTGTCTATCAGTTCATTGTGCTGCCGCAGGCGTACTACGCCGCCAGTCCGAACGCTCTGCTCATTGTGCCGATCCTCGCCAACCTGCTGGTCGGCGGCGCCATGTGGTGGTTCAGCGACGAGGTGCGCGTCTCCCGCGAACGCGAGGTGCAACTGGCGGCCCGCACCGTGCAACTGGAGCAGGAGCGCGAGCTGAACGCCCGCCGCGCCGTACTGGATGAGCGCGTCCGCATCGCGCGGGAACTGCACGACGTCGTGGCGCACCACGTCAGCCTGATGGGCGTGCAGGCGGGGGCCGCCCGCCGGGTGCTGCTGCGCGACCCAGCCCAGACTGAAGCGATGCTCAACGCCATCGAGCAAACCAGCCGCGAGGCGGTCACCGAGTTGCAACGGCTGCTCGGGTTCCTGCGGCGCGAAGAAGCGGACGGCCTCGCCCCGCAACCAAGTCTGCGGCACCTCGATGCGCTGCTGGCGCAGATGCAGGAGGCCGGGCTTCCCGTCACCTTGACAGTGAAAGGGGAAACACGGCCATTGCCGCCCGGAGTGGATCTGTCGGCGTACCGCATTGTGCAGGAGGCGCTAACCAACGTGGTCAAACACGCGGGCCCGGCCCACGCTGCGGTCACCCTGCACTACGGCCCCGACGCGCTTGATATCGAGGTGGCGGACGATGGCTGCGCCGCTCCGCGCGTGGCCCCGCCCGATGGCAACGGGCTGCGCGGCATGCGCGAGCGCGCCAGCCTGCTGGGCGGCTCCTTGCGCGCCGGACCGCAGCCGGGCGCCGGGTTTACCGTGTGGGCGCACTTGCCGCTGGCGGCGAGGCCGGCGTGAGCATCCGCATTCTGCTGGCGGACGATCAGGCGATGGTGCGCGCCGGGTTCCGCCTGATCCTCGAATCGGAGGCCGATCTGGTTGTCGTAGGCGAAGCGGAAAATGGGCAGCAGGCGATTGCCGCCGCCCGCGATTTGCAACCGGACATCGTGCTGATGGACGTGCAGATGCCGGTGCTGGACGGCCTCGCCGCCACCCGCCAGATGCTGGAACAGGGCGACGGCCCGCGCGTCGTGATCCTGACTACCTTCGAGCGTGACGAGTACATCTTCGCGGCGCTGCGGGCGGGCGCCAGCGGGTTTCTGCTCAAGAACGCGCCGCCGGAAGACCTGATCGAGGCCGTGCGCATCGTGGCTGGCGGCCATGCCCTGCTGGCCCCCTCCGTCACCCAGCGCCTGATCGCCGAGTTCGCGCGGCGCCCGCTGCCCACCGCGCCGGCCCCGGAACTCACTTCGCTAACGGAGCGCGAGCAGGAAACGTTGCGCCTTGTGGCGCAAGGTCTGACCAACGCCGAGATCGCGGCGCAGCTCTTCGTCGGCGAATCGACGGTGAAAACGCACGTCTCGAACGTGCTCGGCAAGCTGAACCTGCGAGACCGCGTGCAGGCCGTCGTGTTTGCGTACGAAAGCGGACTGGTGCAACCGGGCGGTGGTTGAGTGCGCCTACGCCTTCGGGAAGCCCAGCCCAAGGCGGCGCAGGGAGAGCCAGCGCCCCTGGCCGATGATCAGGTGGTCCAGCAGGTCGATGTCCAGCATCTCGCCGGCGCGGACCAGTTCCACCGTCAGCGCAACATCGGCGGCGGAGGGCGTGGGGTCGCCGGAGGGGTGGTTGTGCGCCGCCACGATGGCGGTGGCGTTCTGGCGCACGGCGTCGCGGTAGACCTCGCCGATGCGCACCTGCGCCTGATTGACACTCCCCTGATAGACCGTGCGCGTGCCGAGGATGCGGTGCTTCGTGTCCAGCAGCACCACGCGCAGTTGCTCCTGCTCCAGCGCCCCCATCTCGATGAGCAGCAGGTTCGCCACGTCGTCCGGCGAGGTCACCTGCTGCCGGTCCTCCGGCGAGAGCGCCGCCAGCCGCCGCCCCAGCTCCAGCGCCGCCTTCAGCCGCACCGCCTTGGCGTCTCCCAGCCCACGCAGGCCGGCCAACTCGCTGACCTCCATGCGGAAGAGGCCGCGTAGCCCACCCTGCTCCGCCAGCAGGCGCTGCGAGAGATCCGTCACCGTCTCGCCCACAATCCCTGTATTCAATATAATCGCCAGTAAATCGCCGTCGCTGAGCGAGGCCGGGCCGCGCAGCTTCAGCCGCTCGCGGGGGCGCTCGTCTGGCGCCATCTCGCGCACGCTTAGCCGGTAGCCGGTTTTGCTGGCTTCGCTCACCGTGGCGTCCTCGCTCATCGCCTGCCCGCTTGACGCCCGATTCTATCCAACTCGCGTGGTCGCCGCGCGGCAGGCGGTCGGTCCCGGAGTTGCGCGGAACCTCGGCGAGACGCTATCGTATCTCACATGCTCTAATCAGCTTTAGCCCATGCAATCGCGGTGTAGCCATGAGCCCTGATCTTGACATCACGCAACGCGTCGTCCCCCTGGATCGCTGGCCGCTGCGCGGCGGCGACCCCGCGCTCGATCTGCTCAACACCGAGGCCTACCGGGGGTTGCCGCACTTCATGGATCTGCTGCAGACCTACGACGTGCTGGTCGCCTGGGGAATCAGCGCGGGGGCGCTGGCGCCCAACGAGGCCGGGCCACTGCTGAACGCGGCCACCGTCGACCCGGCGGCTGCGGACGACGCGTTGCGGCAGGTGAAGGAACTCCGGAGCGCGCTGCACGTTGTGATGCAACGACTCACTCAGGGAGAACCGGCGCCGGCGGCGGCGCTCGCGGTCCTGAACGACGCCCGCGTGGAGGGACAGATGCACAGCGAGATTGCGCAGGTAGAGAACGGCTTCGCCGTACGCTTCGCTGCGCCGGCCGCGCTGGCGCTTCCCCATTGGCGCCTGGCCGACGCCGCCACGGCGATCCTGACCACCGGGAGCTGGACCCGCGTGCGCGAATGCCCCGGCGAGGATTGCGGCTGGTTCTTCCTGGACACCACGAAGAATGGCAGCCGCCGCTGGTGCGACAGCGCCGATTGCGGCAACCGCGCCCGCACCCGCGCCTACACCGAGCGCAAGCGGCAGGCGGCGCGCGCCTGATGCCTCCTGCCCTTCCCCTGCCGTGGGCCTGGCGCCACCCGGCCCCGTGCAAACGCGGACCACGCATCCGGGGGCCGGGCCCCGGGAGCGCTTTCTGATTTCGCGAACAGGAATCTGATCTGGGCGGGCTCTCTGCGCATCGGCCGGTGCGTGGATCGAGACGTTGCGCCCTGTTTGACCCGGATTTCATGACGCGGCGCTGCCGCTGGAGGTTCATCGCATCATGCGTAAGGCTCTCGTTACCGTCGCCGCCATCGCGCTCGGCCTGAGCAGCTGGGTGGGCGGAGCAGTGGCGCAGGAGGAGGGCGTGGACGCCTCCTTCAGCACCGAAATCATGAGCACGCTGGGGTACCCGAACCTGACCGTCAACGTCGGTCCGGACGGCGTCGAGTCGCCGTCGGAAGTTCCGGCGGGGCTGCACCTGGTGTCGCTGAATGCCCCCGCGCCCTACGTGGCCTACCTCGACATCGTGGTTACGCCGGAGGGCCTGAGCGACGACGAGCTGGTGGCGCAGGCGCTGGCGGCAGGCCAGCAGGATATGCCCCAGCCCGGCTGGACCTACCTCGGCGGCACGAACACGGCCAGCCCGGACGAGCCGGTCTCGTTCATCATCGACCTGCAGCCGGGCGAGTACCACCTGGCGACCTCGTACTACGAGCCGCAGGGCGAGGAAGTGATGCGGCTGATCCCGCTGACGGTCACCGCTGACGCGGCTGAGGCGACGCCAGGCGTGGCGGAACCGCCCGCGACGGTGAACCTGGAGGAGACGGACGACCTGCAGTACATCCTGACCCCGGAAACGCTGGACGCTGGCCCGCAGCTCTGGAAGATCGAGAACACCGGCGCCGAGATGGCGCACCACGTCGTGATGGTGCGCGTGCCGGACGGCACGACCGCGCCGCAGGTGGTCACCGAGTTCAACGGCATGATGGCCGGCACGCCCCCGGCGGGGGATTCCGTCTTCGCGCAGGCGGTCTGGGTCGGCTACGCCGCGCTGCAATCCGGCGGGCAAACGGTGTGGAGCGAGTTCGATCTCGAGCCCGCCACCTACGCCGTGGTCTGCTTCATCCTGGACCACGAAACGGGCCGCCCGCACGCGGCGGACGGCATGGTGACGGTCTTCACCGTCGAGTAGCCGGACCGATTCAGACTCCTTGCCAGCGGGCGCCGGGAATCCCCGGCGCCCGTTCGCGTGCGTGCGGAACAACGTTCCGCTGCGCAACGTCCCGTGATAGAATCGCCCCATTGCAAAGACAAATGCACGAGGACGGTCGCCGCCGACCGCGCCCGCCAGGGCCGGGTGTTTGCCGTTTCGTGCGCATGAGGGGAGACGCGGTGCTTGCCACGATCAACGGCGCGGAAATCTTCTTCGACATCGAGGGCGCCGGGCTCGTTCCCGACGGCGAGGTGATGAAACAGCGCGATGTCTGCTTCGTCCTGCACGGCGGCCCGTGCATGGATCACACCTACTTCAAGCCGTACCTCTCCCCGCTCGCCGAGGATATGCAGCTCGTCTACATCGACCACCGGGGCACCGGCCGCTCTGATCACGATGTCGATCACACGACCTGCACCATCGAGCAGATGGCGGACGATGTCGAGGCGCTGCGGCAGCACCTCGGCCTCGGCAAGGTCCACGTGCTGGGCAACTCCTTCGGCGGCATGTGGGCGCAGACCTACGCCCTGCGCCACCCTGAAAGCGTCGACAAGCTGATCCTGGTCACCACTTCCCCCAGCTACGGCTTCTACGAGGGCGCGAAAGCCGAGGTGGCGAAGAAGGGCTCGCCGGAGCAGATCGCGGCAGTGCCCCGCCTGTTCGAGGGCGAGATCTCGACCGGCGCAGAGCTTGAAACGTGGTGGCGCACCTGCAACCCGCTCTACTACGCCCACTGGGATGACAAGTACTGGGAGGGCCAGGGGCGCGGCAAGTCCAACCCGGAACTGATGGCCTACATGTGGAAAAACGTCATGCCGTCGTTTGACGTGCGGGACCGGCTCGGCGACTTTACGATCCCGACGCTGGTCATCGGGGGCCGCCACGACTGGGTAACCCCTTTCGCCGAATCGGAACTTATCGCCGCCAGCATTCCCGGCAGCGAGCTGGTCATCTTCGAAGAGAGCGGCCATCTGCCCTTCGTCGAAGAGGGCGAGGGCTTCACCGCGCTCGTCCGCCGGTTCCTTGGCTACGACGCCTGACCCATCACTCCTCCCGCGAAAGGAGACACCCGCGCAGCTCCCGGTATGATCCGTTCGTTCACTGCACGTGAATCAGGAGGAACGCATGACTCGCTCGTTCGATGACGCGGCATTTCTGCGGAAGGCGCGCACCGTGATGATCAACCGCCGCGGCCTGCTCGCCGGCGCGGCGGCGGCCGGTACGATCATCATCGGCGGCCGCGAGGCGTCGGCGGCGCAGCGCCGGGCGCTGGCGCTGGCCCCGGCCCGGCAGGACGTGAAGCCGGGCGGCAAGATCCGCCTCGCCACCTCCACCGATCCGGTCGGCCTCGACCCGATGATCTCCTCCGCCTACTCCACCGCCCTGATCACCGAGCACGTCTACGGCTCGCTGATGCAGTACGACAAGGAGCTGAACGAAGTCCTGCCCGATCTGGCCGAGTCGGTCGAGATTTCCGAGGACAAGCTGCTCTACACCTTCAAGCTGCGCGAGGGCGTGAAGTGGCACGACGGCGAGCCGTTCACCGCCGAGGACGTCAAGTTCTCGATGGAGCGCCAGAAGAACCCGGACACCGGCTCCCCGAACGCGTACATGTACTCTGAAGTGGCCGACGTCAAGGTCGTCGATCCGCTGACGGTCGAGGTCCGCTTCAACAAGGTGCAGGGGCCGTTCCTCGCGTTCATGGCTTCGCCGTGGGCCAGCATGGTGCCGAAGCACGTGGTGGAGGCGCAAGGCGACCTGCAGACCGTGATGGTCGGCACGGGCCCCTTCAAGTTCGTCTCGTACGAGCCGGCCAAGCAGCTGAACCTGGTCAAGAACCCGGATTACTACGTGCCGGGCCAGCCGGTGGTCGATGAGCTGGAGATCGTCTTCATCTCGGATAACACCTCCCGCCTGAACGCCGTGCTGACGAAGCAGGTCGATCTGGTGCAGGACCTGGCCAAGAAGGACTACATGCAGTTGAGCGCCATGCCGGGCGTCCAGGCGATCGCCCTTGAGAATGGCAGCTGCAACTGGGCCTACATCGGCATGAACTGCACGAAGCCGCCGTTCGACAACCCGCTGGTGCGGCAGGCGGTCGCCTACGCCAAGAACCGCGAGGCGATCGCCAGCAACGTGATGTTCGGGCTGGCCACGCCGCTCACCGGCGGCATTCTGCCGGCGTGGAGCTGGGCGTACTCCGACGGTCTGGAGCTCTACTCCGCCACGCCGGATGTCGAGAAGGCCAAGGCGCTGCTGGCGGAAGCCGGCTTCCCGGATGGCTTCGAGACCACCATCAAGGTCTCCCCAGCCTACAGCGAGCTCGCGGGCGAGGCGGCGGTCGATCAGGAAGCCCTGAAGGCGGTCGGCATCAACGCCCAGATCGTCAACCTGGAGTGGGGCACGTTCATCAACGACGTCTTCGGCAGCAACGACTTCGACATGCAGGTCTGTGGCTGGGGCGGCCCGTTCATCGACCCGGACGAGTTCCTCTACCCCGAGTTCCACAGCGCGCAGGGCTTCAACCCGCAGCTCTTCGCCGACCCCGAGGTCGACAAACTGCTGGAGGAAGGCCGCACCACCTTCGAGCGGGAGGGCCGCAAGGAGGTGTACCGCAAGGCGCAGGAGGCGATCTTCACCCTCTCGCCAGTGGCGGCGGGCACCAACAACAAGCTGGTGCAGGCCCAGCAGGATTATGTCGAGGGCTTCACCCCGCTGCCGACCGGCCTGATGCGCTGGGTGCGCGAGGCCTGGTTGAACAAATAGCCATTCGTCGCGCGGTTCCGGGCGGAGCGATCCGCCCGGAACCGGCCCGAGGTTTCGCGCATGCTCCGGTATATCCAGACGCGGCTGCTGGCGATGATCCCCGTGCTCATCGGGATGTCGATCCTGGTGTTCGTCACCATGCGGCTCATTCCCGGCGACGCGGCGGTCGTCTTCCTTGGCACCAAACCGACCCCGGAGGCAGTCGCGGCGTTCCGGCACAAGGTCGGCCTGGACCTGCCGATGTACCAGCAGTACTTCGACTGGATCGGGCGGCTGGCGCGGGGGGACCTTGGCATCTCGGTCACGACCGGCACGGATATCCGCTCGGAGCTGCTGAGCCGGCTGCCGATCACGGCAGAGCTGACCTTTCTGGCGATCCTGTTCGCCGTGGTGATCGCCGTACCGTTGGGCATCATCGCCGCGCTCAACCACAACAAGGCGATCGACCTCGGCCTGACCAGCCTCGGCATGATCGGGCTGTCGCTGCCGAACTTCTGGCTGGGCACCCTGCTGGCATTCTTCTTCGCCATCAAGGTGCAGTGGTTTCCGCCTGGCGGCTTCGTGCCGTTTCTGGATGACCCAGTCGGCAACCTGAAGTGCATGGCGCTGCCGGCCCTCTCGCTGGGGCTCGTTTCAGCCTCCATCATCATGCGTATGACCCGCTCGTCCATGCTGGAAGTGGTGCGGCAGGATTACGTGCGCACGGCCCGGGCGAAGGGGTTGCGCGGGTCGGCGGTCACGCGCGGCCACCTGCTGAAGAACGCCCTGATCCCGGTGATCACCGTGGCTGGCATGGAGGTGGGGTACATCTTCGGCGGCGCGTTTCTGATCGAGGCGGTGTTCTACCTCCCGGGTATCGCCACCTACGCGCTGCTGGCGGTGAACCAGCGGGACTATCCGGTGCTGCAGACCGTCGTGTTGCTGGTGACCTTTACTTTCATGCTGATCAACCTGATTGTGGACGTCCTGTACACGTACCTCGATCCACGCCTGCGGGTGAGTTGACCATGAGCCAGGCGCTTGCCGTTTCAACGGATGCCATGACCCTCGCGCAGCCGGCCGCGCGCCGCAAGCGGCGGCTGCCGCGCGTGCTGCAGAACATGATGGTGGTGTTCGGCGGGGCCATTGTGCTGGTGATGGTGCTGGCCGCCATCTTCGCGCCGGCGCTGGCTCCCCACTCGCCGTACCAGCAATTCACCACCGACCAACTGGTGGCCCCGAATGCGGTCTACCCGCTGGGAACGGACGAACTGGGCCGCGATGTCTTCAGCCGGCTGCTCTTCGGCGCGCGCATTTCCATTCAGGTGGCGGCCATCTCCGTCTCGATCAGCCTGCTCATCGGCGGCACGCTCGGGCTGCTGGCTGCGTATCGCGGCGGCGCGTGGGACATGGTCATCATGCGCTTCGCCGACATCATCTTCGCCTTCCCGTCGCTGCTGCTGGCTATCGCGGTGCTGGCGGTGCTGGGGCCATCGCTCGCCAACGTGATGGTGGCCATCGGCATCATCTTCATCCCGATCTTTATCCGGGTGACGCGGGCGGCCGGCATGGTGATCATGCAGGAGCAGTACATCGAGGCCAGCAAGTCCAGCGGGGCGGGTTCGGCGCGGATCATGTTCCGCCACGTGCTGCCGAACGCGATGGCCCCGTTGCTGATCCAGATCTCGCTGGCGATCTCCTACGCCATCCTGACCGAAGCCAGCCTCTCGTTCCTCGGGCTGGGCGCGCAGCCCCCAGAGCCGAGTTGGGGATCGATGCTGAGCACCGGGCGCGGCTTCATGATGTTTGCCCCGTGGACCGCCTTCGCCCCCGGCATGGCGATTTTCCTCGCGGTGCTCGGGTTCAACATCCTGGGCGACGGCCTGCGCGATGTCCTCGATCCCCGCATGCGCCGGTGAGAACCGCCCGCGCGGGATTATGACGCCTACCCGTTGACATTTCGCTCACCATGTCTCACCGTGCGCCATGGACACTTGTCCGGCGTGGAGGCGCCTGCCCCCGCAAACGGTGAACAGCGTGGTGGAGAACCAGACGTGATCAATTTGCTGCAGCGTTCTCTCGACCGGCGGCGCGTTCTGGGCGGCACATTGGCCGCCGGCGCGGCCCTGGCGCTCCCGCAGTTCCGGCAGACCGGCTACGCGCAGGACGCTGACCTGCCGGCCGATGCCTCGGACATGGACGCTCTCATCGCCGGCGCGCAGAAGGAGAACAAGATCGTCTCCTACGGCATGCCGCGCGAGTGGGCCAACCTCGGCGAGATGTGGGACACATTCCTCGCCAAGTACAGCATCGAGACGTGGGAAGACACCGACATGGGCTCCGCGGCCGAGATCGCGAAGTTCCTGGCGGAGAAGGACAACCCGGTCGCCGACATCGGGGACATCGGCATCCTCTTCGCGCCCTCCGCCGTGCAATTCGGCGTGCTGGCGCCGTTCAAGAATGAGACCTGGGACGAAATCCCCGACTGGGCGAAGCACCCGGACGGCCTGTGGGCCACCCAGTACTACGGCACCCTCTCGTTCTGGGTGAACACCGACCTCGTCGATCCGGTCCCGACGACGTGGGCGGACCTGCTGAAGCCGGAGTACAAGGGCCTGGTCACCATCGATGACCCGCGCACCGCCGCGCAAGGCAACTTCGCGGTCATCGGCGCGGCGTTCGCCAATGGCGGCAGCGAAACGGACGTCCAGCCGGGCCTCGACTACTTCAAGCAACTGAACGACCTTGGCAACCTGAACCCGACCGGCCTCGACCTGGGCAAGGTGCAGAAGGGCGAGGTCGCGCTGGGCATCGGCTGGGACTACAACGGCCTGAACTTCCGCGACCAGCTCGACGGGCAGGTCAATCTGGAGGTGCTGATCCCGTCGGACGGCACGACGTACGGCCCGTACGTCTCCATCGTCAACAAGTTTGCGCCGCACCCGTACGCCGCCCGCCTGATGCGCAACTACATCCTCTCCCCCGAGGGGCAAGTGCTGTACGCCAAGGGCTACGCCACGCCGATCCTGCCCTCGGTGCAGATCCCCGAGGATATCCTGGCCAAGCGCCCGCCGGCGGACTCCTACAAGTCGGCCGTGCCGATCACGGACTGGTCCGCCGCTGGAGCCTCGTTCCAGAAGATCGCGGACAGCTGGGGCAACGAGGTCCTCGGCCAGTAGCGTCAGCTTCCGGCACACCGCGCGCCGCCACGTGGGTCTCGGCCCGCGTGGCGGCCTGTGGTTGTCGTGCATTCCGGGGGCGCCCGCATGGCCATCGCCGAAGAATTCCCTGCCACCTCAGCCATCACCGGCGAGCCCGCCGCCCGCCGTCCGGGACGCTGGCGGTCTGGCGCCGGCGGCTTCCCCTGGCCAGTTGTGCCGTTTCTGGTCTTCTGCCTGCTGCTGGAAGTGATCCCGATGACGATCCTCATCCGGGACAGCTTCCGTGAGCTTGGGCTGGGCGCGTTCACCCTGCGCAACTACGGGGCGGTTACGGAATCGCTGTACTGGCACTCGCTGCGGAACAGCATTCTGCTCTCCGGCGGCACGGCGTTGCTCGGCGCCATCTGGGGGGCGCTGGTGGCGGCGGCCATCGTCCAGAGTAGCGGCCGGGCGCAGCGCTGGCTGATGGGCATGATCGCCACCACGTCCAACTTCTCAGGCATCCCCCTCGCGCTGGCCTTCATCGCGGTATTGGGCGCCAGCGGCATGATTACCTTGCTCATCCGCAACGTGTTCGGCTACCGGCTCTACCCGCAGCACTTCAGCCTGTACTCGTGGACCGGCCTGACCATGGTCTACCTCTACTTCCAGATCCCGCTGATGGTGTTGCTCTTCGCGCCCTCGCTGGCGCGGATCAAGCCGCAGTGGCAGGAGGCGGCCTCCATGCTGGGCGCGTCCTCGTGGACGTACTGGCGCCGGGTGGGCCTGCCGGTGCTGGCGGCGCCCTTCACGGCGGCGCTGGCCCTGCTCTTCGCCAACGCGCTCGGCGCCTACGCCACGGCCTGGGGGCTTTCCGGCGGCAAGCTCAGCCTGTTCACCATCCAGATCGCATTCGAGGTCAACGGCGACGTCAGCTTCGATCCCGGTGTCGCCGCCGCCATGTCCCTGATCCTGGCCGCCATCATGGCGCTCAGCATCATCGCCGCCCAGATGCTGACCCGGAGGACGCAACGATGGCTATCGTAATGACCGCTGAGGAGGGCGAGCTCGAATCGCCCCAACGGTTCCGCCGCGTCCCAATCGGCCCACTGCTGCTCCGGGTGTCGCTCGTGGCGGCGCTGTTGTACCTGGGGCTGCCGCTGCTGGCGACGCTGCTCTTCTCCCTCGCCACGGTCTGGAGCCGCACCATCCTGCCGGAGGGCTATACCCTCGACTGGTACCGGGCGGCCATCGCGGACCCGCTCTTCGCCCCGACGGCCTCGCGGACGCTGCAAGCCACCATCGGCGCGGCCATCATCAGCCCGCTGCTGGTGGTCCCGGCGCTGCTGGCGGTGCACTTGCGGGCGCCGCGCTTCAAGCCGTGGCTGGAGTTCCTCTCCATCATCCCGTGGGCGCTGCCCGGCGTGGTGCTGGCGTTGGCGATGATCCGGGCGTACGTCGGGCCCTACAACGTAAACCGGGTGCTGCTGCTGATCCTGACCTACGTGCTGCTCTCGCTGCCGTTCATGTTCCGCTCCATCGACGCCTCGCTGACCTCCATCGACGCGCACACGCTGTCCGAAGCGGCGCAGATGCTGGGCGCCGGGTGGTTCGATATCGGCCGCCGCGTGCTGCTGCCGGGGATCATGCCCGGCCTGATGAGCGGCATCCTGCTCATCGCGGCGCTGGGAGCAGGCGAGTACGCGCTGGCTTCGCTGCTGGCTGGCTCCGGCTGGAAGACCTTTCCCATCTACCAGGCGCAGGCCCAGAACGTCGATGGCCGGGTCGCCAGCGCGCTGGCCATCATCGGCCTGATCTACGTGATGATCGTCTCACTCTCGCTGCTGTACATCGCCGGGCGGCGGCGCGGCGGCGCCGGGCCGGGCATGCCGGTCGCCAACAAGTAACGGCGGGCGCCGCTCGCTCGATCACAGGGAGGCTCCAAAACTCATGGGCGCAACACTCCAGGTGCGGGGCCTGACCAAGACGTTTGGCGAGGCCACCGCCGTCGATGACGTTAACCTCACCGTGCCGGCGGGGCAGTTCGTCTCGCTGCTGGGGCCATCTGGCTGCGGCAAGACCACGACCCTGCGCATCATCGCCGGGCTGGAGCGCGCCGACAGCGGCCGCATCCTGATCGATGGCAAGGACTACGCGCAGGTTCCGCCGCAGCGGCGCAAGATCGGCATGGTCTTCCAGCAGTACGCGCTGTTCCCCAACCTGACCACGTTCGAGAACGTGGCTTTCGCGCTGCGCGTGGCGCGGGAACCGCAGGCCAGCGTGACGGCGCGGGTGCATGGCCTGCTGGATCTGGTTCACCTGACCGAGGCGGCGAACCGCTACCCGCACCAGCTCTCCGGCGGCATGCAGCAGCGGGTGGCGCTGGCCCGCGCCCTCGCCATCGAGCCGCCGCTGCTGCTGCTGGATGAGCCGCTCTCCGCGCTGGACGCCGCCATCCGGGACGAACTGCGCACCGAGCTGCGCCGCCTGCAGCGGCAACTCGATCTGACCGTCGTCTACGTGACGCACGACCAGGCGGAGGCGATGGCGTTGTCGGACACCATCGTGGTGATGGAAAAGGGCAAGGTCAGCCAGGTTGGGACGCCGCAGGATCTCTACGACCGCCCGGCCACCCGCTTCACCGCCGCCTTCGTCGGCTCCAGCAACCGCCGCGAAACCGTCATTGAGCGTCAGCTCGGTGGCGCCGCCATCGCCTGGGGCAACGCCCGGCTGCCCATCTCGGCGACGGATCTGGCGGACGGCGCGCGGGTGCTCGCGGTCTGGCGCCCCGAGGCGGCCACGCTGGTGGACCCGGCGGCGGCGGGACCCGGCGCCCTCAGCGGGGAAATCGAGCTATTGACCTTCCTCGGGCCGGTGACCCGCCTCGATGTGCGGGTGGATGGTGACGAGAACCCGGTCATTGTCGATCTGGTCTCGGAATCCGCCCGCCACCTGGAGATGGGTCAGCCAATTGGCATCACGGTGCCCCCGGGAGCCATCCGCCTCTACGCCTGAGCCCGCCCGCTGCCCCCGCTGATCGTGGACAATGCTCCCGGCAACAGGTCAGTAGTTCATCAGTGACGATGAAAGCAAGGGGGCAACGCATGGATCGGCTCAAGGACAAGCGGTGCGTGGTGACGGGCGCGGCCTATGGCATCGGGCGCGCCACCGCCGTGCGGTTCGCGCAGGAGGGCGCCCGGCTGGCGCTGACCGACATCCAGGAAGCGCCGCTGCTGGCGCTGGCGGAGGAGCTGCGCGCCGGAGGCGCCGAGGTGATCACCATCACCGGCGATGTCTCGGAGGAAGCGGACGCCCGGCGCATGATCGGGGACGCGGTCGCCGCGTTCGGCGGGCTCGATGTGCTGGTGGCGAACGCCGGCGTCATCCCGCTCGGCGATATCGTGGAGTCCTCCGTGGCGGATTGGGACCGCGTGATGGCGGTCGATGGGCGCGGCATGTGGCTGACCTGCAAGTTCGCCATCGAAGCGATGCAGGAGAGCGGCGGCGCCATCGTCTGCCTGTCCTCCATCTCCGGTCTGGCCGGGCAGAAGCGGCAATCCACCTATGGTCCCGCCAAGTACGTGGCGTCGGGCATCACCAAGCACCTGGCGGTGGAGTGGGCAGGCCGAGGCATCCGGGTCAACGCCGTGGCCCCGGGCACGATCTGGACCGAGCGGGTCAAGCAACTGCCGGACGAGCCGGGTGGCAAGGAGTACCTGGACGCCATCGCGCAGATGCACCCCATGGAGCGCATCGGGGAACCCTCGGAGGTGGCGGCGGCCATCCTGTTCCTCGCCTCCGATGACGCTTCGTTCATCACCGGGGCCATTTTGCCGGTGGACGGCGGGTACATCGCGCAATAGTGATTGTCACAGATGACATATTGCAACCTAGCGCGCGATACGGCATGATGCGCGAGTCACTCAATCCAGGCAGAAAGGAGGCGCGGACCCGCAGACGTCGCACCCGGGAGTACTCCGTTCATTTTCTCGTGCATCATGACCACAAGGGGCGTTTTGGCCCCGCAAGGAGCACACGGATGGCCATTTCCGATTCCATCACGACCGACGCCGCCGAAGGGTTGCCGCGCCGCAAGGCGATTCAGGGTCTCGCTGCCGGATCTCTGGCGGGCATGGCTGCCCTGGGGGTGGTGAACGCGTCCGCCAAGAAGAAGAAGAAGAAGCCGGCAAAGAGCAGCTCTGGCACGCTGGTCAAGTTCCAGAGCACCTCCAAGAAGCAGTCCATCGCCGCGAATTCGACGGGCACGCTGGTGACAGCGACGTGTCCGGCAGCCGCAAGTGGTGAGGTGGCCTTCGCCACTGGAGGCGGCTTCATCCTCGAGGATGATCAGGGCTCCACCTTTCCCCTAACATCGCAGGTAGCAAGCGATGGAAAGGGCTGGGTTGTCAACTTCGTCAATGCTGGTGGTTCGGCGGAAGATGCTTCAACCAACGTCGTCTGCGCGTACTTCAAGGCCTAGAGTTCCACCTAGCGCACGCACAATAAACGCCGGGGCGGGAGTGATCCCGCCCCGGCGTTTTCGTGAGCCGCTCCCCTACTTCGCGGCCATGGTGGTGATGAAGCCGTTGATGCTGCTACTGCTCAGCCGGGTGTAGACACCGGGGAAGAGCGGCACCGCGCAGGCCGCGCCGTTGCTGACGATCCCGACCTGCACGTAGTCGTAGACCGGGGCTTCATAGCTACGCGTTCCGGCGCGTTCGTTCCCGCCGTTCTTCTTGCCCTTCTTGCCTTTCTTCCCCTTCTTGCCCTTCTTACCCTTCTTCTTCTTGTGCTTGTCGTGTTGCCCGCCGCCGGCGCTCTCGGTCACGGTCGTGGTGCCAACCTGCGTGCGGAAGAGCAGCGGCCCGCCGCTGTCGCCGTAGCAGGAATCCTTCTGCGGCAGACTGGCGCAGACCATCGTGTCGGCGTTGTAGTCGGCTGGGTACGCCTGACGACAGGCTTCCTTACTGCTGATCGCCAGATCGACGTGGCGCAGCTCCGAGACGATATCCCACTCCCACTCGGCGGTAACGCCCCAGCCCGCCGCCACGACGCCGGTCCCCGCTACGTCGTACTGCGTGGCGCCGGCCGGCGCGATCTTGACCGGGGTGGCGATGGAGGGGTCAACGGGGCGATCCAGCGTCAGGACCGCCGCGTCGTTGTTGAGCGTGATGTAGTTGTAGCCCGGGTGGCGGTCCACCGTGATGGCGCTGAACTGGTGACTCTGCGGAATCTTGTCCAGATCGCTGTTGCTGATGCCAATGGAGATGTAGAAGGCGCCCGGTGCGATCACCCGGCCCATCTCATCCGAAACGCAGTGGCCGGCGGTCAGCACGGAGTTCGCGTCGATCAGCGTGCCCCCGCAAAACATGGTGTCCGTTTCGACAATCGCCATGAACGGGTAATCGCGGCCGGGCGCCACGCTACCGCCCACGATCTCTCCCTGAACCCCCTTGTCCTTCCCGCCCCGTTTGGCGACCACCTCCGGGACAAGCTGGCCCTCGAATAGCAGCCCCACGGCCACCAGCACCAGAAGCGCGGCCGTTAGCGACCGGACCAGGCGTTGCATTCTGCACTCAGAATCTGTTTGCGATCTGCTCATCTTTCCCTCCGCCATCATCATCTGAAGATCATCATACACGAAAATTTCGTCATATGTGATTCACCCATACGCAATGGCAGCGATGGCATCAACGAGCGGGGTTACGCATGGGCCGTTCCGGATTCGGGGGTTGGGCAATCGTAGATGAGGCTCTTACCAGGCGCCAGATCACTTTTGCGCCTGACGGGCGGGTCAACGACCCATCGGCAGGCGGCGCAACCCCATCCAGGCCCGAGAAAGGGCGAAGTATCACGTGCAACGCGGAGAAAACAGTTTCATTATTGATACATCAATACGCTTTATTCAAAGCACATATATTGGCCAATACGATCTCGGAAGCGCTAGCGCGGCGTTCACCGTTCGCTAACATCCTGGCGGTCTCAATATAAGAGGCGCCACATCACGCGGCGCGGCAAACAAGAGCGCCCCACGAGTCAGGGGTGTCCCTGACTCGTGGGGCGTGCAACCGCAGCCCGGCGGCGACGCTACTGCGCCGCGGCGTTCACCACGAAGGTGTTGATTACCGGATCGCTGAGCCGCGCGTAGACACCGGGGAAGCCATCCAGCCCGCAGCCGACGCCCCAGCTCACCACCCCAATCTGGGTGTTCTGGTAGACCGCGACTTCCTGCTTGTGCTTGCGACGCTTCTTGCCCTTGCCCTTGCGCTTCTTGCCCTTGACCACAATCGTCGTGGTCCCGGTCTGGTCCCGCGCCAGCAGCGGTCCTCCGCTGTCGCCCTGACAGGAATCGGTGTTGGGGTACGACGCACACATCATGCTGATGGGGTCGAAGTCGCTCGGGTAGTCGGCGGAGCAGGCGGCGTCCGATTCCACCAGGAGGTTCGTGTACTTCAGCTCGGCCGGCAGTTTGATGGCCGAAGTCGAGGTCGTGCCCCAGCCCGAGACGACAACGCCGTACCCGGCATTCTGGTACTGCGTGGAGCCGGAGCCGATGATGGCAATGGGTGTCGCCAGTTCGCTCGGGACCGCGCGGTTCAGCGTGAGCACCGCCACGTCATTCGCGTATTGCGTGACGCCGTAATCCGGGTGGCGGTTGACCGCCGACACAAAGAAGCGGTTGCTCTTCTTGGTGTTGGCGACGTTCGATTTCCCGATGTACAGCACGAAATCGGAGGCCGCGCGCACACTGCCATCGGAGTTGGTGACGCAGTGCGCGGCGGTCAGCACCGAGTTGGCATCCAGCAGGGAACCGCCACAGAGGTTATTGCCGGCGATGACATAGACCATGAAGCGGAAATCCCGCCCGGGGGCCGTCGCGCCGTTGATGATTTCGGCCTGCGTGTCAGCTTTGCCCCGCCCGTCTTTGGCGGCAACAGGCAGAACGAGCAGGCTTTCCAGCGCAAGACTGAACACCAGCGCCACGGCGAGCAGCGCAGCGATGTAGTTCCGGAAGGAACGTTGCTCTCCTGATTCCTGAGGAGGACCCTCGATCATATGCGCACCATCTCCCTGACCGCGAAACACGCGTGAGCCAGCCGCCCCGGCGCTGCTGCGGCGGAAACGATACTCGCTCTCACGATAATTTCAAGGTTATCGTCAATATATCAACTGGGGGTAAACCTTACCCGTCTTCATCGGCGCCCTGCAGGTCGCTGATATACGCCCGCAAGGACCGGCCGTACCGGGTCAGGTCGGGCGCGGCGCCGCTACCCAGCATGAGGGCATCCAGCGCAGTGGCGACGGCATCCTCCGCGCGTCCATCACTGAACTGCGCCAGACTCAGGAAGGCGCGGAGGGAGAGGAGTTCGGGGAAGCGGCGGACGCCCTCCTCCAGCACGCGCACCGCCTCGGCAAACTCACCGACGTTGCGCAGGGTGCTGCCGTACTGGACGTAGAACCCCGGCAGATCCTTGCCGGTGAGCCCGAGCGCCAGCGCCCGCCGGTAGCAGACCACGGCCTCGTGCTCGCGCCCTTGCGCATCGTGCGCCCCACCCAGCACGAAGTGCGCCCCCGCGTCCTCCGGGAAGGCGGCCGCCAGTTCCTCGGCCAGCGCGAGGGC
>JASGGF010000026.1:0-24127 GCA_047605145.1 Thermomicrobiales bacterium | reverse complement strand
AGCACGAATCGACTCCCCTCGCCCCCCACTTTCGCAAAGGGAGAGGGGCTGGGGGGGAGGGTTTCTCGGCGTCACGCCGCCGCATAATCCGTCTCCCTACCCCAGTCAGCCGCGCATCGGGAGCGGGGTTGGGGGTGAGGGCTTTTCGCCACTTCGGACGTTCCGGATTCAGTTCACAGCAAGCGCTCTCGACTGCGCTCGAGACACGATGGGTTAGACGCGCGGTCTTAGCTGCTGACGCTCTCGCGGGTCTCCCGCCACGGCTTGAGGTACAACAGGAACTCGTTGGAGCCGGAGCGCAGCACGCGGCTGATGAGATAGCGCGTGTTCTGGGCGCGGTCCTGATACTGATCGCCCGCCTTGTACCGGCCCAGCCGCATCTCGCGCGAGGTCTTGGCCACGATCTCGTACGTGGTCCGCTTGCACGCGGCGCAGATCAGAAACTGGTCGCGCTCGTCCGTGAGCCCGGCGTAACCGCGCTGCACGAGTTGCACATCGGTGGAGTCACACCACGGACACGTTCGCTCCGTAGGCTGCGGCTCCGCCCGCTCTGTCACCGGCGCATCTCCGTGTCCTGACTGCATCGCCCGGCAAGTGTAACAGTCTCGTGCCACGCCCAACGGTGGACCGGCGCGCACCCTGATTTGTGCACGGAGATGCCTCGCGGGGGTCGCCGCTGGGCGATAATGCGTATGTCCGGCAACGGACCTGCTCAATCCCGAGGCGGTAAGGAGTATCCATGTCCCGACGAGATGTTTCAGCGCCGAATCCCTCGTCTGGCCCGAAAGTTCCGCAGGCGGACGCGACTCGTCCGCTCATTATTGCGTCGAACCGGGGTCCGGTCACGTTCTCCCGCCGCACCGGCGGGTCGTTCGATGCCCGTAAGGGCAGTGGCGGCGTGGTGACCGCCGTCAGCGCCGTCGCGCGAGAGCGGCAGCCTATCTGGATTGCGGCCGCCATGACCGATGGCGACCGGCAACGGGCGGCCTTCGCGAAGGAAGACGGCGAGCGGCTCATCGAATTTGGTGATCCCGCCGAGTTCCGGCTGCGCTTTGTCGTCCCGACTCCGGAGGCGTACCACCAGTACTACAACGTCATCAGCAACCCGCTCCTCTGGTTTCTGCAGCACTACCTGTGGGACACCCCACGCTCTCCCGATATCACCAAGGAGATTTGGGACGCGTGGCGGGAGGGCTACGTCAAGGTCAACCGTCAGTTCGCGGACGAGATTATCGCGGCGATCGACGCGGTCGATGGCGACCCACTGGTCATGTTGCAGGACTACCACTTGTACCTGTGCGCCGGGTTCATCCGGGAGCAGCGGCCCAACGCGCACCTCCAGCTGTTCATCCACATCCCGTGGCCTGATCCCGACTACTGGCGGCTCCTTCCCTCCGAGATGCGCCGGGCCATCTGCGAAGGCGCCATGGGGAACGATATCGTCGGTTTCCAGACGCCGGACCACGGCCGATCTTTTATGTACACCTGTCAGGCCTACGTGCCCGGCGCCGTGGTCGATTACGAAAACTCGCGCATTCTCTGGAATGGCCGGCAGATTCAGGTGCGGGCCTACCCCATCTCCATCGACAGCGAGGAAGTGCGCCGGCTGGCCTACTCCAAGGAAGCGCGATCCCACGACCGCTACCTGCCGAACCACTGGAACGAGTTCACCCTACTGCGGGTGGACCGGGCCGAACCCAGCAAGAACATTGTGCGTGGCTTTCAGGCGTTTGACCGTTTTCTGGAATCGCACCGGGAGTTTCAGGGCCGCGTGAATTTCGTCGCGATCACGGTGCCATCGCGCATGGACGTGGTTGAGTATCAGGATTATCTGGACGATGTGAGCGCAGTCGTGGGCCGCATCAACGCCAAGTATGCGAACGTCGAAACGGGTTGGCAGCCGATCCACCTGATCATGGGAGAGAACTACCCGCGAGCGTTGGCCGCGATGAAGTGGTACGACGTGCTGGTTGTTAACTCGATCATCGACGGCATGAACCTGGTCGCCAAGGAAGGCGCGCTGCTAAACGAGCGCAACGGCGTGCTCATCCTGTCCGAGGGCGCCGGCGCGGTGCACCAACTCGGCGAGTTCTCCATCATGATTGCCCCGACCGATGTCGAGGGGACCGCCGAGGCCATGTACCAGGCGTTGACGATGCCGCTATCGGAACGCCGGCGCCGCGCAGAAGGCTTGCGTAAGCAGGTGGAAGGCGATGACGTGGCGATGTGGTTCGAGAACCAGGTCAAGGACATTCAGCGGCTCATCGACGCGGGCGCGCTTGAAGAAGAGCACGACGAGGCGCTCCCGCCAAACATCGTCCCGCTCACAGGATCGGACCGCGTGTCGCCGACCGGATCGTAGCGAGCTTCCACTTTCCCGCCCGGCGGTGTTGACAACAGGCCGCGCGGATCGAACAATGCGTGCACGCCAACGAGGGCAAGCAATGGCAGCCGGGAAACACCCGGCCTTCGAGGAGGCAGCCACGTGTTGTTCGATCATCGCCGATCACGGAAGTTCAACCGTCGCAACGTGCTGAAGGCCACCGCTGGCGCGGCCGCGGGCCTGTACACCTTCGGGCTCCCCGGCACGTCGGTCCAGCGCACGAGCGCGCAGCAGGCCACATTGGCCGAGATTCTGGCCATCCCGGGCGCCGGCGTGCAGCCGACCGAGGCGGATATGGAGAAGGTCGGCGAGCTTTGCCTGCGCTCGACCAAGAAGGATGCCTACAAGGGCCAGACCGTCACCTTCATCGGCCTGAACAACGCCAACGCGCACAACAACATCTTCCGGCCGATGTCCCGCGCCTGGGAAGAGTTCACCGGCGCCACGATCAACTGGATCGACGTGCCGCAGGCGGAGATCTTCGCCAAGGTGCAACAGGGTGTCGCCACCGGCGAGGTCGAGTTTGACGTGCTGGAAGGCGGCGCGCCGTGGGAGGGCGACCTACTGGGCCGGGGCCTTTGCTCGGCGATGCCGGACTGGGTCAAGGAGCAGATCGTGATTGACGATTACGTCAATCTGCTCAAGGCCCCTGTCGGCACGTGGGACGACGTCACCTATCGCGTCTCCATCGACGGCGACTGCCACAACTTCAACTTCCGCAGCGATGTCTTCGCGTCGCCGGATTTCGCCTCCGAGTGGGCGTCCAACGGCGGGCAGGGCGACTGGGGTGTGCCGACCACCTGGCAGCAGGTGCAGGAGCAGACCAAGTTCCTCAGCGGGAAGCAGATCGACGGCAGCGATATCTACGGCTATGTGGATGTTGTGAAGCCGGGCGGCGGCTTCAGCTGGTACTTCTTCGCCAGCCGCGCTTCCGCCTACGCGAAGAGCCCGGACTCCCCGGCCTGGCTGTTCAGCGCCGAGGACATGACGCCGTACATCAACAGCCCGGCGTTCGTGCGCGCGCTGCAGGACATGATCGATGTCGTGCCCGTTGAACCAGCCGATCAGATCAACGCCGACCTACTGACCACCTTCGCGCAAATGCTGGGCGGTCAGGGGTCAATGGCGGCGTGGTGGGGCGATATCGGCTCCAACGTGTACACCAACGACACCTCGATCGTGCAGGACAAGATGTCCTTCTCGATCCTACCCGGTTCGCCGGACTACTACGACAACGCCAAGGGTGACTGGGTCACGCTGGGCGAGGACCAGATCAACTTCGCCCCGAACGAGGCCTACATTGGTTGGGGTCTCTACGTGATGGACAAGTCCAACGAGCGCGGCGTCAACGAGGCGGCGTGGGACCTGGCCGCGCACCTCGGCGGCCCGGAGATCTCGACCTGGCTGACGCTGTACCCGTCCGGGTTCCAGCCGTTCCGCGAGAGCCACTTCGAACTGCAGCTCTGGACCGACGCCAACTACCCGGCGGAATACGCCGAGGCGTACCTGGCCTCGACGCAGGATTCGTACAACCACCCGAATGGCGCAATCGAGCCGCGCATCCCGGGCATCTTCGATTACTACATCGCGGCCGAGGAAGAGGTCGCGCTGGCCGTGGCGGGCGAGAAGTCGGCGCAGGAAGCGCTGGACGCCGCCGCCCAGAAGTGGAACGAGATCACCGACCGCAACGACCGGGAGAGCCAGATCAAGCTCTACCAGTCCTCGCTCGGAATGTAGGTCCCCGACAGGACCGTCAGTCGCGTGTGCCCCGCCTCCGGGCGGGGCACACTGTCGCTGCCCGCCGGCAGCGTTTAGCGCACCGAAAGGCACGACGTGAGCGAGATTGCCCTGCCGCCAACCGGCGTCACCCGCCCCCACTCCGCGTCCGCCGGCGTGCCAGCGGTGCGGCTGCTGGCGCGGTTGATGACCATTGTGGTGGCGGCGGCGGTGCTGCTGGCGATCTGCAACACCGTCGGCATCGTTGCGGCGCCTTTCGCCACCTGGCGGACGGTCGCCATCATCGTGCTGATCTGGTTCGTGATCATCGACGCCAACGTGTTCCTGAACGGGGGCACAAAGGGTCAGCAGGCGTTGTTTCTGCTCCCGGCGTTGCAGATTACGCTGGCGCTGGTCATCTTTCCGCTGCTGTTCGGCGTCGCCGTGTCATTCACCCAGTGGGATATCGGCGGCATTACCGGACCGGTCTTCAACGGCCTGGACAACTTTCGCTACCTGGCGAACGATCAGAAGTTCTGGAACGCCATCGGCAACAACTTCAAGTTCGTCCTGGTTGCGGTGCCGCTCCAGTACATCATTGCGTTCGGGATCGCCCTGCTGCTGAACCAGCAAGTGCGCGGATTGAAGTTCTTCCGGGTCGTGTTCCTGCTCCCCTTCATGATCAGCCCTGTGGCGGTCGGCTGGATGGTTGGCCGCTCGATCCTCGACGCCAACCGCGGCGTGGTGCCGCGCGTGCTGGACGGGTTCGGCATCGAGAAGGTGTCGTTTTTCGACCAGAAGCTGCCGGCGTTTCTGGGCATCGTGGCGATGGATTCGTGGATCGCCGTGCCCTTCATGATGGTGATGCTGCTGGCTGGCCTGCAGGCCCTGCCCACCGAAATCTTTGAGGCGGCGCAGATCGACGGCTCCTCGGGCTGGCAACGGTTCTGGGACATCACCTTCCCGTTGATGCTCCCCGTTTCCCTGACCGCCATCGTCCTGCGCGTGATCTTCGAGTTCAAGCTGGTGGACCTGGTCCGCATCGTGACGGCAGGCGGGCCGGGCGGCTCCACCGACACGGTCTCGCTCTACATCTACCGGGAGGGCGTGGAGAGCGGCAACGTGGGCTACGCGACCACGATGGCGATGGTCTTTCTGGTGATTGTGCTGATCTCCGTGACAGCGCTGCTCGTGATCGGCACGCGGCGCGTGCGCGACGTTGTCTACTAGCCGGGGGATCGCATGAGCGCCGCTGCACCAACCATTCAGCCGCAACACCGGGACCCGCGCCGCGCGCTGGGCCGGCTGGGCATTTACGTCGCCCTCGCCATCTGGGCGTTTATCTGCCTGTTCCCGCTGTACTGGACGATCACGACCTCGGTGAAGTCACGCGAGGCCGTCATTCAGGGGCCGAAGTACATCCCGTACGTCGACTTCCAGCCGGACAACAAGGGCTGGTTTCCCCTGTTGTACGAGGCTGGCTCACGCGGATCGTTCCTGAAGCACTTCCAGAACACCCTCGTCGTCTCGCTGCTGGCGGCGCTGCTGGCGGTCATCCTGGGCTCACTGGCGGCCTACGGCCTCTCGCGGTACCAGTACCAGTACGGGCCGTACGACAACAAGCAGATTCGCAACTTCTTCCTGTCGCAGTTGATCCTGCCGCCGGCGGCCATCGCCCTGCCGGTCCTGCTGATGTTCATCAATCTGGGCCTGAAGGACACGCGGGAAGGCTTGATCCTGATCTACACGGTCATGAATCTGCCCATCGTGATCTGGATCATGTTTGACCAGTTCAATTCCATCCCGAACGAACTGGAGCAGGCGGCGCAGGTTGACGGGTCCTCGATCTGGGGCGCCTTCATCAGGATCGTCTTGCCCATTGCCGGGCCGGGGCTGGTGGCAGCGTACATCCTGACGGTCGTGTTGTGCTGGAACGAGTATTTCATCGCGCTGGTGCTCGCCTCTACGAACGCCGTGACCCTTCCCTTCCTGATTGCCGGGCAGGTCAGCTCGCAGGGGATTCGCTGGTGGTCGATGGCGGCGCTAACGGTGGCGGCCATCGCGCCGCTGGCCGTAATTGGCATCATTCTTGAGCGGTACATCGTCAAGGGCCTGACGGCAGGCTCGGTCAAGTAGGACGACGAGCAGCGTTCGTCCCACCCGATGAGGGAACACGGTCGATGAGCGACGATCCCAAGCACCCTGGTCTCGGCGAAGTGATCTACTCTGTCGAGGATGACGAGAGCAAGGAAATCAAGAAGCAACAGCAGGCTGAGGTTGCGGAAGCCGACGTCGAGTCGTTCCCGGCCAGCGATCCGCCCGGCTACTCCGGCGCGACCGCTGACCCGGAATAGCTCGCCTCAATCTTCAGCCGGAACCCAAAGCGCGGCGGTGTTGGCAGTTTGCCAGGCGATGTTGGGCTGGAAACCGCCAATCCCCGGCGCAACCAGCACGGCGTCGCGCGGGAACCCGAACCACAGCCCGAAGAGATCATCGTTTATGGCGGTCTGCAAACGTGAGAGCGCGCTTCGCTGCCGCTCCAGCGACACGGCAGCCAGAAAGTCGGCGATGGCCGCGTCGGCATCCGCGTTGCTGTACCCGCCGGGGTTCCACCCCGCCGGGTTGCTGCGGATATCCCAGGCGGAGCCAATCAGATCGTAGTCCGTGAACCCCGGCAACTGATCATAGCGGTAGGCGATGAGATCCCAAGTTCGCTGCTGAATCCAGCGTGCGTCGAAGTCGTCCGGCGAAAGCGCTTCGATGGACGCCCCAATGCCGGCGTCGAACAGATCGCGCGCCACCCGCGCCAGCACGGCCAGTAGTTCTGGCCGCGAATCGTTGCGGACGATGATCACCGGCCGCAGCGGAACGCCAGTCGCGTCCTCGCGGATACCGTCTCCGTCGTAGTCCAGCCAGCCCGCCTCCGCCAGGAGTGATTGCGCCGCGAACAGGTCCCGCTCGGGGTTGCGCACCTCTGGGTCGTGCGCCCACGGCTGCGACACCACACCGGCTGCTTCGACATCGATAGTGCCGCCGAACGCCTCATCCGCGTACCGCGCGCGATTCAGCGCCAGCGATGCCGCCTGCCGCACGCGCAAGTCGGACCAGTAGCTCCCGGCAGCCAGATCAGGGTTCGCGAAGTTGAAGGCGGCGAACATCACTGACGCGGCAGGCGCCGCGACGATTGCGGAGGGGTCCAGATTCGCGTTCATGACCTCGCCCCACGACACAGGCCACAGGAGCGCCGAGTCGGCCGATGCCCACGCCTCGAAGCGTTCTCGCCGGCCCGGCAACACGTCGATGACCAGTTCGTCTGCCCAGGCTGGTTCGCCCCAGTAATCCGCAAAGCGGGTGAACCCGACGGTGGCTTCGGACAGGCTGTCCGCTTGCCACGGCCCTGTGCCCACAGGCAGCTCATTTGCCCAGTCGAATCCGGACAGTGAGCGGGCGCCAGCCTGCGCGTCCCAGAACTCGCCGTACTGCGCCCGCGAGAATACCGGGAGCGTCGCAGCGTTGAGCAGCCAGTTCGCGTCGATGTCGCTGAACCGGACCTCCACCTCCGTCTCGGAAACGGCCTCGAACCCCTCGCACAGTGCGAAGAGGCCCGCAACTGCTGAATCGGCGTCCTGCTGGTAGACCTCGTAGCTGAACATCGCGTCTACTGCGGTCAGCGGCGAGCCGTCCTGCCAGTGCACGTCGTCGCGGAGGTGCAGCGTGAGTAAACGCCCCCCGTCTCGCCACACCCAGCGTTCCGCCAGCCACGGCCGCGGCGCCATGGTCACCGGGTCAGGGCGGACCAGCGGCTCCAGGTAGCTCAGCGTGACCTGATAGTCGGCGAGAAAGGCAGCGGGGTTGAGGTTGGTCAGATCATCGCCCGGCCGCGCCAGACGCAGCGTGCCACCTTGCTGCGGAGCAGTGCTGGCGACCGGCGTTGCCGCGACTGGCGTGGCCACGGGCGTTGCTTCCTGCGCGTCCACCCGCCCCATCGCTGCCGACGCGGTGAGGCCCAGCGCTGCCGCCAGCAGTTTCCGGCGGTCCGTGGCGAACAGAGCCTGACGGAATCCAGCGGCCCGTTGGGACGTGCGTTCTGACACAAGCGGTCCTTTCCGTTCGCGAGGGGAGCGCCGCGGTTCTCAGCGGTCAGCGGGGTCGTTGAACAGCGCCGGCAACTGCCCGATGTGTTCGATCTGGCGATCTGGCCCGGGAGCCTGCCGCGCCCAGCGGACGCCGGTGCGGCTGATCCACACCGATCGCAGCCCGGCCGCGTGCGCGCCGGCAATATCGTGGTCGGCGGAATCCCCGACGAAAATCGTCTCGTCCGGCGTGGAACCCGTCCGGCGCAGCGCTTCCGCGAAGATCGCGGGGTCCGGCTTCGCCACCCCGAAGACGCCAGAGATAATCACGAAATCGACGTACTCGCCGATCTGCAGCAGCGCAACCTTGTCAGCCTGCACGTCGGCTGGGCCGTTCGTGATGATGCCGATGGGCCGCCTGGGCTGCCCGGAGCCAGCGCCCCGGAGTGCGCCCAGCACGGTGACGGCGTCTGGAAACAGCGCCAGCCCGTAGAAGCGGTTCTCGCGGTACCACGTGGCTGCACGCCGCGCGCCCTCCGCACTCCCGATGCCATGCGCCGCGAACAGTTCTGCGAAATGGTCGGCGCCGTGGGGCTGCATCGCGATCGATGCCTCCACCAGACTTTCGAGCGCGGCCGAATCAGGCGGCAATCCAGTCACATCGCTGAAGGCGAGGCGTAACCGCTGCTGGCGCGCACCCGCGTAATCGCAGAGCGTGTCGTCGAGATCGAGCAAAACTGCGCGCGGTGTGGGATCGAAGGGCAGCTGGCTCACTGGCCGCTTCGGGCCGCGTGGTTCCGGGCGGCGCGCGTCGCGACAATGCCCTCCGCCACCAGTTCCGCCAGATGCCGCACAATGAGGGGCCGGCCCTGCGCGTCGGCGCCGCCGCGAATCTGCATGATGCACCCCTGATTGTCAGTGACGACCTCGTGCGCTCCCGTGTCGGCAATATCGTCGAGCTTGCGGTCCATCAGGCGCTCACTGATAGCCGGGTAATCGAACGAGAAGCTGCCGCCAAAGCCGCAGCACAGTCGCGACTCGCGCAAATCGCGCACCTCGTGGCCGAGGACGTCATGCAAGATGCGGCGAGGCGCGGCTCGCAGCCCGAGCGCGTTCAGGCCCTGGCAGCTGTCGTGGTACGCGATAGCGCGCCGGTTGCCGTGCGCTAGCGCGCCGGGCTCCAGATCGGCCACCTCGTCCAGCAGCGAAGTGAAGTCCCGAACCTTGGCGGCCAGCGCGGCGGCGCGTTCCTGCCACGCCGGATCGTTCCGGAACACGTGCAGGTAGTCCTGACCCAGCGTGGCCACGCAACTGGCGCTGCCGGAGACGATGTAATCCGCCTGCACCTTTTCCAGAGCGCCGATGGTCTGCTTCGCCATCCACGTTCCGTGCCGGACATCACCGGAGTTCAGCGCCGGCAGCCCGCAGCAGTGCAGCCCTTCCGGGTACACCACCGTCGCGCCCAGCCCGCGCAGCACCGCGATGATCGCTTCGCCCTGCTTCGGGTACAGGCTCTCCGTCATGCAGCCGGGGAAGATCGCCACGCGCTTGCCGGCCAACCCGTTCGGCACGACAGCGCGCTCGCCGCCGAGTGACCGCCCCGGCTGCACGCGCGCGCTGAGCGGGCGTGTGGCCAGCAGTGGCAGCGAACGCCAGCGCGTCTGGGCGCGGATGATGGGCGCATTGCGGACGCGGAAAAGCGAGCGTTCTCGCAGCGCCAGCCGCTGCGCCCGGCGCGCCACTTTCAACCCGAGTGTCGTCAGCTTCGGTCGCGCATAGAGCGCCAGGATCGTCGCCTTGGGCTGCTTGATGCCGAATGTGTCGTCCACCATCGCCCGCACATCGAGAATCTGGCGCGGCAGCGGAATTTCGACGGGGCAAACCGTCTCGCACGCATTGCAGGAGAGGCAGAGGCTCTGTGGCCCGGCCACCGCCTCCAGCCCGTGGTGAAAGCCGGTTACCACGAGGCCAATGGCGCCGGTGTAGATGTACCCGAACGCGTGCCCGCCGACTTCGCGGTACGGCGGGCAGACATTGGCGCAGGCCGCGCAACGAATGCAGTGCAGCGCCTCCCGGAATTCCGGCAGGCTGGCCATCAGGCGTCGGCCATTGTCCACCAGCACGATGTGCATCTCATGGCCCGGTGTGGGGCCGGTGGTGAATGTGGTGTAGCTGGTGATGCGCTGGGCCGTGCCCGAGCGCGCCAGCAGCCGCACCTGCGTCATCGCGTCCTCGTAGGTGGGCACAAGCTTCTCGATGCCAGCCAGCACCACGTGCACTGGCGGCACGGACGCGCACAGCCGCCCGTTCCCCTCGTTGGTGACCATCATCACCGAGCCGGTCTCCGCGATCAACGCGTTCGCGCCGGTGATGCCCATGCCAGCATCGAAGAACGCCTTGCGGATCTCGTCCCTCGCGATAGCGACTTGCTGGGATATGTCGTCTCCGGACACTGGTCGAGCCAGCGCCGCCGTCATGTCCGCCCCGATTTGCTGCCGCGCCAGGTGGACTGCCGGCATGACCATGTGGCTCGGTCGCTCGTGCCGGATCTGCACCAGCCATTCGCCCAGATCGGTCTCGATGGCCGCGATACCGCGCGCTTCAGCGACGTGGTTCAGCTCGATCTCCTCGCTGACCATCGACTTCGACTTGGCGATCAGGGAGACGCCGCGCAACTCCGCCAGATCCAGAATGATGCGGTTCGCTTCGTCAGCATCGCGGGCGTAGTGCACGGTGGCGCCTGCCGCCTCGGCTGCCCGCTGGAACTGGGCGAGATACCGGTCCAGATCACCTGTTACGGCTTCCTTGGCGGCCTTCATCCGGCCCCGCAGGCCCTCGAAATCGACCTCGCCCATTGCTCGGTCGCGGTCGGCGCGCCAGGCTCGCTGGAAGTTGGTCAGGTTCGTGCGCAGTTGCGGGTTGTTGACGGCCCGGTCGAGGATCAGGGGAAACTCGGTGGCGGGCGATGATGTATCCGGCTCGATCACGGCCGCAGGATTGGAGGTTGCCGTCGTCACAGAGGGGCCCTGCCTGAACAATTGAGAGACCACTGGTCAGTCGCCAGCGCCATCCCAGAACTGACCGCGGAACTCTTCGGCGTCGTAATAGCCGACGATACTGGTGATCTTGCCGCCGCTGGCGCGCACCACTGCCATCTGTTCCGAGAGCAGCTCGCGCCCGACCGTGGCGGCGAACTCGCGCAGGGTGAATTGCACCGCCGCCCGGTCGCCATCCGCGATCACGTCCGTGACCTCCCAGCGCGCCGTGGGATACGAACTGACCACCGTCCCGAAATAGGCCACGATTTCGTCGGCTGGCCGGATCACATCGCGGTGCGGCAACGCCCGAAACGCGGCGTTGTTCGCCAGCGTGGCGCGCAACCGGCGCGGATCACGGGCGTCAATCGCGGCGAAGAACTCGCGAGCCAGTTCGTTGGCGGTGGAGGTGTCAGCCATGGCGGCTTAGCGCGCTTCCACGGCGCCCAGCCTGGGCTGCCGGATTTCGTCGCGCGAAACGCGCGACACGTGCGCGATCGAGCGGCGCGCGCCGCTCTCGTCCAGCGCCCGGTCCAAGCGGCCCAATTGCGCCCAGTCGTTGACCGCAAGCGATTCGGCGAGTTGCCGGATCGTCCAGTCCCGGTTGGTCCGGCTGTAACCACCACGCTCCCAGGCGTTGTCCGGGAGCGCGCGCAGGAGAGCGGTGCTGCTGTCACGCACCCGGCGGAACTCCGCCAGAATCACGAGGGCGTTGGCTCGCTCATCTGCGCTGCGTTGCAGCAACGAGCGCTCCTGCAAAGGGATCCTGTCGAGGTCCGGGTTGATCTGCGTCGCGATGGCGTACATGAGGGAGTACACGGCTACCTCGTGGTCCCGCAGCTCAAGCAACACTTCCTTGACGGAGGTGTGCGCCCGCCGCTCGGTCGCCTCCAGCCGGGTGCGGTCATGGATCGGCGTCAACCACCGGGACAGATTGTTGATCATCTGCAGGAGATCCACGATGAGCGCATCGTTGGACAGCGCTGCCACCTGTGCTTCCCGCCCGGCAATCGCCGGATCCCTTGGCTCGCTCACCGTTGCCTGCTCCCCCAGCGTGGTTGCCACGCTCAACGAATCTGGAAGGTCACTTCTTGCGCACCGCTTTCTCCAGCGGCGGAAATGATCCACGCCCGCGCCTCGACGTGCGGCCGCATTTGCACGATCAGGTTGATCACACCCGGCAATGCCAGTTCTCGCAAATCCGTCGCCGATGGCGCCGGCGCCGTCCGCGGGTGCGAATGCACGATGCCCCCCAGCTGCGACCCGGCCCGGTCCATCGCCTGCAGGGCCGCGAGCACATCGGCAGGGTCCATTGTAAACCTCGACGGTGATTCGTTCAGGTTCCGGCCGGGGAAAAACTCGGTGACCTGCGTTACACCAGGACCACGCGATACGCCAAGCAACCCTACTCCCTCATTCGGCAGGCAGGCGGAGAGATGGGAGACGATGTCTCGCCAGATACGAGAAGGGATAACGAGCGGTCCGCCGCTCTCCGCACGTCCATCACCCGCCATACCGCAGTCAGACGTCGTCTCCGACGGCATCCAGCATCTCGGATGCGCGCAGCGCGAGGTGCAAGGTGAGCCAGGTGCCGGGATCGGCGACATCACGCCCGACCAGTTCCCCGATCCGGCGCAGGCGATAGGCCAACGTGTTGCGGTGAATCCCGAGCCGGTGTGAGGCATCGACCTGCGAGCCGCCGCTCTCCAGGAACGCGCGCAACGTCTGGCGCAGAGTTCCGCGCTGGTCCCGCTGTTCGAGTCCGCCCAGCGCCTGCGACACGAATGCCCGCAGTTCTCGCGTTTCGCGGAGGTGGTAGAGCAACCGCA
The DNA here is from genome assembly GCA_047605145.1 of Thermomicrobiales bacterium. Taxonomy (GTDB): domain Bacteria; phylum Chloroflexota; class Chloroflexia; order Thermomicrobiales; family UBA6265; genus JACCXM01. The sequence continues at coordinate 11,091 of JASGGF010000026.1, read as the reverse complement.
TTGCGCCGACATCGTCAACCGACTCGAACGACGCGGCCCGTCGAGAGAAATCGGGCGCAGCCTGCAGCGAGGCGACGAAATCCGCTTCACGCGCAGCGCCCGGCACACTGGCGACACCGAACGCGGGCGCCGAAAGCGCCAGCGTGGCGCGGTCCGCCTGATGCTCGGCCTCCCACCGCTTCTTGATGTCCAGCACCCGAGTTGACCAACTTGAGGCCGCACGGCTATTTGCCGCCACCAGCGCCGAACGCCGCCCGTTGACCCCGCCAGCGAGAAACACGGAACCCAGGGGCGAGAGCGCTCGCACCAGCATCTGCTCCGAGCCGCCATGCGTCACCGCCACAAAGTAGTGCGCATCCGGATCGAGGCCGAGCGCCAGCGCCGCCGCGCGCAGCTCGCTCGCGCTGCCGCGGTTCCAGGCCAGGATCGCTTCGGTGGCCTCCAGCCGTCGCGCGCCGCGCGGACGGGCGGCCTCGTCGTGCCGCAGGGCGGCCTCAACCAGCGTGGCAATGCGGTCTACCAGAAAGCGCGCCAGCGCCCGTCGCTGCGTCGCAAATGGGCCGATGGTCAGCGTCGCCCGCAGATCGATCTCCCGGCGAATCGTCAGTGCGGAATCTGGAACCCGGTAGGCGTCCCCGTGCTCTGCGATTTGCCGGCCATTGGCGTCGGTCACCATCAGCGGCAGTTCCGAGACGGCGGCCGCCACGCGCAGCACAGCGTTTACGCCAGCAGCGGCGCCGCCGGCGTCCGCTACCTGCCGTTCGAACTCGCTGCCAGCCCGATAGAGCGCCCCGCGCCACTCGGTCAGCTTGCGGTTGATGCTCGTCTCGGTGTCGAGCGCCAGATCACCTGACCACGTCAGGACGCTCAGCCCCGCGTTCTGCGCGACCCGCACGGTGCGCGGCGAGACATCCTCCGCCAGCACCACCGCACTGGCGCGGCGGTTCGCGGCCTCGCGCAAGAGGGAGCCGAAGCCGTCATCCAGTTCAGCGACGACCCGCGACAAGGCGAGGATGATCTCGCCCCCGCGCAGCGTCGGCAAGTGCGGCGCCAGCGCCCGCGTGGTGACCGCCCACGACGCGCTCACCAGTTCGGCCGGTGGCGAGGGCACACTGGTTGCCTCCCAGGCGAGAAGCGCCAGGCGAGGTTCAATAATCAGCAAATCGTCGAGCGTTATGTCCATGACGTCGGCCACTTTCCACAAGAATTCCGTCAGTAGCCGCTGCGGATTTGTTCAATTCTGCCAACGCTGGTGCTTGTTTACCATATCCCTCTGTACTTCGGAGGTCATCTTTGCGGCAATCATCAACGAATCGCAACAACTTGCCCCTGATAGCGCTGCTCGGCGTCTCCACGTTCGCCGCGCTGGCCGCGTTCGCGTTGCCTTTCGTGGCGGCGGGCGCGGCCAATCCCTCGCGCGTGCCGGAGGGGTCGCTGGTGTTGGGAGCGCTGACCGCCGGGGGGCTGGCGCTGGCGCTGGTCAGCTTGGGTGAGCAGGCGGGGCCCCGGAATCTGGCGCGCGCGACCGCCTTGCTCGGCGTGCTTGTGGCGCTGGACGCGTCCCTGCGGCTGGCGCCCGCCTTCCTGGGCGCTTCGCCGATCTTCGTGCTCATCGTGCTGGTGGGATACGTGTTTGGGCCCGCGTTCGGGTTCACGATGGGCGCGCTGACGCTCCTGCTGTCAGCCTTGCTCACCGCCGGCATTGGCCCGTGGTTGCCATTTCAGATGGCCTGCGCGGCCTGGGTCGGGGCCGGCGCAGGATTGCTGCCCCACCCTGCGAACGAAAAACGCCGCACCTGGCTGCTGGCCGGGTACGGCGTGTTCATTGGTCTGGCATACGGCGCGCTGATGAACCTGTACTCATGGCCCTTCGCGGCGCCCGGTGTGGAGCTTCAGGACAGCCTCTACTGGGCGCCAGGGCTCGGCCTCGCCGAGACCGCGCACCGGTACGCCACGTTCTACCTGACGACCTCGCTCTGGCACGACCTCACCCGGTCAGTGGCGACGGCGGCGCTACTGATCTTCGCCAGCAGCGGCGTCATCTCGCTGCTGCAGCGTTTCCAGCTGCGCGCCGCGTGGCACGAGACCGATCCGGCGCCGCCAGTTCTGGCGGCGCCGGAGGATGCCACGCGCTAGCTGGCCGTCATGTTGGCGGCCTGCTCCCGCAGTTCGGCGAAGGCCACGGTGCTCAGGTAGCGCTCGCCGGTGTCCGGCAGAATCGCCACGATCAGCTTGCCGGCGTTCTCGGGGCGGCGCGCCAGCTCACGGCCCGCAGCTGCGGCCGCTCCACACGAGATGCCCTTCAGCAGCCCTTCCGTCCGCATCAGCTCCTGCTGCGCGGCAATGGCCGTGGGCGCATCGATGTGGATGATCTCATCGTAGATGTCCCGGTCCAGCACCTCGGGCACGAAGTTCGCGCCGATGCCCTGGATCTTGTGGGGGCCGGCCTGACCCGTCGCCAGCAACGGCGATTCCGCCGGCTCGACGGCAACTACCTGAATCTCTGGCTTGAGCTGCTTCAGCACCTGGCCCGCGCCGGTGATTGTGCCGCCGGTGCCGATGCCTCCGACCAGGATATCAATCTGGCCATCCGTGTCCTCCCAGAGTTCGACCGCCGTGGTGCGGCGGTGAATCTCCGGGTTGGCCGGGTTCTTGAACTGCTGCGGCATCCAGGCGTTCGGCGTCTCCGCGACGATCTTCTCCGCCCGGTTGACGGCGCCCGCCATGCCCTCAGAGGCCGGGGTCAGCACCAGCTCGGCGCCGTAGCCCAGCAGCAGTACCCGCCGCTCCAGGCTCATGCTCTCGGGCATGGTCAGGATCAGGCGGTAGCCACGGGCAGCGGCCACCCACGCCAGCGCAATGCCGGTGTTGCCGCTGGTCGGTTCGACGATGATCGTCTCGCCCGGGGTGATCAGGCCGCGCGCCTCGGCGTCGTCGATGAGCGCTACGCCGATGCGGTCCTTGACTGAGTATCCAGGGCTGAATGACTCCAGCTTGCCCACCAGCACGCCCGGGGTGTCCGGCGCGAAGCGGGAGAGGCGCACCAGCGGCGTGTTGCCAATCAGTTCGGTGGCATCGTCCGCGATGTTGGGGCGAATGCGCCGAGGCGTCAGGCTCAGGTCGAGGTCTGCGGTGACGGCGGTGTCAGACATATGGTTGGCTCCCAGCGCGATGAAACATGATTACTGCCGCCAATTTTACAGTTATGGATCAAGTTTCACAATGGAATCAGCGTTCGGTTCGGCCGGAAGCCGCCCAATCTCGACCTGATAGTCGTGCTCGGAGCCCAGCCAGGCCGCGCCGTCAGCATAGTGCTCCTTCTTCCAGACCGGCACGATCTCCTTCAAGCGCTCGATGGCGTACTGCGATGCGTGGAACGCGGCGTCGCGGTGCGCGGACGACACGGCGATCACGACGCTGACCTCGCCCACTGGCAACGCGCCCACGCGGTGCACAATCGCAACCCCGATGACCGGCCAGCGTTCGCGCATCTCTTCCGCGACCTGCGCCAGCGACAGCTCGGCGGCGGGCGCGTACGCCTCGTACTCGAGCAACGTCACGCCCTTGCCGCGCCCGTGATCGCGTACGGCGCCGGAGAAGAGCACCGTGGCGCCCGCGCCGGGATCGGCCACGGCTGCCTCCAACTCGCGCGGGTCAATCGGCTCGCTCTGGATGCGGAAGATATCGGCGGTCCCGCCGCTGACCGGGGGGATAAACGCCACTTCGTCACCGTCGGCCAGCGCCCCATCCCGGGCGGCGTAGGTCTGGTTGACCATCACCATCAGCGCTCCCCGCATGCCGCCGAGCCGTGGTTGCTCGGCGACGAGCAGGTCCAGAATCGCCTCGGGCGTGGCGTCCGAAGGCAGCGAAAGACGCTCGGACGACCGCCCGAGCGCCTCCCGCATGCCCGCGAAATACCGCAGATTGACCGTAATCGCCTCAGCCATGGTCCCTCACGCTAGTCAGGCAGATGCGCCTTCAGCCGGCGCAGCAAGACCTGCGCCCCAATCCGGTTCGCATCGGCAATGGTCGTGAACGCCTGCGCGGCTTCGTCATCGCCGGCGGCGGTTGCGTCACCCGCGTACTCCCGCAGCTTTTCTTCGCCCTGCAGCAGGTTCCCCACCGTGGTCACGATGTCGTAGACAATATCCGGCACGCCGTACGAGTTCGTTCCTGCGTCCATGCTGATCCTCCTTGGTGCTGACGAACCACTCGTCGTGGTTCAGCCCGCAACAATGGGGCCAATCATGATCGCCTCCACGATTGTGCCAGCCGGCAAGCCGTCCTGACCCGCCGGAATTCGCAACAACGCATTGGCGCCCACCAGCGAACTCAGGCGCGACGACGCCTGACTGCCGGTGGATGTCGCCACCAGCGCCCCGTCCTGCACCCGCACGACGCCGCGTTGCATCTCGATCCGGTCCGATGGCCGCACGGGTTCCAGCAGCGCCGCCTGCACGCGAGGCCGGTCGATCTGCGCACACCCCTGCATCCAGCGCAGCGCGGGACGCATGAACATCTCGAACCCCACGATGGTGGAGACCGGGTTACCCGGAAAGCCCATCACAATCGCGTCGCCGGCGGTGGCGAAGGTCAGCGGCTTGCCCGGCTTCATGAACACGCGCCGAAACCGCACATCGGTCAATTCCGCCAGCAGTGGCTTGATCAGGTCGAGATCGCCCATGGAGACGCCACCACTGGTCAGCACGACGTCGCACGTCGCGATGAGATGGCCCAGCGCCTCGCGGAGCGTCGGTTCGTCATCAGCCCCGCGCCCGCTCCAGACCACAATGCCGCCCGCCTCCTCCACCGCAGCGGCGAGGCTGAAGCGGTTCGAGTCGCGGATCTGGCCCGGTCCCGGCGTTTCGCCCGGATCGACCAGTTCGTTCCCGGTTGAGAGGATGCCTACGCTCGGGCGCCGCGACACAGTTGCCGGTTCCACGCCCAGTCCAGCCAGCAGCCCGATCTCAGCGGGACCAATCGTGGTCCCGCGTGTCAGGACCAGACTCCCCCGGGCGATATCGACGCCCACCGGCCGCACGGAATCCCCGGCCTTGATGCCTTCTCGCGTGAGAACGATGTGATCCTCAGCCAGCTCGGTGTCTTCCACCGGCACGACCGCGTTCGCGCCGGGCGGCAGCGGCGCGCCGGTCGTGATCCAGGCGGCGGTGCCGAAATCGACCGCGATAGGCTCAACGTGCCCCGCCGTCTGGTGGCCGACAATCTCGCGCCACGGCGAAGGGTCCTCCGCCACTACGGCGTAGCCATCCATCGTCGAGGCCGCGAATGGAGGGTGGTCCTCCGTCGCGACAACGTCGTCCGCCAGTACACGCCAGGCCGCATCGGCGAGCGAAACCGGCTCCGCCGGCAGGCGCCGCAACGCCGCGAAGACCATGGCGCGGGCATCGTCCGGGTGCACCATCCGGTCCAGATTGGGGTTCACGCTGCTGGTACTGATGCCGGGCTCCTCTCCGCCATGTTCGTGGTCCCTAGTGTACGCCCGGGTCGCATTGAGCGAAGATGAAAGCGCCGGTGCAATCTTGCCCGATAGGCGCTTCGCGGTTGACAAAAACCCGAGCGTGGCGCTACGGTTATCGGTCTAGCACACGCTCCAGACGTTCGGAACGACCCCCTGAAAGCAGCAAACCCGATGGCAACGAGACGCTCCGCCGTGGCCGCCACGGACTCGCCGAGTGCACCCCTGTTGCATGAGGTTGCGGCCGGCGCGCCGGAGCCGGTATCGCCGGTCGATGGCGCCCAGATGGTTGAAGACGCGATCACCGCGCTGCTGGTCGATGTGAAGGCGTTTTCGCCCTCCGCCAACCTTGCTCTGGTCGAGCGCGCCGCCCGGTTCGCGGCGGAGGCGCACAGCGCCGACGTGCGCCGTTCCGGTGAACCGTACGTCATTCACCCCATCGCCGTGGCCTCCATTCTGGCGCGCATTCAGCTCGATGGCGAGACGCTGGCCGGGGCTCTTCTGCACGATGTCGTGGAGGATACGCCGGTTCCGCTCTCCCAGATCGAGGCCGAGTTCGGGCCGCGCGTCGCTCGCCTTGTCGATGGCGTCTCCAAGCTGGGCCGCATCCCGTGGACCCTCGATGACGCTGCGGCCGGCGGCTCCCGTGAGCAGGCGCATCAGGCCGAAAACCTGCGCAAAATGTTTCTGGCGATGGTCGATGACATCGGCGTCGTTTTGATCAAGCTGGCCGACCGCCTGCACAACATGCGGACCCTTGGCGCGCTTCGCCCAGACAAGCAGAAGCGGATCGCGCTGCAGACGCTGGAGATTTACGCCCCACTGGCGAACCGGCTCGGCATCTGGCAGTTCAAGTCCGAGCTGGAGGATTTGGCGTTTCGGTACATCAACCCGGACGCGTTCTTCCAACTCCACAACGAGTTCGAGAAGCGCGCACGCGATTCGGCGCCATACATCCAGACCGTTAAGCAGGAACTGCTGCAATCGCTTCGAGACGCTGGCATCGAGGCCGAGATCACGGGCCGTACAAAGCACATCTACTCCATCTACCGCAAGATGAACCTCAAGCGCCGCCAGATGGACGAGATCTACGACGTCATCGGCATCCGCGTGCTGGTTAGCGACCGCAAGGACTGTTACGGCGCGCTCGGGGTGGTGCACGCCAAGTGGCACCCGCTCCCCGGCGAGTTCGATGACTACATCGCCACGCCCAAGGACAGCATGTACCAGTCGCTGCACACGGCGGTGATCGGTCCCGAGGGCCACGTGGTGGAAATCCAGATCCGCAGCCGGGAGATGCACCGCATCGCGGAGCACGGCGTGGCGGCGCACTGGCGGTACAAGGAAGGCAGTAAGTCCGACGCGCGAGCGGACGCCAAGGTGGCGTGGCTGCGCCAACTCATGGAGTGGCGAGACCAGGTTGCCGACGCCGAAGAATTCGTCGAGTCGATGAAGAGCGACGTCTTCAAAGAGCAGATTTACGTCTTCACCCCGGCGGGCGATGTCATCGAGCTTCCAGCCGGCGCTACCCCGGTCGATTTTGCCTACCGCATTCACACCGAAGTGGGCCACCAGTGCGTCGGGGCCAAGGTCAACGACCAACTGGTGCCACTCGACTACCGGCTGCAGAACGGGCAGGTGGTCAAGATTCTGACCAGCCGCACCCGCACCGGACCGAATCGCGACTGGCTGCTCTCCTCGTCGGAGTACGTCACCACCGCGTCGGCGCGGGAGAAGATCCGCCGTTGGTTCCGCAGCCAGGAGCGCGATGAGAACATCACGCAGGGCAAGGAGATCCTTGAGCGTGAGATGCGCCGGCTTAGCGTCGAGGTCAAGCCGGACGAGCTGCTGAAGGCCTTCCCCCAGTACCCGAAGATGGACGACCTGCTGGCGGCCATCGGGTACGGCGCGGTGCCGGCGCAGCGTATCGCGGTGCGGCTGGCCAACCAGAACGAGCACGAGACGCTGCTGCAAACCAACGACGTGCAGGCGCCGCGCACGCCGCCCCGGCTGCAGGTGATGGGCGTCGGCGATTTGCTGACAAATCTGGCGATGTGCTGCCGGCCCGTCAATGGCGACCCGATCATCGGGTACGTCACCCGGGGTCGGGGCGTGACGGTGCATCGCACCGACTGTCCGAATATGCAGAATATCAGCGAGCCGGAACGATTGGTGCCAGTTGGCTGGGGTGGCCAGTCAGAGGACACCTTCCCGGTTACCATGCGGGTGAAGGCGTGGGACCGGGTTGGCCTCCTGAAGGACGTGAGCACCGTTCTGGCGGATCAACGCGTCAACATTTTGAGCGTCAACACGAACACCCACGATGACCGCACGGTGACGCTGTTCGCCACCGTGGAAGTGGAAGGAATCGGCCAGTTGAGCACCCTCCTGCAGAAACTCGAAGGCGTGCGGGAAGTTTATGAAGTCCGTCGCGAGGCCGGCTCGTCTGGTCCGCAGCGCGCGAAGGACCAGTAATGGCGGCGGCATCGTCCGACGTCCGCCCGGTCCTCTCAATTGGCGAAACCCTGATTGATATCATCGCGACCGATGGCGCGCACTCGCTTGTCGATGCCCGCGCCTTCGTGGCGCTCTCTGGCGGCGCGCCCGCCAACGTCGCCGTGGCGCTGGCCCGGCTGGGCCTGCCGAGCGCGTTCTGCGGTGTTGTCGGCGCGGACCCGCTGGGCGACCGGCTGATCAGCGAGTTGGGCGCGCAGGGCGTCGATACCTCGCGGCTGCGGCAGACTGCCGCCGCGCCAACCACCATCGCGTTTGCGTGGAAAGACGAGCGAGGCGACGGTCGATTCTGGATCATGCGAGGCGCTGATCTGGACCTTTCTCCGGCCGATGCAGACAACGCCGGCATTGCCGATCTGGGAGCGTTGGTCCTCGGCTCAGTCTCCCTCGCGGCGTCATCATCCCGGTTGGCGGTGATGCGCGCAGTTGAACTGGCGAACGCCTCATGCGTGCCCGTTGTCTTCGACGTCAACCTGCGTCCAACGGTGTGGACCCTGCTCGATGAGGCCCTGCCCGCGTGCGCCGAGGTCATCAAGCGGGCCACCGTGGTCAAGCTGAGCCTCGATGACGCGATTGGCCTCTTCGGGGCCGGGGTGGAGCCAGAAGCGGCCTGCCTGCGGGTGCTGGCGATGGGCGCGCCGGCGGTCGTCCTGACGGACGGCGCGCGAGGGTGCTGGTTCGCCAGCAGCGCGGAGCCAGATGTGACCTTCATCCCCTCCTTCGAGGTTGACGCCATCGAGCCGACCGGGGCCGGTGATGCCTTCGCCGCCGCGCTCATTGCCCGCTCGCTGGCGTCGGGGTGGGCAGCACCCGGCCTGGAGGATGTGCGCTTCGCCTCCGCCGCCGGGGCCCTGGCAACGACGCGTCACGGCGCGTGGGACGGGTTGCCGGACCGGGCGCGCCTTGACGCCTTTCTGGCCGGGTAGGTTGCCCGTGCTCGTCTCACTCGCGTGATCCCCTCGCCTGTCAGTCCGGTCGCCTTCTCGCTGCTCGGCCTGGAGGTGCGCTGGTACGCGCTCTTCCTGCTGGCCGGAATGGTGGCCGGTCTGCTGCTGACACGCTCGCTGGCCAGGCGGGTCGGGCTGGACCCGGAGTGGGTCTGGGAAGCGGCGCCGTGGGTGGTGCTCTCCGCCATCGTCGGGGCCCGCCTCTACTACGTGCTACTGCGGGCAGACTATTTTGTCGCCCATCCACAGGAAGCGATCAATATCCGGCTAGGCGGCATGGCTTTTCACGGCTCCCTTGCGGCCGGGATCGCCGTATTCCTGTATCTCTGCCGCCGCGACAAGCAACCTGCCCTGGCCTGGACCGATGTGGCCTTACCAGGGGTGGCGCTGGCGCAAGCAATCGGCCGCTGGGGGAACTGGGCCAATCAGGAGGCGTTCGGCCTGCCGACAACGCTGCCGTGGGGCGTGCAAATCGCTGAGGCCCACCGCCCGCCGCAGTTCGCCACGAGCCCGGCATTTCACCCGGCGTTTCTGTACGAATCGATCTTCAATCTGGCGAACGCCATCTTGCTCAGCTGGCTAGCCCTGCGCGTGTCGCATTCGGCCCGCCTGCGCCACGGTGATCCGCTGGGCGTGTATCTGGTGCTCTACGGGTTGGCCCGCTTCATCATCGAACGCCTGCGCACCGACAGTCTGTACATCGGGCCGATGCCAGCCGCCTTTTGGCTGAGCTGGACGCTAATCCTTGCCGGCACGCTGGTGCTGGCGGCGCCGCGGCTGGCCAACCTACCCAAAGCGGGCAATCCTGTACCCGAAGCAGATTGACGCCCGCACGGTCGCTTGCTACCCTGCCAAAATCCTGATTATGCGTTGCTGGAATCGACTCACGTCCCGTTGTCGGGGCTCGCGCCGTCCCGGAGAGGATTACCGCGTTGCTGAAACGGTTCGCGCTGATGTCGACCGTGATCTCGATCGCAATCCTGGCCACTGCCTGTGGCCGGGCGACCGAGGACCAGATCAACCAGGCGCTTGGCATTACGCCAACCGCCACCATGAGCGCGGAACAAATCACCGAGTCGACCGCCGCCGCCAGCGCGACCTCGGCCGCGCGCGAACTGGCGTTGGCCTCGCCCGGAGCGGTGCAAGGCGACATTACGGCGGGAGGCCGCCAGTTCAACACCTGGTGCATTGGCTGTCACGGGCCCGGCGGCGCCGGCCCCGACATCCTGTCGCCCGGCAGCCCTGGCTCATCCGTGTCGCCTGACTCGCTGCTGGCGCTTATCCGCGAGGGTGAGGGGCACACGCCGCCCGGCCCCTACAAGCCGACGGAAATCTCCGACAAGCAGGTTACGGACATCGCGGCCTACCTGCAGTCGGCGCCCGGCTCGTAGGCGGGGCCAGGCGGGTCAGGCGGCGTTCAGCGCGTCCCGAATCGCATGCACATGCGCGCGCAGGGCCGCATCTGACCCCAGCGATTTCTCGACCTGCCGAATGCCGTGCAGCACCGTCGTGTGGTCACGACCGCCCAGTTCACCGCCGATTTCGATCAGCGATGCGTCAGTTTCAGCGCGCAGCAGGTACATGGCGACCTGCCTCGGCATGACGATTTCCCTGGTGCGACTGCGGCCCGTCAGGTCCTTGCGCCCGATGCTGAAGTGACCCAGCACCGCCGTGATCACGTCATCGCGCGAGACCAGCGCGCGGCGTGGGCCTGGCGCGCCATCTTCCAGCGCCGCCATCGCCAGCTCCAGCGACATGGCCTCGCCAGTTAGCTGGGCGCGGGCGACTACCTTGTTCAGGGCGCCCTCCAGTTCGCGGATGTTGCGGTGGTCCTTTTGCGCGATGTAATCTGCGACCTCTGAGGACAGGGCCAGCCGCAGCTCCTCGTCCTTGATGCGCAGGATCGCGAGCCGCATTTCGAAATCAGGCGCCTGCACGTCTGCGATCAGGCCACCTTCGAACCGGGAGCGCAGCCGCTCCTCCAGCGCTGAGATCGCCTTCGGGGGCTTGTCGCTGGAGATGATCACCTGCTTTCCACCTTGATAGAGGGCGTTGAAGGTGTGGAAGAACTCTTCCTGCGTGCTCTCCTTACCGGCAATGAACTGGATGTCGTCGATCATCAGGATGTCGATCTCGCGGTATCGTGCCCGGAAT
>JASGGF010000025.1:0-24396 GCA_047605145.1 Thermomicrobiales bacterium | reverse complement strand
GATATCGATCACGCTGCCGATGATGCGCACCGGCGCGCCCGCCGCGTCTCGCACCACGCGGCCCTGATCCCAGACCGCGACCCAGTGACCACCCCGGTGGCGCACGCGGTATTCATCGGCGAAGCGGTCGTCGCCGAGGTTGGCGGCGCGGGCGAACACGGTGAGCGGCGCGTAGGCGGCGTGAACCCGCTCCAGCCACCAGGCCGGTGTGGGCGCCGCCTCGTCTGGCCGGTAGCCCAACAAGGGCGCCAGGCCGCTGCTCCAGGTCACCTCGCCCGTGCGCAAGTCCCAGTCGTAGATGAGGGAGTGGACCGCCTCCGTCGCCAGCGCAAAGCGCTCGTTGGCCCGGTTGAGCGCCTCCTCGTTCTGGCGGCGCTCGGTCATATCGGTGAACAGGCCGAGGATGCCAACCACCCGGCCCTGATCGTTGCGCACGGGGCTGGTGTTGACGCGGACCCAGAGCGCCTGCCCACCGGAGCGGCGCAGGCGGTACTCGAACTCGGCGGACACGCCGCTCAGGATGCCGGCGACGCGCTCCTGCGCGTCTGGCAGATCCTCCGGGAAGGCATATTCCAGCGCCGGGCGCTGCGCGATGACCTCGGGCGATTCACCCAGCATGGCCGCCATGCGGTCGTTAACGAACTGGGTGGCGCCGGCCCGGTCGATCAGCCAGACCCCCTCATTGGCGGTGGAAAGCATGGTGCGGAAGCGGCGCTCGCTGGCGCGCAACTCGGCCTCGACGCGGTCGCGCCCCAGGCTGAGCAGGGTGACCAGCACGGCCAGCAGCACGAAGGTGATAACGCGGGGGACATCCTCGCTGGTGAGCGCCCAGCTGCCCGGCTCCCCCGCCACCAGCCCGCCGAACGCGATCACCGAGAGCAGGGTCGCCAGCAGCGCGGTCACCACGCCGCCAAACCAGAGGCTGAGCGCCACGGCGCCGTAGTAGGGCATGATGGGCGGCGCTTCCATGACGCCCGTCAGCAGGCGGCTGACCACGCAGGCCAGCCCCACCCAAACAAACGCCGCCACGATGGCGCGCCAGCCGCCGCGCGGAAGCAGGGCGTTCCAGAGCGAACTCACGCCGCGCCTACCGGCAGCGCGTCTTCAGCATGATGATGGTTTCCTGCGATGTCCACGGTTGGCTCATGTCCCCGGGACGTGGAAGGTGGGCTGCACTGGCCGCAAGGGTACCACCGGACGCAGCCGCGCCCGGGCCCACGGGCACGGCACGCTCGGGCCTGGCGACGACCGTCCACAACATATTGACTTGCCGCAGTACAGCATTGTTGTTATGCATAGCCACATCCAACCCATACACTCCGGGACTCAGCGTCACGGCATTGGCCAATTGCCCACGTCATTGCCGGGGCCAGCACTATTCGCTCCATCTGTATCCACCAGGAGGGACTATGGCGACCACTCGCCTGCACGGTGGGCTTCACTATGCCACCCTGGGGTTCTCCGGTCTGTACGCCATTTTGTCGCTCTTGAGCGCGTTAGGCGTCTTTGGCGTTCAGTCTCAGCGGGACAGCATCCTGGATCTGGTCTTCGGATTGGTCTACATCGCGGGCTTCATCGGTGTTTGGATCGATAACGATTCCCTGTCTCAAGCGTTCGATTTTGTGCCCATTTGGGGCTTCTTTATGATGGCCCGGGAGTTTCCCGGCCAGTGGGGAGCCATCATCGTTAGCGGCGCAATTGCCGCAGGCATCCTCGGCATTCCTTCCTTGCTGAACTATCTGCGTCGCAAAAAGGCGCGGCCAGTGATCGCGCATACGACGCTTGCAGGGTCATCGCCGCCCCCCGAGCCGCACGCTACCGCAACTCCGGCGGCATCTGAACCGGAGTCCACACCGGAACAACGCCTCCGCACCCTCAAGCAGATGCATGCCTCTGATCTCCTGACGGATGCGGAGTATCAGGAACGTCGCGCACGCATCCTCGCCGACATTTGAAACCGCAGCGACGACAAGACGAAAGGCAGAATCATGGGTTGGCAACTTGGCAAGGGAAAACCGGTCAACCAGACCTTTTCGGTGGCGGCATCGCCAGACACCGTAATGCGGGATCTCATGAACATCGGCAGCACGGCGGATGGCTACTCCGTCAGTTCCATGACGCCGACGGCGCTGGTGCTGACCCGGAGTTACCTGCCTGGCTGGGCGCTCGGGGCAACGCTCATCAGCTTCTGGATTCTGCTCGGCCTGCTCTTTCTCCTGGTGCGAGAGAAAGAGAATCTCACCATTTCCCTGCGCCAAACCGCCACCGGCGGCACGGAGGTCCAGATCTCCGGCTTCGCCACAGAGGCGCTCCAGGCACTCATTTCCATGTTCGCCGCCAATCATCAGGCACTGCCGGCTCTCCCGAGTCCTGCTCCCGACGCTCCCGTTTCCCCAATCGCTCCCGCCACGGCGCCGCCTGCGCCGCCAACGCCTGAAGCGACGACTCTCGACCGCCTGCAAACCCTGAAGCGTCTCCACGAATCGGGCGAACTCAGCGAGGACGAGTACGCGGAACAACGCCAACGGCTCATTGCTCTGCTGTAGGGCGCGCAGCTCCCTGCGCTGGCGTCCCGGAAGGATCGTCGTCCATCAGGGACGCCACCACATCCTCGCAGACGCCTGCCCAGCCATGAGGCCAGACCAGATCGCGAAGCGCCACCCGGATACGCTGCTCCCCTGCCGCCCACTGCGCAGCGAAGACCGGCGCAGGCAGAGACGCCTGCGCCGCATGCATCCCCCTTTCATACTCCGCCACGTGCTGGACAAGCCGGGGGAACCCTGACTCCTCGCGTAGCACTTCTGCCGCAGCGAAGAATCGCGCCGCCCGGTGTGTCTCGCCCACGAGTGCCTCCACTGTCGCCAGCCCTTCCAAGGTAACGGCGATCATCCGCTCTTCCTCCACCTGGCTGGCGTAGCGCAATGCAAGCGTGAAGGCGTGTCCGGCATCCGAAAACGCATCGTGGCGAAGCGAGAACCGGCCACACACCTGCCAGATTCGCCCTAGCAACACCGTGCTTCCCAAACTCGTGGCCAGCGCCAGGCTCTCCTCCAGAAGCCCACCGGCGTCTTTGAGCCGATGCTGGGTCAGGGCAATCTCGGCCTCATTGCTCAGCGAGCCCGCCAGGATGAAGCTGTCGTTCGCCGCGCGCGCCAGCTCCGTGCAGGCGTGGTGCAGCGTGCACGCCCGCGCCAGATCACCCAGTTGCTCCGCCGCCAGCCCCCGGTAGGCGGTCGCCCAGCGCAGTCCGACGCCGTCGTCAGCGAGGCGCATGGCCTCCATGGCGCACTGCAGCGCGTGATCCGCCTGGGCGGCCTCTCTCCGCCGGTAAGCCATCACGCCTATTCCCAACCACACAGCACCGGGGATCTCGCTGCCGCCCGACACACATTGATGGCGCGCCAGTTCCAGCCAGTAGGCGCCTTCGTCGAACCAGCCTCGAGTATCCCAGTACCACCATAGCGAGCCGGCCAGCGGCGCCCCGAGTTCAGCGGGGTACTCCGCCAGCGACCAGGCCAGCGCCAGGCGAAACCACTCACTGAGCTGGCTGATCTCGCGCAGCAAAGCGCCTCCATGCGCCAGTCCGAATGCGCTCTCCCCGACCTGCGCCCGTTCCTTGAGCCAGGTGGCGAATGCCCGCATGGTGAACTCGCCTTCGCCAGACGCATGCAGGGTTTCCAGCGCAAACGCCCGGATGCTGTCCAGCAGCAAGAGCGTTTGGCCCGTGGAGGTGTCCTGCAGGATGAGGTGGGCATCCACCAGGCGAAGGATGTTGCGGCTCACTCTCGCCACGTCCCGGCCAGATAGGCGCATAACGCCATGCTCCAGCGCCAACATCCAGGCAGCGGCATCGTTGATGCCGAAAACGCCCGGTATGATGGCCAGGGAGCGCAACAACGCTTGCTCCTCCGGGAGCAGCCGCTCGTATACCCGGGCAATGGCAGCCTGCCGCACGGCGTCGCTGCTCGTGACGGTGCGATGCACCTGGCCCAGATCGGCCAGCAGTCCGCGCGGGTCTGGGGTAAACCGTGCACCGGCGGCGACCAACTCGATGAGGAGCGGGACGCCCTGCAACTGGCAACAGATGACCGCAATGGCTGGAAGTGTCTCGGCATCGATCCGCACATCAGGCCGCGCGGCGCGAGCGCGCTGCACGAACAGGTCGATAGCCCCGCAGGTCTCCCATGAGGCTTGCGGGCCGAGAAACGCCGCAACCTGCCGCAACAGGACCGGCTGCGCATACTGAGAACGAAGAAGGCGCCTTGGCAGTATGGGGAACGTCAGCGGTGGGACGCGCATCTGCTGATCCCCAAGATGCAACACCTCGGTGCTCGTGACCAGAATACGCAGCGCGAAGCAGCGCTCCAGCAACTCGGGGATCAGCGAACGCGCCGTCATCACCCATTCAAAGGCATCGAGCACGAGCAAGAACGGGCGCTGCCGCCGGTTGATCTCGTCCGCGATCCGAGCCAGCGGCGACCGCGCGCCGTCTACCGCCAACCCAAGCGCAGCAAGAATCTCCCGGCCCACCCGCGTGGACGGATCTCCCGTCGGCAGATCCACAAAGGTGGCAATCGCAACCTGCTGCTCACCGTAGGCGCGCGCGAACTCTGCCGCCGCCGCCGTCGCCAGATATGACTTGCCGATGCCTGGTGGCCCAAGCAAGGTGATCAGGCGGTGCGTAGGCGGCCGTGCCACCAGCCACCCTGTGACCTCGCGCACCAGCGACTCCCGGCTGATCATCGGCCGAGAAGGAGCCAGGTCCTCTGGCATGACCTCCCGGTTCACCCGCCCTTGCGCCCGGCCCTGCCACCCGGTTTGTGACTGCAACTCCGCTAACGTACACCCCAGCAGCAAGGCAAGCGCACGCTGGTGCGCCTCCCTCGGCTGCCGGGTCCCTGTCAACCACTGGGACACCGATTGCTGGGAAACGCCGATTCGCGCCGCAATGTCGCCCTGCGTCAGGTTGCGCTGGCGAAGATGGACAGCAAGTTCGGGAAGCCCCATGGGGTGGGCGCCTCGGGGGTCACGACTGCGATTGATTTCACCAATAGTAGTGGCAGATCACTCATCATTGCACAACGTAGTTGTTTGGCCACCTGTGTCAGCGCACATACCCTGACGTTCGCATCGCTCCGCCCGCCCATGCCAGGAGCCCTCGTATGTCGCCACGTCTTTCCCTGGAATCCCGTTGGACCCGCCGTGCCACCAATCGGCTGCTGGCTGGCGCGCTGCTCGGCATGGCGGCGGCGCTGCGGGGCAATTGGCCCCGGCCCGCTGCTGGCGAAGCCAGCGATGCCGCCGGCAGCTTCACCCAGCCGGTCGGGCTCGTCGCCGACGCCGCCGGGAATCTGCTGGTCGCGGACTTCGGCAACAACCGCATCCAGCGGTTTCACCGCAATGGGCGCTTCCTAAACGCGTGGGGCGACCCCGGTATTGCGCCCGGCCAGTTCCAGAACCCAGCCGGGTTAGCCCTGGAGTCAGACGGCGCGTTGCTGGTCGCCGATCTCGGAAACAATCGGCTGCAACGCTTCACCATGGACGGCGCGTTGCTGGGGGTCGTTGGGGAGGGGGAACCGGCGAGGGCGGCTCTCAGCTACCCATTCTGGGTCGTGGCTGCACCAGACGGCACGCTGTACATCACCAGTGGTGAACTGGAAACCGTGCAGGTGCTGGCGCCCAACGGAGAGGAACTGGCGGTCTGGGGCGGGCCGGGCGCCGGTTCCGGGCCAGGCCAGTTCAGCACCCCTGCCGGGCTGGCCGTCACCCGGTCAGGGGATTTGCTGATCGCGGACTACCAGAACGCACGGATTCAGCGTCTCTCACCGGAGGGGCGCTACCTCACCGAGTGGGGCACGCCCGGCGATGGCCCCGGCGAACTATCCGGGCCGCTCGGGCTGGCGCTGGGATCCAGTGGCGACGTGTTCGTCACCGATTCCGCGAACGCACGAGTGCAGGTGTTCTCTGCTGACGGCATTCCACTGCGCGCCTGGGGTGAGCGCGGTGAGGGCCCCGGCGAGTTTCTGCTTCCGGGCGGCATTGCGGTGGATTCCGCCGGCGATGTCTATGTCGCCGATCTCGAGGGGCACACTGTCCAGAAGTTTACGGCCAGGGGCGAGTACCTGTTCACACTCGGCAGCGTCAGTGGGGGCAGCGGCCATATCTCCCCGGAATCCGGGGCAGAAGTGGACGCGCCCCCTACCACAGCGCCAGTCACAGACACCCAAACCAACACACCGCCGGCCAGCGATGATGTGCTGCAAAGCCTGGCGGTGGCCCACCGCGCCTTCGCAGCGGAAGACCGCTACGAAGCCGCCTACTTCTTTGTCTTCCGCTCTATTGAGGGGCCACCCTTCACGGCAACGCAGGAACTCCTGCCGCTCTTGATGCAAAGTTTTCTGAACACCATCGACGGCCTCGGCGGGATTGGGCAAACCCCGGAACCGGTCGGGAGCTTCGCCCGGCGCGTGGACACCTACGTCGCCACCGATGGCTCGATCTTCCCGACCGAGACGCAGGAATCCGGGGAACTCGCGATCTCTGGAGCCTTTGCGTCCTGCCTTGGCTGGACCCGCAACGAGTTTCTGGCCATCTGCTGCTACGTCTCGGCGATTGATGCAGGCTGGAGCCGCCCATTCGCAACCCTGCTCAGCATCGCCGAAGGGATGCTGGACCGCTCAATCCAGTCCCAGCACGTCGTCATCGGCGCGGATGGACTGCACACCGGCGATCTCTGGGACCTGTTGCCCACGCCAGCAGATCTGCCCGCCAACATGACGCTGGTGGAGGACTTCGAGTAACCGGGAAGCTTACGCCTCCTCGTACCCGAATGCGCGCAGTAGCTCCCCGAATTCGGCAGCCACCTGCGCCTGCGCCTCCGGCGGCAGGTCCTCCCGCCAGCGCCCGATGGAGGCGGCAGGAGAGGCGGCGGTGCCGTGGCCCTGCAGATCGGGCGCGTCCGGCGCGGCGGCAGCCAGCAGGGCGGCCACGGTCTGTGGATCATTCGCCAGCCCCAGCAGCGCGAGGAGGGGAGGGAGGGCGGTTTCCGGGCGCTGTACCAGGTCCTCGTAACGCACCAGGTGGGCCGGCGTGCCGCGCTCCTGCCAGGCGGCGTGCAGGCGCTGCACACCCTGCCGCAGCGTTTGCAGCCAGGCGCCGTCATCGGCGGCGGCGGCGCGGCCGAAATCGCCATACCCCTTGCGCGCGTTGTAGGCGTGCATGGAGGCGACCATATCGCGGAAGTCGCGCACCAGGAACAGCTCCTGCGCGGCGGGGTACAGCTCCCGCAGGCGGCGGGGGTAGGCGTCCGGGAAGTGCTTTTCCGCGAAGTAGCGCAGCGGCGCAGTCGGCTTGTCTTGCGCCTCCGCCGTGGCCAGGTACCAGCCGTCGATGCTCTGCTGGCAGAAGGTGGCGAGGTCGGTGATGTACTCGCCGCCCATCCAGTCCTCCACTGCCGGCCAGGCTTGAAATTCGCTGCTGTAGAACGGGTTGCCGCCCACCGCTATGGGGTTGGCGTGGAACTCCATCGGCGCGCCGATCTGCTTCACCGGGTCGGTGGGCGCGCTCAGCACCCCCAGCAGGTGGACCCAGTACTTGGCCCCGCGCGCCTCAAACGGCGGCCGGTCGTACGTCACCACGCCCGGGTGCGCGGCCAGCAGCTTCATCAGCAGGGTGGTGCCCATCCGCCCCAGCGAGGTGACGATCAGCGGCTGCAGCGTGACCGGCTCTCGCCCGCGCAGCGGCTCGCGCCGCCCACGCACGGTGGCGAACTTGACCCGCCCGCCATCCGCCAGCACGCCGCGCAGGCGAAACTCGAAGTCCAGCGGCAGATCGAGCGTGTTCACCAGCAGGGTGAAGGGCTGCCCCTCCGTCCCCTTCGGCCCGGTGGCGGCGCTGGCCAGAATTTGCCCCGGCGTGACTGCCTCGATGCGCGCAACCTCGCCCGCCGCCGGGTGCAGCACGCCGGAGACGCGCAGCCCCCAGCCCGCGTGCGCCGAGCCGGAGGCGGGCGCGGTGATCTCGCCGCGCAGGGCATCGCGCCGGGCGCCGCCGGTCTGGACGTGGGCCACGAAGACGCGCGGGGTGGTGGGTGCGGTGGGGAGCGAATCGGGCACGGTGGTCACGCAGGTCACCCGGAATCATGGCGGCGGCGCCGGGCGGCCGGATGCGCGAACGCACGCGCCGGCCGCAGAGCCGCGGGGAGTATTGCAGAGCGCCGCGCGGCGGGGCAGGGGACGCGATGGCGCCCCCTACCCCGCGCTACCGGCTAGAAGTCGGGGTCGTAGCAGCTGAACCCGCAACAGGCCTTCCCGGCGGGACAAGACTGGGCGTTGCAGGTGGGATCCTGGTTCTTCGTGCAGTACACCCCGGCGCCGTTGGGGCCATACTGGCAGGTGTGGATGCTGTTGGCGCACATGCCGGGGGAGTATTCGGAGCAGGGCGCCTCTTGCCCGCAGACCGGCCCGGTCGGGTGGTCGTAGCCCGATCCGTCGTTGAGCCGCCCCTGACACTGGGCCAGCGTCGCCTTCGCCTCGCAGCTCCCGCTCAGGCACTGCTTGCCGCCGCTCGCGCCGTCGCAGCAATCGCCCTCCTGCGCCGCATCCGCGCCGCACACGCCCGCCACGCAGGTCTGGCAGGTGGGGCAACTGCCGGTCTGGCAGACGCCGCCGCAGCCGTCCGCCGCGCCGCAGGCCTTGCTGGCGCAATCGGGCGTGCAGCCGCAGGTCCCGGCGGTTCCGCCGCCACCGCACGTTTGCGGCGAGGGACATGTCTGGCAGGCGCCGCCATTGGTCCCGCAGGCCGCGTCATCGTCGATGTGGCAGGTCAGCCCATCGCAGCAGCCGGCGGCGCAACTGACGCTGTCGCAGACACAGGCGCCGGCCACGCAGCGCTGGCCGCCCGCGCAGCTACCGCCGTCGCAGACGCAGGCGCCGCCCGGCTGGCAGACCTGCCCGGGATCGCCGCAGGTCTGGCCCTGCTGCGCGGGATCGGCCTCACAACTCGCGGGGATGTTCTGGCCGTGTTCCTGACAGACGAAGCAGGACGGGCAGGGAGCGGGGCAGGCGCAGGAGCCGCACGGAACCGTCAGCCCGCAATTGTTCGTGACGCTGCCGCACTTGCCATCACAGGTCTGCGCCACTGATTGCGGCACGCATGCAGCCGGCTGCGGCTTCCTCTTCGGCGACCGCGTTCCCTTGCGGGCGCCGGGATTCTTGCGGCGCTTGTGGCGCTGCTTGCGGCGGCGTCGGCGGTCCTTGGCGCCAGCATCCTCACTGTCAAGCAGGCCGAGTAGCCCGCCCAGCACTGGCGCGGCCGCCGCCAGCGCAAGGAGCCTCCGGCGGGTAATCCCGGCGGAGAGGCCCTGCGCCAACGCATCGAAGTGTCGTGGGTCCACGCCGTGTCCTCCCGGAACTCTGCACGAAGCCATCGCGGCCGCTACGGTGGCCCCGCTGCAACATGATCAGGCCATAGTGCCGGGAAATCACCTCGGGAAACCACGGGTTCGCGGGTGCTGCTGCCCGCGCGGAGCCCTACAGGCTGACCAGCACCACCCCGGCGATCGCGAGGATCGCCCCAGTGCTCTGGACGCGGGTCAGGCGCTCGCCCAGCAGCAGCACGCCGATGACCATCACCATGAGCGGGTAGAGGCCGCACAGGGCGGTGACCAGCGCGTACGACGCGGTCAGCGCGCCAAAGCTGATCAGCAGCAGCGAGGAGAAATCGAGCAGCCCGGAGACGATGACGAATGGCGCCACGGCGCCGGGCCAGATGCCGCCGCGCCGGTTCGTGGCCAGCAGCAGCGTTTGCACCGCCACGCCGCCCATGCGCACGCCGATGGCGGTCCACAGCACGCCCATGCCGGTGGTGTCCGGCGCGAAATCGATCAGGATGAAGAAGCCGCCGTAGGCCAGCGCCGCGCCAATGGCCAGCGCCAGCGCCCGGCGGTCGCCGGCGGGGGTGGTGTCGGTGGGGTCCTCCGGAATAGGCGTTGACTGCATGGAGGCGATGACGACGCCGGCAATAATGGCGACGATGCCAGCGGCCGCCAGCGCCGAGAGCGATTCCCCGGTGGCGACGGAAAAGATGACCGGCACCACCACCGAGCAAGCGGTGATCGGCGCTACCAGCGAGAGCGCCCCGGCGGCCATGGCCTGATAGTTCAGCGCCATCCCGATGCCGCCGACCACCCCCGCCGCCAACCCGGCTACGGTCTGCCCATCCAGCCGGCCCGGCCGCAGCACCAGCAGCAGGGTCAGGCAGACCGCCAACTGCACCATCTGCGACCAGAAGGCCACGACGTACGGTGTGCGCCGCCGCGAGGCGAGCCCCGCGACACTACTGGAGACCGCGATGCTCGCGGCCGCCCCCAACCCCAACCCGATGGGCAGCATGCCCCCTCCACCCGTTCCTGTCTTCCCACGATCCCGTGGCAGGATGGTACGGGAGGGGAAGGGGCCGCGCCAGACGCCCGCGTGGAGCTAGGTGAGCGGCAGGCGCACCGTGGCGTTCTCGCTGATATCGACGCCATCCAGCCCGGTCAGCAGCAGGTAGCCCGGCCCGAAGGTGGCGGCGCCCTCCGGCGCGGTCACCGCCGTGCCCAGCCAGTCCGAGGCAGCGGCATCGGGCAGCAATTCACCTTGATAGGTGACCGCGTCCTCATCGGAGCCGGGCTCACCGAGGGCGAGCGTCAGCCCCCACGCCTGTTGCGCGCCGGAGCCATCCGCCGGGGCCGGCAGCACCAGCGCCGCCTGCGGCCGCGCGCCCGCCTGCAGCGCGGCCAGCAACGCCTCCCCGGAAATCACCGCCAGCCACTCGCCGCTGTACGCCAGCAGACCGCGCCCCGCCGCGCCCCACAGGATGAGGGTGTATGGCGGCGCGTCCGCATCGCCCTGCGTCGGGAAGAGCGTGCCGCTGGCGAACGCCTGCGCCAGCACCAGCCCGCCCGCGCCACCCGCGTCTGCCGCCGGCGTGCCCTGCGCCCCGGCGAGGCGGGCGTTGCCAAGTACACCAGCCAGCCCCGCTAGCCCGGCGACCTGCAACGCGACCCGCCGCGATGTTCCCTGCCGTGGTGATTCCATCTTGCATCCTCCTGTTGACCGTCGATAAACCCGATTCCCGCGCGCGCATTCCCTCGTGTCTCGCGCACGCCCGTCGTGTCTCAAGCCTGTCGGGAGACCTCGTGCTTCATGGCGACCCAACGAGGCCTCTCACGCTTGCTGTGAATTACCACCGGCACGCCCGAAACGGCGAAAAGCCCTCACCCCAACCCCTCTCCCGATGCGCGGGAGAGGGGAGCCGACAGGCAGCCCTGTGGTGGAACTCTGGCGTCACCACGCGCAGAGTAGCGCGATCCGCGGCGGCCAAAGCCCCTCTCCCGCGCATCGGGAGAGGGGTTGGGGTGAGGGCTTTTCCGGAGCAATCCACCTCGCCATAGCGAATTCACAGCAAGCGTTCTCGACACGCTCGAGACACGGGAGTGGTGCAGTGGCGCGGCGTATGCATTGGCCCCTGCTGACGCTGCCGGACGCCCCGGCGCGCCGTTTCACACCAGCAACGCGGCGCACGCGGAAAGGGTGTCACGCATGGCGCATGAACCAGAGGACGAAACGCTGGCCTACCGCGTGATCGATCACGCGGGCGAGGCCGAGATCCGCGAATACGCCCCGCGTCTGACCGCCGAGACGCCGATGAACGACGGCGACGGCATTCAGGAGGGGCAGGACGCCGCCTTCGAGCGGCTGGCGAACTACATCTTCGCGAAGGAGCGGCAGGGGGACGACACGCCCATCGCCATGACAGCGCCGGTCGCGATGGACCCGGCGGGCGGCGGCCACGTGATGCGCTTCTTCATGCCGGCGGAGTACCGCGCCGATTCCTTGCCGCAACCCGGCAACGCGGCGGTGCAGCTGGCGGCGATGCCGGCGCAAACCCTCGCGGCGCTGCGCTTTGCCGGGTACGCGGGGGATGCGCTGGTGGAGCAGAAGACCGCTGCGCTCATGCAAAGCTTGCTGAGCAGCGCCTGGGAAGCGGACGGCGCGCCCGGCTTCTTCGGCTACGACCCGCCGTGGACGCCGCCGGCGGACCGCCGCAACGAGGTCACCGTGCCGGTGCGGCGGCGCAGCGCCTGATCGCCGCTACTCCCGGCGCAGCTCGCCGGTGTCGATCTGCCACCACACCCCAACGCGCAGGGACGCCTTGATCTTGCCGTGGCCAACGCGCTCGATCCAGCCGATTTGGCACCAGCCATCGGGCCGTAGCGTATCCAGCGCCGCCGCTGCGCGCTGCGGCCAGGCGGCGCAGCCCCAGCCGTTGGGCACGCAGACCTCGCGGCGCTGCGCCTGCAGCACGCGGTCAATGAGCGTATCGGTGAGCATGGGGGCACGAACAGGGGCTGCCATCGGGGCCTCCGGCAATCGGCACGGCCCCTACCGGTTGGCGCTGCCGCGCTCCGGGGCAGACGAAGCGTACCTGAGGGGGAGCCGGGCTTCGCCCTCAGGGGGCGCCGCTGCGCTCAGGGGGTGCATGGGGGTGTAGGGAGTACGACGGACGACGAGGTTCGTCCCCTTCGTTCTCCTTCACCCCCTTACACCCCCTGAGCCAAAGGCGGCGCCCCCTGAGCGAAGCGGCTCCCCCTCGTTACCCGGTGACCTTCTTCGCGTCGGTCAGCGCGGTGATCATGATTTCGAGGGCGGCGGCGAGGCCCTGGTAGCTCTGGATGAAGTCCTGGTTCCAGGGGGCCACCTGCCCGGCCTTCACGGCGGGCAGGCTGTCGTAGGGCGGGGTCTTCTCCAGTTCCTCTTTGGTGAGCGAGCCGGCGCGGGTGGACTGGAAGAAGACATCCGGCTGGTGCTTGCCTGCCTGCTCGATGCTCAGTGCCTCCCAGTAGCCCAGTGGCGGCACATCCGGCTCGATGATGTTCAAGCCCAGTTGCTGATACCAGGAGAGATCGGCCCAGTCCCGCGGGCTGGCGACGTAGAACTGGTCAGCGCCGGCGGAGCCGAAGAGCGAAGCCAGGTCCGCCTTCGCCTTCGCCACCTCGGAGAACGCCGCCACTCGCTCATCGAAGGTCGCCTTCGCCTCAACCAGTTCTGGCGTGTTCAGGTCCGCGCCCAGCAGCTCCGCCAGATGCGCGAAGCTGGCCATGTTGGCGTCGGCGTGGCCGGTAGCGGAGATGCCAACGACCGGCACAATGGCGTTGATGCGTTCGTAGCTTTCCTCGTCGGTGAAGCTCCAGGCATACGGCGCCTCGCCGCTGGTCTCCTCCGGCCCCCAGGTGATCGTCACGAAGAGATCCGGCTTGATCGTCAGCAGCTTCTCGATATCCGGGTCCGGCGCGCCCGCGTTCGCGTTGATGTTCGGCGTGCTGCGGTCAACATTGCCCCAGGCGGCGTCCGTTTCGACCGTCCAGCCGGAGATGGCCGCCGGCCGCACCCCGAAGTCCCAGAGCGAGGAGGCAGCGTTCAGGTCCGCCACCACCACTTTCGGCGCCTGCGGCAGGGTGACCGTCTTGCCGGCGTCATCGGTGAAGGTCCACTCTCCCGTGGCCGGCGACGCCTGCGGGGTCGCGTCCTGCGCGCTGGCTCCGCGCCCCACGATGCTCAAAGCCGCCAGGCTGCCCAGCCCGGCCAACGCGCTCCGGCGTGTCATCCCCATGGTTGTGGCGCTCCCTGTTCGCGTAATCGTCGAATCGTCCGGTTACTCGGTGACCTTCTCGGCGCCCTGCAGCGCCCCGGTGAAGTACGCCAGTGATTTCGCCAGCCCCTGGTAGCTCTGGACGAAGTCCTGGTCCCACGCGTACGTCTGCCCCGCCTCCACCGCCGGCAGCTTGCCGATGGTCGGGTGCGTGGTCAGTTCCTCCAGCGAGAGGGTGCCGGTGCGCGAGGACTGGAAAAGCAGGTCTGAGGGATACTTGCCGGCCTGCTCCAGGCTCAGCTGCTCCCAGTAGTCGCCATCGGGCACGGTGTCTGGCACGACGATATTCATGCCCAGGCCCTGGTACATGGCCAGGTCCGCCCAGATCGGCGGGTAGGCGATGTACAGCTCGGTGGGATCGGCGTACATGAAGACGGAGCTGAGATCCGCCTTCTCCTCCACCACCTTCGTAAACTCCGCGACGGCAGCCTCGTAGTCGGCCTTCGCCTGCTGCATCTCCGGCGAATCCAGGTCCGCGCCCAGGGAGGCCGCCAGCTCGGCGAAGCGCTCGGCATTGTGGTCCGCCCGCCCGGAGCCGGAGATGGCGATCACCGGCACGGCCGCGTTGACGCGGTCGTAATCGGCGCTATCTGGGAAGCTCCACTGATAGGGATTCTCCTCGTTGCCCCAGTAGATGGTGACGAAGAGGTCGATATCGTCCGCCAGCAGCTTCTCCAGATCAGGCACGGACGAGCCCGCCGCCGTGTTGATCACCGGCGTGTCGCGGTCCACATTTCCCCAGGCGGCGTCGGTATCGACCGTGTAGCCGGCGACCGCCACCGGGCGAATCCCGAAATCCCAGAGGGCGCTGGCCGCATTCAGGTCCGCAGCGATCTTCAGCGGCCGCTCCGGCAGTTCCAGCGTCTTGCCGGCATCATCCGTGAAGCTCCAGCCTCCATTGGGCGTGGCTTCCGGCGTCGCCTGCCGCGCCAGCAAGCCCTGCGGTCTCGCCAGCAGCGTCACGGCCCCCATGGCGCCCAGCATCCGGCGCCGGCTCAACACGCTGCCGCGCGCATTCTGCTCGTGATTCACGGTGTTGCTGCTCCTGTGTCGGTCGTCATCTCGCCGCCCGATCCGGTGCGGTCACAATTTCCGACTATAGCAGTCGGATTTGATCGGGCCAAGCCGCCTGGCGACCGTGCCGGGGTGGCACGGGAGTTGCTTCATCGCGGCAGGGCCCCGCCCCCGAGCAACAAAAGGACAACAACCGTGGTGTTTCATCGCGCGCACCCCTGGCGCGCTCGCCGCCCAGCCTTCGGATCTCGCTCTGGCTCCCGCGTTCGCGGAACGGCAACGCCCATCGTCATCACGTTGACCGATACCGACACTGCGCTGGATTTCGCCCCGCCACCCACCCACGCAACTATCAGCGTGCTGGGCGTGCGCCGCCGCTACTGGGAAATCACGCACGGCTGGCGCGTGCCTGCGAACGCAACCGACGCGCCTGTTATCGAAACGCCCGGCCGCGTCGCCTGATCACGGAAAGCCAAAACGTGCCCACCACCAACGCCGCCTCCCTGGAGGCGGATATCACGCACGATTCCGAAGCGGCCGCCGAGGCCGCTGGCTTGCGTTTCACGCATCTGGGCCGCCCCGGCATCACCCGCGAAACGACCAAAAAGGGCTGGCGCTACCGGGACCGCGACGGCAAGATCATCCGCCGCACGCAGGAGCGGGACCGGTTGGACGCGCTGGTGATTCCGCCAGCGTGGACCGATGTCTGGATCAACCCCGATCCGCGCGGCCATATTCAGGTGACCGGGCGCGATGCGCGCGGCCGCAAGCAGTACCGCTACCACGAGCGGTGGCGCGCCACGCGAGACGCCGCCAAGTTCGCGCGGATGGCCGCCTTCGGGCAGGCGCTGCCCACCATTCGTGAGCAGGTGTCGCACGATCTGCGACGCGCCGGGCTGCCCCGCGAGAAGATCGAGGCCACGGTGGTCCGGCTGCTGGATGAAACCCTGATTCGCATTGGCAACGAGGAGTACGCCCGGGAGAACGCTTCGTTCGGGTTGACCACCCTGCAGGAGGACCACGTCGACGTGCGAGGCGCCCGGGTGCGCTTCAACTTTGCCGGCAAGAGCGGTAAGGAGCACGAGGTCGACCTGAAGGACCAGCGCGTCGCGACCATCGTCAAGCGGCTACAGGAGCTGCCGGGCCAGCAGATCTTCCAGTACCTCGATGACGACGGCGATCAGCGGCCCATCACCTCTGACGGCGTCAACGACTATCTGCAGGAGATCAGCGGCGAGCCCTTCACCGCCAAGGATTTCCGCACGTGGGCCGGCACGGTGCAGGCCTGCCGCATCCTGCGCGAGACCGCCTGCGGCGACACCGAGCGGGAGCGGAACGCCGCTATCGTGGCGGCAGTTGACGCGGCGGCGGCGCGCCTTGGCAACACGCGCACCGTCTGCCGCTCCTCCTACATCTACCCGGCCATTCTGCAGCGCTACGCCGATGGCCCGTGGCCCGCTGACGAGATCTGCTTGCCCGCCGAACAGAACCCGCTGCTGGACGAATGCGAAAGCTGGCTGCTGGCGTTTCTGCAAGCCGAAACCAGCGCCGCCTGAGCGGCGAGAGGCGACAAGCCACGCGAGATGGCGCTTTCACCTCACATTATGGTATGATGTGGACGCCGGTCCCGGAGATCGCCATTTCCGCATGTCTCCGATTCTGGCGCGGGCTGCAATGCCCCACGTGGCATTGCCCCCATCGCTCGGCTCCCCGATCACGGATGATCGCGAGCAGTCGGAGGCGTCGTGAACATCTGCGCCGCAATCGCCCGCGAGTGTCTGGCTCAGCCAACCAGCGTAGCGACCCCCTCCGTTGCCGGCGTCATTCTTCGCAGCAAGGACACCCCTAGGCATGGCTGATTCGCCGATCCAGTCGATTGAACTCCGTGGCTCGGCGGGCCTTGGCGTGTTCCTGCGCGTAGGCGAAGACCAGCGCCTCTTCCGCGTAGCGCCCGTGCGGGATCCACGGCAGCCACGCTTCTGGTGTCTGGCCGCCTACGAGTGCAGCGCCTGCGGCATTCCCCTGACCGGCGACGCGATCTGGGCCGGGTGGTGGGGCTCCGCGCCCGGCGAACTCCCCGCGCTGCTGGACGCGCTGCGCCGTGACGGCCCCACGTGGCCCAACTGCGCCGATGGCGAGGCGCTGCGCCGCATCCTGCTGGAGCCGCGCCCACCGCTGCCGGCCACGCCGGGCCGCGCCGGCGGCGACATCTAGGAATTGGGCGGCTCCAAGACCCCGGCGAGCCCTCACCCCAACCCCTCTCCTGATGCGCGGGAGAGGGGCTCGCGCCCTGGACAGCCGCGCCAGATGCGGCATAGTGACGCTAGATTCCCTCCCCGACGCCGCCAACCCCTTGTCATCCCGACAGTGTGCGTTTTGCACGCTTTGTGGGGGCCTGTGCGGTGGGCGCCACCCGTGTCATCTCAACCGAAGTGGAGCGACCTCGTCCGCCGTCTCGCTTACGCCACCGACGAGATCACGCGACGGCGCGTGGGATGACCCGATGTGGCCCGGGCGCGACAGCTCGCATCCCACCGCCGAACCCCGCTCCCTGCCCCGCCAGACGCACCTTCCGCAAACGGTCGGGATGACAAGGGGTTGGGGGTGAGGGCTTCTCCGGCGGTCTCGACTGCGCTCGAGACACGGAGGCCGCGCACGTGGCATGGTTCGCGCAAGCGCACACCCTGATGATGCCGACGCGCGCACAGGAGCCCGGATGCACCCTGACGACTGGTCCATTGCCGCCACCCCGGATGTCGAGATCGCCTACCACGAGGCCGGCGCCGCCGTTGGCGTGCCGTTCATTCTGCTGCACGGCTTTCCCTACGATCCCCTGAGCTACGAGGAGGTCAGCAGGTTGCTGGCCGGGCCGGAGGCGCGGGTGATCGTGCCGGCGCTGCGCGGCTTCGGGCGCACCCGGCTGCGCCCGGGCGTGATGCGCTCCGGGCAGCAGGCCGCCATCGGCGCGGACGTCGTGGCGCTGATGGACGCCCTCGGCATCGAGCGGGCGGTGCTGGCGGGGTACGACTGGGGCGGGCGCGCCGCCTGCGTCACCGCCGCGCTGCACCCGGAACGGGTGCTAGGGCTGGTCAGCGTCGATGGCTACAACATCCAGAACATCGCCCACGGCGAGGACCCGGTGGGGGCCGCCCGCGAGAAGGCGAAGTGGTACCAGCACTATTTCCAGACCCCGGCGGGCGTGGCCGGTCTGGAGCAGAACCGGGAGGATATCGCCCGGCTGCTCTGGCGCGACTGGTCCCCAAGCTGGCCGGATATCGACGCCGCGTTCGCCCGCAGCGCGCCCAGCCTGCATAACCCCGATTTCGTGGAGGTCGTCATCCACTCCTACCGGCACCGGCGCGGCGCGGCCCCCGGCGACCCGCAGTACGACGCCGCCGAGCGCGCCCTTGCCGCGCAACCAGTCATCGTGGCGCCGACCATCGCCATCACCGGCGTCGACGACGGCATCCCCCTCGGCGACGCGGCGGACGACGCGCCGCACTTCCGCGGCCCCTACGAGGTGCGCGACTTCCCCGGCGTCGGCCACAACCCGCCGCAGGAAGACCCGGCGCGGTTCACGGACGCCCTGCGGGACGTAGGGGGTGGCGCTGCGCTCAGGGGGTGACGGGCTGCGCCCTCAGGGGGTGTAGGGGGGTGAAGGAAGAGAGGACGACGAGGGAAGAAACCTCGCTGCCTGTCCTCTTCCAGTCTCAACTTTCCCCTTAAGACCCCTTCGTTCCTCCCGTCCTCCTTCACCCCCCTACACCCCCTGAGGGCGCAGCCCGTCACCCCCTGAGCGAAGCGGCTCCCCCTCACACAGGGCTGTGCGCCACCGGGATCTCGCGGTTCCACGGCACGGCGAGGCTGGGGCGATCAAGGCGGAAGAGCTCGATGGGGTACTCGGTTTCGCCAGTGAGCGCGAGGTCGGCGAGAATCTGGCCGATGACCGGCGCGAACTTGAAGGCGTGGCCGGAGCAGGCGGACGCAATCACCACGTGCGGGAAATCGGGGTGCAGCTCGATGATGAAATCCTCGTCCGCCGTCATCGTGTAGCGGCAGCTGGTCGTCTCCAGCACCTCGCCCGTGCAGCCCCGGATCATGCTGGTGGCGTAGGCGCGCAGGTCTTCCAGCCGCTGCTCGTCGATGGCGCGGTCCTCGCTGGCCGGATCCACTGCCTCGCCCACGCGGTCGATCATCATCTTGATCCCGGTGTGATCGTGGATCGGGAAGTACGAGCCGATGGTGGTGGTGCCGGGGTAACGGTGGATGATCAGCGGCATCGTGCCCGGCGCGTGCGCCGCCGGGTCCTCCACCGCGAAGAAGGCGAGTTGCTCCTGCAACACTGTCAGCGGAAGCTCCACCCCCAGCGAGGCCGCCAGCGCCCCCACCCACGAACCTGCCGCCAGAATCACGCTGCGCGCGCGATATTCGCCCTGCGCCGTGCGCACCGTCACGCCGGTGGCGTCCGGCTCCACCGCCAGCACGGCCTCATGGTCGTGGATTTCGGCGCCCGCCTTCTGCGCCTGTTCGATCAGCGTGACCACGCAGGTTCCGGCGGAGAGGATGCCGTAGTCCGGCGAGTAGATGCCGACCGTGCCCTCCGGCAGGTTCAGCTCCGGGAAGCGCGCCTCGATCTGGGCCTTGTCCAGTTTCTCGTAGGGCATCCCCAGCGCGGCGAACGTTTCCTCCACCTCCGGTAGGTGGTAGGCGTCCGGCTGGCCGATATCGAGGCCGCCGGTCATGGTCACCAGCGTCTTGCCCGATTCCGCCTCCAGATCGTGCCAGAACTGGTAGGCCGCCTTGCCCATCGCCACGTACTCTGGCCGGTCGTAGGCCAGCCGGATCATGCGCGATGGCCCGTGCGAGCTACCCTCGCTGTGGCCCACGCCGAACTGCTCGAAGAGTTGCACCCGGTAGCCCGCGCGGGCCAGCCGCCACGCCGCCCCCGCGCCGCTGGCGCCGCCGCCGACAATGATGACATCCGCCGCCTGTTTCGCCATGACCGCTCCCGAGAGGTTTCACCGCCACAATCGCTGCGGGGATGATGCGGCAGATCGTGTCACGCTGCCAGTGGCGTCGCGCCTTGTGCGATCTGCACCAAAATCGCGCCGCTGCACGATTTTGCCGCGCCGCCATCGTGCGCCGCGCCGTGGTGCGAGGCGGCGGCGGCGCGCGACACTTGGCGCAGATCGTCGCGCAGTGGCCGAGGCCGGCCCAGATGCCGGAGCGCAAACGGAGCGGGAGCAGGACCATGAGCGTCACGACCGTGGTGGAACGAGTAGCCCGCGTGCCGGGCGTGAAGGCGGTTACGCTGGGGGGCTCCCGGGCGCGCGGCATGGCCCGCCCGGACAGCGACTGGGATTTCGGCCTCTACTACCGGGGCTCCATCGACACCGAGGCCATCCGCGCGCTGGGCTACCCCGGGCAGGTGGTGGAGCCGGGCGAGTGGGGCCGCATCGTCAACGGCGGCGCGTGGCTGGAGGTGGATGGCGAGCGCGTCGATCTGCTCTACCGCGATCTGGACGTGGTGGAGCACTGGATCGAGGAGTCGAACGCCGGGCGCTTCGAGATCGACTTCGTGGCCGGCCACATCACGGGCCTGCCAACGTACACCCTCGCCGGCGAACTGGCGATGGGGACGGTGCTGCGTGGCAATGTGCCCCGCCCCAGCTTTACGGCGGAGCTGCGCCGCACCGCGCCGCCGCGCTGGGAGGGCGAGGCCGCGTTCTCGCTGATGGTGGCGGAGGCGCACGCCGACCGGGGCGAGGCCACCGGCGTGGCGGGCCTGCTGGCGCGGGCGGTGCTGGCCAGCGCGCACGCGCGGCTGGCCACACGCGGCGCGTGGGCGCTGAATGAGAAGGGGATTATCGCCCGCGCCGGGCTGGACGACGCCGGGGAGATCCTGACCGCCGTCGGCTGGACCCCGAAGCGGCTGCACGATTCGATCAGCCGCATGCGCGATGTGCTGCGCCTTGCCAAGCCCGCCAATCTGGCCTTCGACAGCGTCGTGCGCAACGGCGCTCAAGTCGTGGAGTAATCGTGAGTATCGCGTGCTACCGCGCTATACTCGACAAGTCACTCAACTTTCCGGGAAAGGAACTGCCCATGAACCGACGAACGCTCATCTCCTCAGCTGCTGTCACCGCCGCGCTGCTCGGGTGCATCGCCCCGGCGCGCTCGCCGCTGGCCGCGCTGGCGCAGGACGCCACGCCCGTCGCCGTGGCGCCGCCGCAGGATTCGCTGATCCCGAACACGCTGACCGCCGAGGGGCAGACCGCCGAGATCAACGGCGTTTCCATCTATTACAAGGTCTACGGCGAGGGGAACGGCAACCCCATCCTGTTGCTGCACGGCGGCCTCTCGAATGGCGATCACTTCGGCGCCATCATCCCCGCGCTGGTGGAGGATGGCCACGAGGTCATCACCATGGACAGCCGGGGCCACGGCCACTCCTCCTTCGATGACGCGCAGATCAGCTACGCGCAGATGGCGAAGGATGTCATCGGCCTGCTGGATCACCTGAAGATCGACAAGGCCGATATTATCGGCTGGAGCGACGGCGGCATCATCGGCCTCGAGATCGCGCTGACCGATCCTGATCGGCTGAACAAGGTGGTGGCCTACGGCGCGAACTACGACCCGACCGGGGTGCGCCTCGATGTCGGGACGAACCCGGTGTTCGGCGCCTACGTTGAGCGAGCCTCCGCAGAGTATCAAGCGAATTCGCCGGCGCCGGAGAAGTGGGACGCGTTCCTCGCCAACATCGGCAACATGTGGGCGACGCAGCCGAACTACACCGACGAGCAGCTGACCACCATCACCACCCCGTTCCTGATTCTGGACGGCGCGAAGGAAGAGGCGATCGACCTCAACCAGACGAAGCTGATGGCGCTGCTGATTCCGGACGCCGAGCTGGTGATCATGCCGGACACCGGCCACTTCGCGCTGTTCGAGCAGCCGGAGGAGTTCACGAAGATCGTGCTGGATTACCTCGACTCCTAGCGCGCGGCGCGTTGAGCGTGTGAGCACGGAGGGGCCAATGCGGCCCCTCCGTTGCGCTTCTCCCCCCCCACCCCGCGTTTCCCCCCCACCCCCGCGCCCACCCCCCCCCGGAGCCACCCACCCCGATGTCGTCCCGACCGCAGGAGGGACCGCGCACCCCCAAACTGCAGGTCACGGCGCCCACGCTCCGATGCCCACCGCGAGTCCTCGCCCCCAACGCTGTCATTCCGAACCCGCAGGTGAGGAATCGCCCACCCCCATCCTCGCTACCCCGGCGCCAACTCTCCGCTCCTCACCGCGAAACTTCGCCACCTCGGCGTCATCCCGAGCGAAGTCGAAGGATCGCGCACCGCCAACTCCAAGGTCACGGCGCCTTCGTCCCTCCTTGCACCGCCGCGATGGTGGAAGCGGGGTAAGGGCAAAGGTTCGCGGTAGGCATCGGAGAAGGGCGCCGTTTACCCGGTGGTTGGGGGTGCACGATTCCTCGCCTGCGGGTTCGGAATGACAGCGTTAGGGGCAAAGTTCCGGACGGCGCGCGGCGAGAAATGGGGCAGCAGCGCGGCGGGCAGCGCCGTATCATCCGGCGCAGACGCCGTCGCGCGGATCGCGGCGCATCCCCGGAACCCGGAAGGCATTTGCCCTGTGAGTGATCCTGCACCCTCGTCCATCCCACCCAGCGTGCCGAGCGTGCCCGCGCCGCAGGATGCGCTGCCGCCGCTGCCGCCGCTCGACTGGCGCTCCGCCACGCTCAACGGCGCCGAGATCGCGTTCGCGGAAACGGGCGATCCGGCGGGGGAGCCGGTGGTGCTGGTGCACGGCGGCGATACCCACAGCGAGCACTGGGGGTGGCAGGTTCCGGCGCTGCTGGAGGCGGGGTACCGGGTGATCCTGCTCGACAGCCGGGGGCATGGCCGCTCGCCGTGGAACGGCGAACCGCTGCACTACGCGGAGATGGCGAACGACGTAGTGGGGGTCCTCGATCTGCTGGGGATCGACCGCGCGCACCTTGTCGGTTGGAGCGATGGCGGCATCATCGGCCTCGATCTCGCGCTACGCCGGCCGGAGCGGCTGGGCCGGGTGGTGGCGTTCGGGGCGAACGCGGACCTCGGCGGCTACCGGCAAGGCACGCCGCCGGAGGAGATGGGGGTGTTCACCGCCTTCCTGTCGCGCACGGCCGATGATTACGCCCGCCTCTCCCCCGCGCCGGAGCTGCGTGACGGCTTCACCGCCGCGCTGGGCGACCTGTACGCCACCGAGCCGGCCTACACCGCCGAGCAACTCCGCACGATCACCACGCCGTTCCTGATTCTGGCGGGCGCGCAGGAAGAGGTCATCGCCGAACCCCACAGCCGCTATCTGGCGGACACCATCCCCGGCGCCGAGCTCACGCTGCTGCCCAACTGCGGCCACTTCGGCCACATGCAGGAGCCGGATGCCTTCAACGCAGTCATGCTGTCGTACCTGCAGGAATGAGGGAGCGGCAGTCACGATTGCCGCACGCACGACGCTACGACGCCGCCGCGTGCGCCAGCCGGGCGTCCTCGACAGCCACCCAGAACACCTGCGCGTCCTCCGGGCTGGTCTCTGGGGGCATCATTGCGCCAACTCCCGGCTCGAGGGGATTGAGAAAGGGCGGCAGCTTGTCCAGCAGCGACGTAGACGCCATCATCCGGTTGATCGACAACGCAACGTACCGGTTTCGGCGCCGCAAGCTGACGGTCAGCGGCTCCCCAGCAGCGGCGATCGCCGCGTAGCTGCGGGGCTCGGTGATCTCTTGTCGCCCTCTGCCCGCCTGTCGGTCCTGCGCGATAGACCACGTGCGCGCCGCCAGATCGAACGCCCAGATCCAGATGGTCCGCGTTTTCGCGTCGGTTAGGGTCACGAGTAGCTCGCCCTGACCCACGACGGGCCGGGCGACAACCTCGTAGATGAACCCACCCTCGACCGGCGGCGTCGCGAACGTGACGATGCCCCACCCGTCCGGCTGCGTCACCGCAAGGCGGAGCACCGTGTTCGCCATGCGCGCCGTGAAATCGTCGCCGTTGAACTGGACAAGGGCGCGGGTGGCATCTGAATTGTCACCCTTCAGAGGCGCCTGTAGGGACCGGAACTCTGCAGCAGACACGGCCGGCGCAGCCGCCGGGCTGGTGGGCGCCACCGTGGGCACAGCGGTGGGGCGCGGGCGTTGGCGCGCCACGGGTAGCAGCCCAGCGCGGCCCAGCAACCAAACTCCCCCGATGATGGTGAAGATGAGCGCATCGCGGCGGCTGATGCGCCAGCCGCCGCGGCGCGGGCGCGCGGGCCCAACGGGCGACACATCCTCCAGCGGCGCCGCGCCGGGTTCCCACGTCGGCAGGGCGGTGCGCGGGTGCATCTTCAGCGCCGGCAAGGGGTCGCGTTCGCGCCAGATCCCGACATCCTCGGGCGCTTCCTCCGGCGGGATGGTTGGCGCCCGGTGGTCTGCAGCCACTGGCGCGGCATCGTCCGCCACAGGCGGGGCTGCGGGCGGCGGGGCGGGCGCAGGGCGTGAAGGCGCAATCGGCTCGGCCTTGGCTGCTGGCGCGGGTGGGGCGGGTGGAGCCGATGGCTCTGCGACTGGCGGCTCCGGCGCTGGTGAACGCGCCGCCTGCGACACGGCGGTAGCCAGTGGGGCCGGGTCCGCCCTTGGCGCCACCGGAGCCAGCGCAG
>JASGGF010000024.1:0-24919 GCA_047605145.1 Thermomicrobiales bacterium | reverse complement strand
CACGGTGACCAGCAAGGTGGCCGAGGGCAAGCTGGGCATGAAGACGCAGGGCGGCCTCTTCGAGTACACACCGGAGAAGATCGGGCAGTTGCAGCAGCAGCGCGGTCGCAAGCTCGTGGCGACGCGCAAAGCGCTCTCGGACAGCTAGCCCGACCCCTCCAATCTCCAAACGAGGCGGCTGGCCCACCGGAATGGCGGGCCAGCCGTTTGTCTTCGAACTGGAGTTCGCGCTCTGTCGGCGCCGCAGAGCGAGCGCCGACGAAGCCGGGCGCCCGTGCCCTGCCAGCGGGCTTGGTCCTCGCTACACGCAGATTCCGCCGCTGCACAAGAACGAGCCTTGGCAAGCACTACCCGAGGTGCAACACGGTTGCCCGGAATCACCACAGAACTGGCACGTGCCGCTGACGCAAGCCCGGCCTGAGTTGCAGGTCTGGTTTGCGCAGCAGGGTTCGGAGCTATTACCGCACAACTGGCACGTGCCGGTCTTGCAGACCAGAAACGACTGCCGGCACGCGGCGTTGAGGCAGCAGATTTCCCCGGAGGCTCCGCAATCGACGCATGCGTCGCCATCACAGACGCGGTTGGCGCCGCAGGCCGCGCTGTCGCAGGCGCAGTCGCCCGCCCCATCGCACACTTTGTCTCCACCACACGACGCTCCGGCAGACAGTGACACACACCGGCCGCTAACGCACGTCCCGCAAACGCCGCAGTCGGTAGAACATGTCACCTGACGTTGGCAGTTATCGCGGACGGTTCCACAGCGGCCAGAGCAGGTTCGGGAAACGGAGTCTGACACACAAACGGCGGTGTCCGCCGGCTTTTTCTTCTTCTTTCGCTTCTTCTTCCGCTTGGCGGCGCCCTCGTAGCCCGATTCCAGGCCAGCGATGAGCAGGCCAGCGGCCAACGCGCCAAGCACCGAGTGGCGACGGGTCGTTACGGCGAAGCGGCGTACGGTCTGATCGAACTGGTCGTTGTCCAAGACGTACTCTCCCGGATGGCAAAGGAGGTCAGCAACGCACGGTCATGCGTCGCTCTCAGATTAACCTCCGGAAGCAGCCTGTCCATGGGGAATATTGCGTAACTTGGTCAGGATGAAGAACTACGTACAATGCCCGAGGCAGTGCGCGCCAACTCGCTGCGGGCGAAGGCGGCAGACTGCGGATTGCGAAGACGGAAAACCGCCATGCAACGCCAGTTTCGCGCGGGCATCTTGATCGCCCTCGCGCTTACCTGCATCACCGGCCGGACGGGCACGGCGGAAGACGCGTCACCGGCTCCAGCAAGCCCAGTAAGCGTGGTCGCGTGCGCCGCCCCGCCACGCAGTTTTGCAAGTATCACCAGCGTGTTGGAGGAGACCCCGCCCGCCACACCCGCCGCCACCACTGGCGGCCATACAGTTGAGGTCGGCGAGCCCGCGTCTGTCGCCGAACGCGCCGAGATCGGGGCGGTGGTCACGGAATGGCTGGCCTGCCAGAACGATGGAGAACTCTTGCGCTCATGGGCGCTCTTTAGCGACGCCTACCTGCACCGCCTGCTTTCACGGCAGGGCGCGTTCCCGGAGTCGGTGTACGACGACTGGGCGACCCCGCAGCCGGCCGACGAGGCCACCGCCACGCTGCTGGAGATCACTGGTGAGCGCCGCCTTGACGACGGCCGCCTTGGGGCAATCGTGCGGATACGCTACGCCAGTGTTCCCATGCCGAAGCAGTTCTTCTTCTACTTCACGGAGCAGGACGAATCGCTGGTCATCGATGGCATTCTCGGTGAGATCTCGTTTTCCGTGCCGTAGCCGTCAGTCCCAGCGAACGCCGCACACCAGCGCGCGGCCTTCGCCATCCGTCCAGCGCAACAGTTCCGCCATCTCGTCGTCATCCACCACGAACTGGCTTTCGCAGACCGGGCAAACCACCGCTTGCGCGCAGTCACCACGCGCCTCGCACCACTCCAGCACGCCACCGAATGAATGGCACGACGCAGAGCACAGGTGCTGCAGGACGACGAGGACATTCGGGCTGATGGCGTCAACGGTCGAGAGGTCGAGATGCTGCAGATCGGTCACGGGCCACCTCCTCGCTGAGATGCCTGCCCACGCCAGATTTTACGCTTCCATCACACAGGAACCTGCGCGGGTCACGACACCTTGTCACGGAAAGCGGCTGATGTCAACACATAAAGGCAGTCCTCGCTACGCGGCGACTGCGTCGAATCCCCCAAATTCGGCGAGAAACGCAGCCCGGTGCTTGCAGACCGGGTCATCGTGCTGCGCTGCCAGACAGGCGCAGCCGTGCACCACACCGGCGGTGACTTCCAGCTCGTACGCGGAGTGCCGATCCGCTCCGCTGGTCGCGATCCAGCCGCCGGAACCAACCAGTTGCCGGATCTCGATTCCTTCCTTCTCCGCCCGTGCGAGCGCCGCACGCCACCGGGCCGGACTCGCTTCTCGGCGAGGCCGCATCGCCTGCATCACCATTGTCTTCTCCCGTCGAAAAGTACCGTGTGACGGGCTTTCAACCGCCGCAGAATGTGGTAATTATAGCACGTATGTTCGAATACATTCTGCGCGGGCGCGACTTCCAGAACCCTGGCGCGCGGAGACATCGTGTCAGTCAGGGGCTCCAACAAGGTCTGCGACGATTTCGCGCAAGGTCTCCGGGCCCCCAACGTTGCCTGGAAACACTACGTAGGACAAGCCCGGAAAGCGGCTCTCCGGGCCTAGTCTCCAGACCGGCACCCCCGGGCGCACCTGTCCGAGCACCTCGGCCCGCTGCGCCCCCAATCCGCGTGTTCCCACGTCGCTGGAGGTGATGCCGCCCTTGCCAATCACCCACCCCGGCTTCACGCGCAGCCCCTCCACTACCTGCACCAGCGACCCGGACACGATGCGCGCGACATCAAGTTCCTGCCGGTCACGCGGCCGCTCGACCTGCCGCGAGGTGAAGAGCACCGCCGTCTCGCCGTTCATGATCGCTTCATTCACGACGGAAGACGCGCGTGCGATTTCTTCCGCCTGCTCAGCATCACCCGCCAGCAAGCGCGGAACCCGCAGCTCGACCGGCGTAGTGCCGGGCAACGTCAGCAACTGCTCCAGTTGCTCGGTGCTGCGCCGGACGTGCGACCCAACCACGACCAACCCCGGAGCCCGGACCGGGGAGGCATCGGCCAGCAATTCCGCCCGGGTCAGGAGCGGCCGCGCGGGGATGCCCGCTCGCGCCCGCACGAACGACGCCCCCGTGCGGTAGAGGAATCGCTTGCCCGCCGCTTCCGCCGTCAAAATGCCGAGCACCACCGTCCACAGATCGGCGTAATCCACGACATTGACGATGACCGGCAGACCACCCGCCACCTCGCGCAGAACTGTCGCCACGCGCTCGGCGCCGCCGACCCGCACGTCCTCCAGCGTGATGCTCACCACCGCGCTTGCTGGGACAATGCCGCCGGTCTTCTCTTCCACCCACGCCGGCAGCGTTCGCGCGCGGTACCCGAACGTTGCGTCCTGCGCGAACTCCGTCTCCGCCACCGGCACGACCCGGTCACCATCAACGAGAAAATGCGTGTCATCGACCGTTACCCGCCCGCCTTCGAAGAAGGCCGGGCAGATCAGCACGCCATCTACCCCACCCAGCGCCTCCGCCAACGCGTCGGTTTCCGCCGGGTAGTGCCCTCGCAGCGTGGAGTCGCTGCGGCTCACGATCGAGAGGCCACGTCCGGCAGCGGATGCCGCATCCTGCAGCCGGCGGCCAAGCTCGCGATTGAGCGCGGCGGCATCCGCAGCGTCAAGGCTGCGGGAATTGGTCAGGATGAAGAAAAGCGCGGGCGCACGGTCGAATTCGGCAGCGAGCGTCTCCGGCGCCCAGTCCGCCAACACCGCCACGTCGTGGACGGTCTGTACCCCGGTGGGGTCATCGTCCAGCGCCACGACGGTTTGCCCGCTCGCCGTCACCGCCGCGCGGACCGTCGCTTCCAGCGCCGGGTCCTCGATGGGCGGAGGGAGCGGACGGCCAATCGCCTCGGCCAGCCGCAGTTCCAGATCACTGTTCCTTGTGTGCACGGCGCCCTCCTTCGGCTCTCCTTCAGGTCAGACCTGAACCAGCGTGCCAGTCGGCAGCACGAGGCCAAAGGCGCTGAACACCAGCGACAACACGATGCCAATGACGAGGACCGACACCAGTGCGATGACCAGCGCCCGGACAGTCGACACCTGAAACGCCTGCTGGAGCGAAACGATGCTGGCCGCAAACGACCAGAAGATAACCATGAGAAACACGAAGAAGCCCATGAACGGGATCAGCACGAAAATGGAGAACATCGACGGCGCGTAGGCAAACCCCGTGGCGCGCAACACCTGCCCGAATGACGCGCGCGTCTCGCGCCCCTTGAGCAGCGTCGTGCCCAGCATGTACGCGGCCAACGCGAACACGGCCCACCCCAGCAGCGCCCAGACAATCCCGCTTACGATCCCCAGCGCCCCAGAGGTCGCGCCGCGCGCGCCCGAGAGGATCGTCGCCAGCGCCACCACCGTCATGGCCTGCCCGGTGGCGCCCTCATCCTGCGCGACGTCAACATACGTCTGCGGATCGAGCATCAGGGCGCCCTTGACGCGCTCCACGAACGTGCCCGTGTGTGCCATCCCTATCATTCTCCTGTCGCCAGAGCTGCTGCCACGCACTCTATGCGGCGGACCGCTCAATGTCGATAGGCGGGCGTGTCAGGTGAGGATTGGACTGCTCCGGAAACGGACAAGCACGGTGACCAGTATTTGAAAAGAGCATTAGCGTCCTGCAATTCCTGATGTGATACCGTACGAAACGCGCCGTCTGGCGTTGGGTCCCGCACGAGCGCGGGCATGGTTCGGAACTGGGGGTATTCGTGGAATCACACCTGCCAACTCGCCAGAATCTGTCCGTCAAGCGGGCGGCCCGGCCACTGGCCGCCGTCGCGTTTACCGTCGCGGGCCTCGGCCTGCTGGGAAGCGCGCTTGCCACCACGGCCCAGACAGAGACGCCGACCGCCACGGCCACGCCACCGGCCATTTGCGGCACGCCCACCGCCGGCGACACCTCCTGCGTGGGGTTCGGCATGTACGACATCTATTTCAAGCCGAACACCGGCACATTTCCCTCGGACAGCGGCGTGGAAGTCGCGCTGCAGAACTTTGGTGTGACGGATCACAACTTTTCAATCACAGATCACGGCAACAGCGGGCTCAAGAACCTGGACATCTCGGTCACGCTTAAGGCAGGCGAGTCCGGCGATGTCACCGTCAACGCGCCCGAGGGCCAGTACTACTTCTTCTGCAACCAGCCCGGCCACGAGCAGGCCGGCATGTATGGCTACCTCACCGTGAAGAAGGACGCGACGGTCAGCACCGCCGAAGTGACGGTCACGCCTCGCGCGGACTAGCGCCGGTGGCGAAACGCCAATGGGGGATCTGCGAGCTGCAGATCCCCTGAAGGTGTCAAATTCTGTTTCACACCGTGTTCCTCTCCGTGTCACAATTGCGCCACGACTGTAGGCGCGAATGGCACAACGGAGGTGGAGCTTGACCACGAATCGCCTCACCACTGCGTCCCTGGACCGGCGCCGTCTGCTCGGCGCCATTGCTGGCGGCGCGCTGATCGCCGCGTTGCGCGCGCCCGGCGCTCTAGCGCAATCCACGCCGGCTGCGGCCTCGCTTGATGCCTTGACATCGCTGTCCGCCCGGCTATGCGGCGGCGGGACCTTCTCCCCGGAACAGACTGCCCAACTCGCTGCGCTGCTGGCGAGTGACCCAGACCTCGCCAATGGCCTGGAAGAACTTTTAGCGAAGGGAAGCGACTCCGCCAGCACTCCGGCGGCGCCTGCGCGATCTGCGAACGCCACCGCTGCAGCACAGGCCATCCTGCTCTATTGGTACACCGGATCGTTCAAGGGTGAGCCGGTCGAGCACCATGCCGCCATTTACTCGGAGCTACAGGCGTGGCAGGCGATGTACACCCCCTCGTGGGCGACCTGCAAGGTGTACGGCGCCTGGGCCGACCCACCGACGATGACGCCGCAAGAGCCCGAACTCGCCTGAGCAACGCACGGAGGCTGGTCGATGGAGATCGAGGAAACGCTCGACTGCGATGTAGTGATTGTCGGGAGCGGCATTTCCGGCTCGCTGATCGCCTGGACGCTCGCTCGCGCTGGCGTCAAAGTGATCGTGCTGGAGGCGGGGCCGCGCGTCAATCGCGCCAAAGGCATCACGTACGCCTTTTCGGATATGGTCGTGTCCACTCCGGATGCCGCCGATCCGCAGCAGTTCTGGGCGCCGACTCCCGCCACTCTCGATCCGAACAACTACCTGGTGCAGACCGGCCCGGATGTCTTCGAGAGCAACTACGAGCGCGTGATCGGGGGCACCACCTGGCACTGGCTTGGGACGATGCTGCGGCTCGTGCCCAACGATTTCCGGATGCGTACGGCGTACGGCGTGGCCGTAGACTGGCCGATCAGCTACGACGATCTCGAAGTCTGGTACGGCGTCGCCGAGAATGCTGTCGGCGTCGCGGGCGACAGCGACGAGAACAACGGCGCCCCCCGCACGCAGCCCTACCCGATGCCAGCCCACCCGCTCTCCTACAACGACACGCTGTACGCCAAAGCCGTCGAGTCCCTGGGGTTGCAGGTCACCGCGACGCCGCAAGCGCGCGTCAGTGTGCAGCAGGGCTACAACAACCGGCCGCGCTGCTGCGGCAACGCCTTCTGCATCCCCATGTGCCCCATCGGCGCGAAGTACGACGCGACCGTCCATCTTGACATGGCGACGGCCGCCGGCGCCGAAGTGCGTGAAAACTCGGTCGTCACGAAGCTGGCGCACGACGCCGATGGCCGGATCACGTCCGTGACCTATCGCAATCCGGAGAAGCAGGACACGACGCTCACCGCCCGCCACTTCGTGGTCGCCGCCCACGCTATCGAGACCCCGAAGATCCTGCTGATGTCGGCGTCAGATGCCATGCCGAACGGGCTCGCCAATAGCAGCGACATGGTGGGGCGGAATCTGATGGATCACCCCTCCCAGCTGACCTACGGGCTGGCGTCCGAACCGGTCGGGCCATACCGCGCTCCCCTCTCCACCGCCGGCATCGAAACGCTGCGGGATGGCGACTTCCGGAAGGATCGGGGAGCCTTTCGTATCGAACTGGGTAACGATGGCTGGTCGTGGCCGGGCAAAGACCCGGTCAGCTGGGCCGGCGACCTGATCCAGCAGGGCGTGGAGGGCCGCGATCTCTACCGGCAGGTGATGGAGCTGAACGCCCGCGCCATGCGCACCGCCGCGCTGGTCGAGCAGTTGCCCGACCCGGACTCGCGCGTGACGCTGTCAGACAAGGTCGATGCGATTGGCATTCCCCGGCCCGCAGTTCACTACATCATCGACGACTACGCCAAACAGGGGTTGGCAGCGGCGCGAGATCAATTCGCCGCCATCTACGACGCGATGAACGCGTCTCAAGTCACCCAAGATCCCGACCCGCAGGGGGCGGGCCACATCATGGGCACGCTGCGCATGGGCGATGACGCCAAAACCTCGGTCACGAACTCATATGGCCGTGCCTGGGATCACCCCAACCTGTGGCTGACCGGCAGCGGTCTCTTCCCCACCACCGGCACCGCAAACCCGACGCTGACCATCGCAGCGCTGGCGCTCCGTTCCGCCCCACAGATCCTGGAGGCGCTGACGGGCGAAGGGTAACGGTGTTGCGCGGCGATGCGAACTGACACTACGGTTTCAGCAACTACCGCCTGCTCCCGGAGTTGCCATGGCCGCGCGTGACACCAACCGCATTTCCGTACTCGCGCCTCAGGCTGCTTCCGGAAAGACTGCAGCTCGCGAATCGATGGTGTCCCGGCGCACCCTGCTGACGTCAGCCACTGGTCTCGCGCTCCCTGCGTTCCTCCGCCAGCCCGTAGGCGCGGCCGGGGAGCGCGTGATCGTGATCGGCGCCGGAATCGCCGGCATCGCCGCCGCACGTGACCTGCAGAACGCCGGGTTGGCGCCGGTGATCCTGGAAGCACGAGACCGGATCGGCGGCCGTATCTGGACGAACCGACGCTGGGGCTTCCCGCTGGACATGGGCGCCTCCTGGATCCACGGCGCTGCGGCTCTCAACCCAATGTGGCGGCTACGCAACCAGTACAACCTGCGCACCACCCTGACAGACTGGGACGACATCGCCCTCTACGACGTCAACGGCAATCCCGTAACTTCCAGCCAACAGCGCACCGATGCCGCGCGCTACCGCAGCGCCTACCGCAAAGCGCGCCGCTGGGGCAACCG
This sequence comes from Thermomicrobiales bacterium, assembly GCA_047605145.1. Lineage (GTDB taxonomy): Bacteria > Chloroflexota > Chloroflexia > Thermomicrobiales > UBA6265 > JACCXM01. The sequence goes on along the minus strand of JASGGF010000024.1, from coordinate 16,620 downwards.
GCAAGACCACGACACCTCGCTGCAGGACGGCTTCGACTTCGCCACCCGCCCCCGCGCCATGACGCCCTACGATCAGCGCGCGCTCAACTTTCGGATCAACTTCGAGGTCGAACAAGACTACGGCGGCGACGCCGACGACCTCTCCAACTGGTGGTTCGATCAGGATGAGTGGCTCGGCGGGCGGCAGGATGCGTATCTGATCGACGGTTACGGCCCGCTGGTCGAAACGCTGGCCGATGGCCTCGACATTCAGCTGAACACCGTCGTGCAGGCGGTATCGGTGACCAGCAGTGGCGTCCGCGTCACGACCAGCACAGGCCAGCAACAGGCGCCGTACGCCGTGATGACGGTTCCCCTTGGCGTGCTGAAGCAAGGGGCCATCACGTTTTCCCCCGCACTGAGCCGCGCCAAACAGAACGCCATTCGCCGGCTTGGCGTTGGCACGCTGAACAAGCTGTATTTGGGCTTCGCCGAACGCTTCTGGGACGACACCACCGCTATCGGCTACCAATCGTCGCAGCGGGGAAAATGGTCCCTCTGGATGGATCTCGAACGACTCATCGGGGAACCTGTACTGGTCGCGTACAACGCCGCGACGTATGGCCGGGAGGTGGAAGCGCTCTCCGACCAGCAGACCATCGACGCAGCCCTCACGGTGCTGCGCGCGATGTACGGCCGTTCCGCACCCGCTCCTCAGGCCGCGATCATCACCCGCTGGAACGACGACCCGTACGCGCTCGGCTCGTATTCATTCATCCCTGTTGGAGCCAGTGGCGCCCAGTATCGCGCCCTGGGCGCCCCGACGGGCAACCGGCTCTTCTGGGCCGGTGAGGCCACAAATCGCCGCTATCCGCAGACCGTCGCCGGCGCCTATCTCTCCGGTCAACTCGCCGCCCGGCTCATCCTCGCTCTGGTGTAGGTTCGCCTGCTACTTACGGTTTTTCCGTTTCCCTGTTAGACCTCGCTCGCGCGCATTGCCAGGATCTCCGCTTCTGCCGTTTCCGCGGAGATCAATGTACTGAGCGAACCCGGAACCGGGGCGTGGATCCACCCCTCATCCTTCGCTGCCTGCAGCAACTCGGCAGGGGGCAGATAGGTCATCCCCAACGCTGCGGCGCGCGTTGCGAGCGAGCAGAGCAAGGCGTCGAATGCATGCTCGCTGTCAAGCAAAGCGGCGTGGAGACCAGGCGAGGCGAACGCGATAGGGCACTGTGTCTGAATCAACGCCAGAGCGGTCGCATTGTCTTTCGCTGGCAGGTCCCACGCCAGCCTTGCCGCCGCGGGGTACACCTCGTACCACCGCCCGTCTCCGGCGCGATTGGTGACCCCAAACTCCTGCAGCAACCGCGCGCAGCGAATTGCGGGTATGGCGAGCTTGTCGGTCGATACCGATAGAGGCTGCTTCTTGAACCGCTCGTGGATGAACTGATCGGATGTTCGCAAGCGCATCGCGGCCATGCTGACATCCGGGTCGGTCTGGGTCCGCGCGTGATGCGCCGCGACAAACGCGACGAACTCCGCCGGCCACCCAAACGGAACGTCTACCCCAAATATGCGCGACGGCGGACCCTGCACAAAGGCGCGGATGACGTCATCCGTCACCATGCCCGCGACCTGCACAACCGTCGCGGAATCTGCGTCCCAGACCATCTCGCAGAGCGCCGTGTTGACCGGCTGGGCGGCGAAATCGATCCCGAGCGTGCGCACCGCGCCTACCCTCGCAGCATCAGCTCGCCGGCGTGCCAGCCGATCATCGTGGAGGCCGCGTTCGTGTTCACCCCGACGATCTCCGGCATGATCGAGGCGTCCGCCACCCGCAGCCCTGTCACGCCCTGCACCCGGAGGCGCGGATCGACCACCGCGTCATTGCCAGCGCCCATGCGGCAGGTCCCGACGGGGTGGAACCAGGTGCTCACGCCCGCGCGCACGTATTCGGCAATTGCCTCATCGCTTTCGGTGTCCACGCCGGGGAAGAACTCGCCCCCGTTCCAGTCCGCCAGCGCCGCCTGCGCGCCAATCTCGCGGCTCAGGCGCACCGCGCGAATCATGCACGCCATATCGGCGGGATCAGCAAGGTAGTTCGGGTCGATGGCAAGCGGCGCGTCGGGATCGTTCCCGGTTAGCCGCACCGTGCCCCGGCTTTGCGGCTTGGTGATGCCGGGGATGATCGTGTAGCGCGGCAGGCTGTCGTTCGCCTCGGGCGCAAAATGCGGCTCCTTGGCAAACGAGATCTCGATATCGCAATCGTGCCGGTCGGGGGTGGAGCGGGCGAACGCGCACCCTTCGGTGGCGTAGGCGTTCTGCTCGGAAATCGGCTGCAGCGAGGTGTAAACGACGCCGATCAGCAGGTGGTCGACCAGATTGTCCCCCACCGGTAGATCGGCCACCGGCGCAATGCCCAAGGACGCGAGGTGATTGGCCGGCCCGATACCCGAGTGCATCAGCAGCCGAGGCGAATCGAAGGCGCCGGCCGCCAGCACCGTCTCGCCGGCGCTGATGGTTTCCTCGCGGCCGTTGCGCGCCACCACCACCCCGGTCACCCGGTTGCCATCCTGCGCGAGGCGCAGCGCGCGGGTATTCGGCAGCGCCGTCAGGTTCGGGCGGTCAAGCACCGGCGCTACGAAGGCGCGGTACGCGTTGTGGCGCTCGCCGTTGACGATGGCGGACTTGTTCCAGCCAGAGCCATCCAGCGTGCCGCTGTCGAAATCGGGATTGAGCGGCAACCCCGCCTGCACCGCCGCGTCGCGCATGGCGACAGACACCGGGTTGTGCGCAGCAAAAACCGCCGGCTGCAACCAGGTCTCCAGCGCTTCGAAGGAGGGCACAACATCAGCCCACCCCCACCCCTCGCCGCCAGCTGCTGCCCAGGCGTTGTAGTCGGAGGCCGCGCCGCGCAGGTAGACCATGCCATTCAGGCTGCTGGTGCCGCCCAGCACCTTGCCGCGCGGCATGACGTGCGTGCGCCGGGCCGTGCCTGGTTGTGGCGTGGAGACGTACTGCCAGTCCACATCGGTGCCCCACAGCGTGAAGTACCGGTGCGGAATGCGGATATCGTCCCGGCTGTCGTCGCCGCCCGCCTCCAGCAACGCCACCCGCACGGTGGGATCAGCGGTCAGGCGGTTCGCCAGCGCGCAACCCGCCGAACCGGCGCCCACGATCACGACGTCGAAGCCCTGCGCCATGGGTCAGCTCGCCTGCTCCGGCTCGAAGTGCCAGATCTCCGCCAATTCCTGAGAATCCACCACCCCGTCATCCCGGTAGTGCATCATCGGGTTCATCAATTCGCCCCAGCGCTTGTGAACATCGCTGTCCCACAGCCGCGTCCAGGCGTCCGCGTCGCGCACTTCGGAGACGAGAATGACCATGTCATCGAGGTTGTAGAGCGTGATTTCGGCGATGCCCTGCCCGGCGATCTCCGCCTGCAGTTCCGGCCAGATATTGTCATGCCAGTACACGTACTGTTCGAGCGCGCCCGGTTTCAGGCGCAGCAGGAAAGCCTTGCGCATGGTGTCGGCCATGGGGCCACCTCCCGGTGCGAATGGCAAAACCAACCCCCGGCCGGCGGACCGGGGGTCGGTTTTGCGCGTAGGGGACTAGGAACCGGCAGCCGCCGCCTTGATGGCGTCCGCCGCAGCCTGCACGTTGTCCGCGTTGTAGACGCTGAACGGGCCCATCAGGACGCGCAGCGCATCGACATCCGGGCGCGTCGGGTCCTTGGTGATCTCGTAGTCGCCCATACGGCCAGCGGTGAACTTCTGACCATCCTTCGCCTCGATCTGGCCGGTAGCCAACAGGTACGAGGCGTAGTAGGTCAGGTAGCCAAGGTCGATGAAGCTCCAGAGCGCAAATTCCGGCGCGATCCCGTTCAGGGTGTACTCCAGCATTTCGCTGGGGTCGCCCAGGCCGGAGACCTTGATCTCGTCGCCAAGGCCCTCGTCCTGCACGGCCTTCGCCGCTGAAACTATGCCGACCGAGGTCGGGGCCATAATCAGCTTCATATCCGGGTGCTTGTCGATCAGGGCTTGGGCCTGCTCGTAGCTCTTCTCGGACTGATCGTCGCCGTAGACGATCTCCAGCAGCTCCAGCTTCGCGTACTTCTCGTCCTTCAGCGCCTCCTGCATGGCCGCGATCCAGGCGTTCTGGTTCGCCGCATCGGGAGACGCGGAAAGGATGGCGAACTGGCCGCCTTCCTCACCGAGGATGGAGAGCGTCATGTCCGCCATGACGACGCCGGTCTCCGTGAAGTCCACCTGCGCCACGAAGAACGACTCGCCCGTGCCATCCGGGATCGGGGAGTCCCACGTCACCACCTGCGTGCCGGCCGCGACCGCAGCTTCAACTGCAGGCACGATCTGATCGCCGGAGTTGTTGGAGAGCATCACCACCTTGTAGCCGCCGGCAGGGGCATTGGTGACGAACTCGATCTGCCCGGCCACGCTGTTCTCGGCGGTTGGGCCGACGAACTCGGGCGCCGATGGGTTGCCCAGTTCCTTGGCGGCTTCCTGCGCGCCCGCATTCGCCTGATCAAAGACGGCGATGCCCAGGAACTTGGGCAGCAACATCATCTTGACGTCTTCGCCGGTCTTGACTTCGGCGACTGGCGTCTGCGCGAACACCAGCGAGTTCTTGTTGATAACCAGGACACCGGCGCCCAGCGCGCCAGCCAGCAGTTCTCGCCTCTTCACGAAGTGCTCCTCTTCTGCGTCGAAGAAAACCGAACCGGCATCATCGCATGCCAGCGCTGATCCTACCCGGTGCTAACCGCCCGTGCAGATTCGCCCGTCGCGCCCGGTGGCGGCCGCACGGCCGCGTCCGCCTGCCGCCGTCGCAGCCGCTCGCGCGCGCGCTCCACCAGATTCGGGGCTAGCACCGAAAGGATCAGTAGGAGACCGATGATGCCGGTCTGGGTGTTGCCCGTCACCCCGGCGATCACGAGGCCGTTGCGCAGATTCAGCACGAGGTAGGTCGCCAGCAGCACCCCCACCATCGAGCCGACGCCGCCAAAGATGCTCACGCCGCCCAGCAGGACGACCGTGATGATGTCAAGTTCGAAACCCTCGGCCGTGCTGGCGCGCACCGCGCCCAGCCGGGCGGTCATCAGCACGCCCGCCAGCGCCGCCACCAGCCCGCTCATCATGAAGATGATCATGCGGGTGCGCACCACCGAAACGCCCGAATACCGGGCCACTGGCGCGCTGTTGCCGATGACGTAGGTCAGCCGTCCCAGCCCGCTAAAGTGCAGGATGATGGTGGCGACCACCGCCAGAAGGGCGTAGATCAGAATCGAAAGCGTGATCGGGCCAAGAAAGCCGCGCTGGCCGAGGTTCGTGAACCAGTCCGGAAACCCGCCCACCGAGCGATCCTGCACCAGCAGGCGCGCCAACCCGCGAAACCCGATGTACCCCGCCAGCGTCACCGCCAGCGAACTCAGGCCCACCACCGCCACGAAGTAGCCGTTGACGAGCCCGAACCCGGCCCCCACGCTCAGCGCCACCAGAATGGCGACGGGCAGTGGCCACCCGGCCTCGAACCCAGCCGCCGTAATCGCAGCGGAGAGGCCCATCATCGACGCAACCGACAGGTCGATTTCGCCACTGATGATGACGAACGCCATCGCCAGAATGACGATCGCTTTCTCGATCCCGAGCTGGAACAGGTTGATCTGATTGCCAACGGTCAGGAAGTTCGGCACCCGCGTGACGTTGAAGAAGAGGACGACCAGCAGCAGGAGGAGCAACAGCCCTTCCCAACTCCGCAACCGCAACCACAGGCTACGCAACATGGGGAGCCCCGCCTTCCTCGATCAGCGTGCCCTGCGCCCGCTCCCGGTCGCGGCGGCGCACCCGCACCCACATCTCGCGCAAGCGCCCGAGGATCACCGCGTCCGCCGTGATCGCCACCAGAATGAGCAGACCGAGGATGGCGTCCTTCACGAACTCGCTGATGCCGGCCCAGCGCAGCAGGCTCTGCTGCAAGATCTCGATCATCAGCACGCCCAACAACGCCCCGATCATGGACCCGGAGCCGCCGAAGATGTTGACGCCGCCAACGACGACTGCCGCCACCACCTGCAGCTCTAGCCCCTGCGCCGCCGTCACGGTGATGTTGCCAAAGCGGACGAGGAACATGAACCCGGCCAGCCCGGCCAGCATGCCGCAGAGCGTGAACGCCAGAAACACATCACGCCGCACCGGGAGGCCCGCTGTGCGCGCGGCGTCCGGGTTGGAGCCGATGGCGTACAGCCGCCGCCCGAACGGCAGGTAGCGCAGCGTCAGTTGCCCCAGCACCGCCACCAACAGCGCGATGCCGACCATCAGCCGCAAGTCGTAGCCGCCGGCGCTCGCCAGCGTCGCACTGGGCACGTCGTTCAGCCAGTCGGGTAAGTCTGCCGTGGTCACCGTTCGTGCGCCGGAGAACTCGACCAGAATCACGCGGAAGAGCGCCAACGTGCCCAGCGTCGTGATCACCGCCGGGACCCCGCCGTAGGCCACGATCAGGCCATTGATGGCGCCCAGCACCACCCCGATCAGCATCGCGACGACCAGCGCCACCACCGGGTGAAGGTCCGGCTGCCGGGTCAACATGGTGCCCACCATGTACGCTGACAGGCCGACCACGGACGACACCGAGAGGTCGATGTTGCGCGTCAGCACAACCAGCACCTGCCCCACCGCCACCACCAGCGGGATGGCGAGGCCGGTCGTCAGCCGGTTGACGCTACGCGGGTTGAAATAGTCATTGATCTGGAACGAGAAGAAGAAGAGCAGCCCCACGACTACCATAAACAGGATCAGCTCGCGGAATTGCTCCGGGCGGACGCGCCGCAGCAGCGCGTCACCCACGGCTGGCCTCCGCCAGCGATTCGCCGCCGATTACCGCGTCCATGACCGCCATCGCCTGTGCCGCCTCCGGTGTCAGGTTGAGGCCGGCGTCGTCCGACTGCCCCATCGCCGCCGAGAGCACGCGCTCCTGCGTGGCCTCCTGCTGATCGAAAATCGCCATTTGCCGCCCCTCGCGCATAACCAGCACGCGGTCGCTCATTGCCAGCACCTCGGGCATATCCGAGCTGATCAGCATGATCGCCATGCCCTTCGCCGCCAGATCGTCAATCAACTGGTGGACTTCCACCTTCGCGCCCACGTCGATGCCGCGCGTCGGCTCATCCAGAATCAGCACCTGCGGGTTCGTCTCCAGCCACTTGCTGATGACCACCTTCTGCTGATTTCCGCCCGAAAGCGACCCCGTGGGCGCATCCACCGATGGCGCGCGGATGCTGAGCCGCTCCTTGAAGCTCTCGGCAGTCGTGCGCTCAGCCTGCCGCTTTACCAGCCCCGCTCCGGTCAGGAAGCGCGGCAGCGACGGCAGCGTGATATTTGCCGTGATGGAAAGCGGCAGCACCAGCCCAAGCTGGCGGCGGTCCTCCGTGCTGTAAGCAATGCCCAGATCCATCGCGCCGCGCGGGCTGCCAATCGCCACTGGCTTGCCATCCAGCTCGATCTCACCGCCGTCCGCTGGCGCCACGCCAAAGAGCGCCAGCCCCACATCCGTGCGGCCTGCCCCGACCAGCCCGGCGAAGCCAAGCACCTCGCCCGCGCGCAAATCAAAGGAAATATCGCGGAAGCGCCCCTCGCGCGAGAGGTTGCGCACGGAGAGCTTCACCTCGCCGGGCGTGCGCCGTTCGCGGTGAAAGAGTTCCTTGACCTCGCGGCCGACCATCTGCCGGATCGCCAGCGCCGGGGTCATGTCGGCGCGCGGCATGGTGGAAATCCAGCGGCCATCGCGCAGCACAGTCACGGTGTCGGAGATCTCGAAGACCTCCTCCATGCGGTGCGAGATGAACAGCACCGCCACCCCCTGCCGCTTCAGGGTGGCCACAATGCGGAAGAGCCGCCGGACCTCGTGCGCCGACAGCGACGCCGTGGGCTCGTCCATGATCAGCACGCGCACATCCAGCGAGATCGCCTTCGCGATCTCCACCGTCTGCTGCTCGGCCAGCGTCAGGCCGCGCGCCGGCTCCCCGACATCCAGCTTGACATCGAGCCGCGCCAGCACCGCCTCCGCCTCGCGCTCCATGCGCCGGCGGTCAACGATCTTGCCCCGGTTGCGGTGCCCAATGAAGATGTTCTCCGCCACCGAAAGGTCGGGGAAGATCATCGGCTCCTGATAGATCGCCGCCACGCCGAGCCGTTGCGCATCCTGCGACGAGGCCACCCGCACCGGCTGGCCATCGATGCGCATCTCGCCAGCATCCTGTTGCTGGATGCCGGTCATGATCTTGATCAGCGTCGATTTTCCGGCGCCATTTTCCCCGAGCAGTGCGTGAATCTCACCGCTGTAGAGCTGGAGCGAGACATCCTCCAGCGCCTGCGTGCCGCCGAAGCTTTTCGAGATGTGGATCATCTCCAGCACCGGCGTGCTGGCAGCCGCCAACGGCCCACTCGTGCTCGGCGGCGTCGACGCAGCCGGATCGATGCTCATACGCGTTCCTTGCGCCTGCCGCAGCCACGTTGCCGCGCACACTCACCGGTGAACTCCAAAAAGGTGCGTCATGAAAGCATACCGGCGCGGCCGGCGCAACCGGGCAAAACGACGGACACGCAGCCAGCAAACGAGCCCACCCGATTGCACCGGTGGGCTCGTAGCAGCGACAACATGAAGCGCGAATACGATCAGGATGCGGCGACCGACTCCGCCCCTTCACCGCTCACCGTCTGGTCTCCGACCGGCGCCGAGGCGTCGTTCCATACCAACGGATCGGTGCTCAGGCTGAACAACTCCTCGCCGTCACTGTAGCCGTCGCCGTCTGTGTCCCAGACGAACGGGTCGGTGCCGTAGATATTGAGTTCATCGCCATCGGCCACCCCGTCGCCATCGGTGTCGGCGTTCGTCGGATCGAGGCCGAGCTCTATTTCCCGGGCATCCGGCGCATTGTCGCCATCCTGATCGCCCTCGGAGACGGTGGCAGACGTGTCAGCAGGCACATAGGAATCCTCCGGCACGTATGTATCTTCAGGCACGTACGTGTCGTCAGGTGCATACCCCGTATCGTCGACATACCCGGTGTTATCGACGTACCCGGTGTCCTCGACGTACCCCGTGTCGGCGACCGGCTCTGGCGTGTAGCCGCCTTCGGTCACGTTGACGACCGGGGGGGTGTTGCTGTTCGTCGCGTTGATGCTGGCCGGCGGCGCGTCGGACACGCTGTACGTCCCGTCCGGTCCCAGCAGCGCTGTTCCGCCGCCGCGTGTCACGTTGCCGGGCGCCGCCGAGGCGTTGCCTGTGCCGCGAATCGCGGCGTCACCATCCGTTGCGCTGACATTTTCAGTCGTCGTTTGCGCGGACACGTGTTGAACGCCACCAGCGAACACGAGGCTCAGACTCAGGGCGGCAACCAGTCGTTTCATCAAGAACTCCCCATCGCAACAGCAATGCCGATCTGCTTCCGTAAACGTCGCTGAGCAATGGCCGGTTTCTCCGGAACTCACCCATCGGTCGCAATGCAACCACCCATCGCATCGTCTCGCACGTCACCAGTTTCCGGCCACCCCGGCCCGATCCTTGCGAGCGCAACTCTCGCAGGAAACGACGCTCACCACATGGCAATGGAAACCATCATGGAAGTCCCCGACTGCGCGCAACCCACCGCCACCGCCGCCATCGACTTCGGCGACCTGCGCCACGACCTGATGAACCCGCTGGCCACGATCCGTGGCCGCGCCCAGCTGCTTGTCCGGGCGATCGAACGCTCGAACACGATCGACGACGACGAGCGAACCCGCCTCTTGCGCGGCCTCGCGGCGATTGAACTCGCCGTACTGACCGCGGTGAATGTGCTGGAAGACGCCGAGTCGCAGCACGAGGCCCAACTGGACGGCAGCGAACCATCTGCCGGACCTCGCTCCTGACCCTAACCGAAGGGTCTCAGCGCCGGCGCAGAAACGGCAGGCCGCTGTGCGTTAAACATTCCCACCGCCAGTTCTTAGCGTTCTTCCTCAATTTCACCACATCTCTGCGGAAATCTGGCGGATTTCGCGGATTCACCGCCCAACTGTCTCCCTCAAGCTAACGACGTCACCGGTGAACGCCGCCGCACCGGCGCCCGCAACCATGAACTCGCGAGCCGAGGAGAGAGCTATGCGCAACGACCAATCCCCTGCAATCACCGACAGCCGTTGGACAGCCTTGACCCGGCGCACGCTGGTTGCCGCGCTGGCCGTTAACGGCGTCGCTGCCCTCACTGATCCCGGCGCCGACGTTGCTGCGAAGAAGAAGAAGAAAAAGAAAAAGAAGAGCAAGAAGGCCTCGAGCCCTCCGGCAACGACCGCGCCACCCCCGGCCACCTGCACTCCGGCCTGCAGCGGCAAGGTTTGCGGCCCTGATGGTTGCGGCTCAACGTGCGGCAGTTGCGCCCCGGGCACGGGGTGCAACGCCGGCCAATGCCTCGAAACCGGCAGCTACGTGCTGGCGGCGTCGTGGGGCTCCGCCGGAACCGGTGAGGGGCAGTTCAGCAACCAGCGGGGCGTTGCGGTCGATAGCGTTGGCGACGTGTACGTTGCCGATACCGGCGCTCATCGCATCCAGAAGTTCACCGGCTCCGGTCAGTTCATCCTGCAATGGGGCCGCCTCGGCCCAAACAACGGCGAGCTGAGCTTCCCCCGGGATATCGCGATCAACGCCGCGAACGAGCTCTACGTCACCGACAACGGGAACGGCCGGGTGCAAAAGTTCGGACTCAGCGGCAACTACATCACGCAATGGGGGGTGAGCGGCTCCAACGACGGCGAGTTCCTGCGCTGTGAAGATGTTGCGCTCGATGCGGACGGCAACGTCTACGTCGCTGATTCTGGCAACGAACGTGTGCAGGCCTTTGACTACAACGGAACCTTTCTGCGCGCGTGGGGCGAGTACGGAGGTGGCGACGGCAAGTTCAACGAGCCGCAGGGCATGGCCGTGGACAGCAATGGCAATGTGTACACCGGTGACTATTACAACGGGCGGATCAGCAAGTTCAGCCGCACCGGGAGTTTCATCAAGCGGTGGAAGGCGGATCCGGGCGGATCCGGAGAACCCGGGCCGATTGCCGTGGGACCCGACGACACGCTGTTTGTGACCGACCAAAGCAATGGCGTGGTTCGCCTGTTCTCGCCGGACGGCGACTTCCTTTCGGACTTCAAGGTCGCCGGCCAGACGGGGCGCCTGTTCGGGTCGCTCTCCGGCATCACCGTCGATGCCAGCGGCAACGTCTACATCTCGGATAGCGGGCTGCGCAAGATCTCCAAATACACGCCGGTCTCAGGCCGAGCGTCCGCCGGACGGCACGCGAAGGCGCCGAAGAAACGCCAGCATCGCCGGAACCGCCGCCGCTGATCAGGTTCGCTCCACGCTCGGGGGTGGTGCCGGGAGCGGGATTCGAACCCGCACGGGGTCACCCCCGTCGCATTTTGAGTTCAACCTCACTCTGCTCCTGCGTTTCCCCGCGTACCCCACGATTGCCGAAGCAGCGCGGAAATCCAGAGCGCAGGTACCATGCGAGTATCCCGCAGTTGTCCCGCGTTTCTTCACCTGTCCCCGAGGTCTTGCTGTCAGTTTTGCTGTCAGCCTGACCCGAGGGGCCTCGCATACCTGAAGCAAGAAGCCCCGGCGTTGTCTGAGACCAACGCCGGGGCAAGCGCTCGACGCAGGAGGTCGAGACAATGGGAAGCTTACAAGAAGCCCGTTCGATCCTCGATCTTATCTCTCAGTGGAGTGGACCAGTACGATGCTCCGCGCCATTCTGCCCGTATGTTGGCGGCGATTACTGGCTCGCCCCGAATGACGAGTTCAAGCCTGAGACTGCAACTTGCCCCACGCATACCCTTGAACTCTCGCATCCAGCCACGCGCGACCAGCTCAGGGCAGGGCTTGAGGTCACTGCCGAAGTGCGCTATCGATTGGGGATCGACAATCCCCGCGTCCGTGAAGTCTTGCAACCTTCCACATATTGGGCGCCCGATCGCACGCCAGTTGCCCTCATAGGTTTCGAGAAAAGCGATAGGCCGCACAACTGCGCGGCCTCTCTCTTCATGGCCATCGGATGCAGCAGCCTGTCTCCCCAACAACTATCGACCATCCCCCAGTCACCGGAGTTTGACGCCTTTCCCGGATACGACCTGACCGACTCCGCCGAACCAACCGAAGTGCACGTCTGGCTTGCTTCCGTGGTGGCGCATCGCGATGCGCCGACCGCACGCCGGTTCAGGTACTGGAATTGGCGCGATCCGTACGGCGATTACTTGGAGGAGCAGGAGAATCCTTCGCTGGTAACAACGGCAATCGCCGGAGACATGAAGCGAGCGGATAGCTTGCTCTCGGGCGGGAAGAACGCAGGTGGGCGACCTGCGCTGGAGCGAGGTTCCTGCCTACGCGAACTGCAGGATCTCGCGGACCGATGGACCTCACATTACCGAAGGCACCCAACGAGCGAGAGCGAGTTTCGTGCATATCTTGCACGCGTTGGAGTGCGACTTTCCCACGAAGAACTGACGCGCCGCATTGAACGGTCAGGTGTAGGCAGGTGGTCAACCTACCGTGACCGTTACCTCAATCCTCCGCAGAGAATGCGCGCACGGGGGTTTTCCCTCAGTTAACCCTCAAAAGCCGTAATTACCGGTGGGTAACCTCGGATCACTAGGGCGTTGTCGGAACGCCTGATGTGAATCCGAGGAGGCAACCGTGAGCGCTACGCTCGAACTCGAAGCCCCTGTCGTTCCAGAGACAACCGATATCCCACGCGCCGCCGCTCGACTGGGCATTCATACCAGCAAGGCTTACGAGCTGGCGCGCACAGAGGGGCGCTTGCATCCAGACGTGCCTGTGATCCGCATCGGGCGCAAGTTTCTGGTGCCCGTGCGCGCCCTTGACCGCTTGCTTCTCGCTGACAACTAGCCAGAAACGCGAAGCGCCCGGCCATGGTGGGGACCAACGGCACCGGGCGCTCGCAGAGGAGACAACTCTGTGGGACAGCATACACCTTCGCCAACGAACAAATGGACGCTCGACGAAGCCACCCGTGACCGGGCCATCCGGATGACGCTGGATGTCATCCGTGAGGAGATCGACCGGCGGCGGAAAGCGGAGGCAGCGCTGTGACGACCGTCACGTCTACGCCCAGCACCCCCGACTACGGGAACGCCTCCCTTGACCGCCTGTGGCTGGTCGATGCTACGGCTGCCGCGCTGGATGACGAGCGCCAGATGCTCGCCAACTCAATCGCCCGCGCCAGACTCGACCTGACCGACAGCAACTTCGCTATTGATAGCGAGGCGCAACTGCTCGGCGGGATCACGTGGGCGATGCACCGTATCCGCCTCATTGATCAGGAGCGCGAACGCCGACTGCGCGCTGCGCTCTACGGCTACCGCGAGTTCCCCGGTAATCCGCTCATCGACTGGGAAGCGCGGTACGCCGCCGCCAAGCGCATCGACTGCGCGGACATCATGCGCGAGCGGACCGGGGAGTGGGGGCGCGCGTCCGGAGGCCGCACGCGCTTCGTCTGCCCCTTCCACGACGACGACAGCCCGAGCCTTGTCACCTATCCACCCGGTGATGGCTGGCACTGCTTTGGGTGCGGTCGCGGCGGCGATGCCGTCGGACTGGTGGCCGAGTTCACGAACACCAACATGGCGGACGCGCTCCGGCTGTTGGAGTCCGGCGCGATGGGTGTTGGAGGAAACCTTCGATGAGCACGACCCTGACGGAGTCCACCGCCCGCCTCCTGCGCGACGCCGAAGAATTGATCAACGCCGCTCCTCCGCCCCCACCTGCGCCCCCGACCGATCAACCTTCCAGCGAAGGGACAGAACGCGCCTGGCCGGAAATGGATCCAGCCGCGCTGTACGGGCTGGTGGGGGAGATCGTCCGCGCGATTGCCCCGCACACCGAAGGTGACGGCAACGCCATCTTGCTCGGCACGCTCGGCATGGCCGGCTCCGCCATTGGACCGGACCCGTACGCGCCGGTGGGCGCCACCCGCCACCGGGCAAACCTCAACGCCCTCTTCATCGGTCGCACCGCTCGCGGGCGCAAGGGCACCGCGCACAGCGAGACCGAGCGCATCTGCCGCCTCGCGGACCCGGCGTGGGCATCACGCATCGTCGGCGGGCTCAGCAGCGGCGAGGGGTTGATTCAGGAAGTTCGTGACCCCACCTACACCCGCAACAAGGAGGGGGAAGAGGTGGTCGACGACGAGGGCGTGCTCGACAAACGGCTCTTCATCGTGGAGGAAGAATTCTCTCAAGTCCTGCGCGTGGCCGGACGGGATGGCAACACCCTCAGCGAAGTGGTGCGGCGGGCGTGGGATGGGCGTGACCTGCGGGTGATGACCCGGAAGTTTCCGCTCGTGGCCACCCGTCCGCACATCAGCATCTTCGGGCACATCACACAGGAAGAGTTGCTGCGGGAAATGGACGCCACCGACCGGGTCAACGGGCTGGGGAACCGCTTCCTGTTCATCCCGGTGCGACGCTCCAAGCTCCTCCCACACGGCGGGCGACTGCCTGACGCCGAGGTTACCCGCCTGTCTGACGATCTGCGCAGCGCCATCGAGGCCGCACGCCGCTTCACGGAAGTGCGGCGCGACCCGGAGGCAGATCGCATCTGGGAAGCGGTCTACCCCGAACTGACCCGCGACCGCCCCGGCATGCTGGGTGCGCTCACCGCGCGGGCCGAAGCGCAGGTGCTGCGCCTGTCCTTCATCTACGCCTTGCTGGACTCTTCCCCGGCGATCCGCCGCCCACATCTGGAAGCGGCGCTGGCCGTCTGGCAATACGCCGAAGATGGGGCCGCCTACGTCTTCGGGGATGCTGTGGGCGATCCGGTGGCGGACCGCGTCCTCGGCGCCCTGCGCGCCAACGGGCCGAGCAGTCAGAGCGGACTCTCCGACCTGTTCGGGCGCAACCTCTCCGCGACCCGTCTATCTGGCGCCTTGGAGACGCTCCTCCGGCTGGGCAAGGTGCGCGCCACGCGCGTCGAGACCGCCGGACGCCCGGCCACCGTGTGGGAGGCCTTGCCATGAGTGCTCACCCTTTTCTCGTTTCTTTCGTTTCTTTCGTACGCCGAACACCGGAGAGGAGCCGCTCGTGAGCTATCTGGACATCGCGCGGAACGTTGCGTCCGAATACGAAAGAAACGAAAGAAACGAGAAAAGCCCCGACCTCCGCGTGCTGGACCGACTGGACGACGAGCCGAGGACCCCGGCGCCCGAGGTGGTGCTGGTCTTTGCCCGCGATGAGATGCAGGCGGAGAAGGCCAACGGGGCGAACGCCGATCCCGGAGACGACCGGGCGCCGGGGGAGAACGACACAGAGCCGGCGGTGGTCCACCCGCGCACCGGTCACACGGCGGCACTCACGCCCGCAGAAGTGGAAGCGGCTGGCCTCAATCCCCGCCTGCGCTGGATGCGCGTTGCCTGCGCTGGCGAGCCGGTTGAACCTTCGCAACCACCGGCTGACTGGGACGGCACGCTGCCGGCTGGCTGCTGTCACCGCAACCTGTGCCACGTCCTCGGCCCATGCCCGCACGCCCTGACACGCTGCGTAGCAACCCCGGAAGGAGAACTCCAGTGAGCATGTCGATCACCTGCTCGACCTGCGGGCAGACCTACGAACCCTCCCGTGCCGCCGTCCGCGCCGGGACGTGGCGGGAATGCCCGCACTGCGCCGGGGAGCAGCCCAGCATCCTTCGGGACACGGCGTGTGAGGGATGCGGCCGCCCCCTGCGTGCAGTGGGGAATCGCCGGCTCTGCATCCACTGCCTTGGGTACGTCACCTAGCGTGCGCGTGTTGTCGTACGCAACTACACTTTACCTAATAAAGGAGCACCGTCCATGGCCACTGAAGCCGCTTTCGTTAACCCGTCCGCGACCGACCCCACCGGCGCATCCCCCGCTCCTGAAGCTGGCGTTCAGGAACCCTTCCGCTCGGAGATCACCCGCGCCCGGCTGGGCTTGATCGACGCGGCGCAGAAGCTCGATGCGACCAGCGCCATCGCCCATGCCCGCGCTCTCCGCTCCGCTCTCTACCGCGCCGCGAACTTCCGCCCGAACGAGTGGTAACGGAACGGAGATCCTCCCATGCCTGCGCTGTACGCTCCCTACACCGCCAAGGACCAGATGAATGACCTCGTGTACGGCGCGCCCGGCGTGGAGCCGCCCGCACAGGAGCCCACGCCCGCGCAGACCTCGATGTACGGGTCTGGCTCTACGTACGCACCACCGGCAGAAGTCAGCCCGTACGTGGAGCCAGCCGCTCCAGCGCCCGTGCCGCAAGAGGCATCGCCCTACGTGGAGCAGCAGGCGCCAACCGCTGTCGACTCCGCCGTCTCCCCGTACCGTTCGGTCTCCCCGCAGATGACCCAGACGGGCAACCAGCGCACCGTACCCGGCATGACCGCCACCCCGGCAGATTTCTACGACGATGCCGCATCCGGGAATCGGGCGAATCCCATTGTCCCGCCGTGGTCTTCAGTCTCCCCGCAGGATCCGGCCACCAACCTCCGCTTTGCGTACACCCCGGCAGAAGCCCGCGACACGGCCCTGCGAGGTGATCCGCGGTGGTCTCGCTTCATGCCGGGCGGGGTTTTGTA
>JASGGF010000023.1:0-25235 GCA_047605145.1 Thermomicrobiales bacterium | reverse complement strand
TGAGGGCTCTTCGTGGCAGTTTGGCCTCGCAAGGGCGAATTCACACCAAGCGTGAGAGACCTCGTGGCGCCACACGGGCGGACGACGTCTCTCGACAAGCTCAAGACACGCGAGTTTGCGCCTAGCTCTCCTCACCCCAGACCGGTTGCTTCAGCCCGAAGAACCCGGCGTAGTCGCTGGCCTGCGGCGAGCTCCAGCCCTCCAGGAGGGCGGGGGGAACGTCGTAGACCTCGACGCCGATGGGCTTGCAGGTGGGGAGCGGGTCGGCGGCGTCCGGCCCCCACATCGGGATGGAGAGGTCGCCGCCGGGGCAGGTGGAGACGGCGCAAAGCAGGTCGATTTCGGCCAGAAACTCGAAATAGTCGCCCACCTTGGCCGGGCTGGCCTTCATGAAGTAGCGGCCTTCGTCGTTCAGGCCGGTCACCTGAAAGATGTTGAGAACGTCGTGCACGTCCGACTCATTGAGATGCCACGGCAGGATGGCGCGCGTCAGGTTGGAATGGCAGTTGAAGTCAAAGCTCTCGCCATCCAGCATCTTCGTCACGTAGGGATCGCAGCGCGAACCGAGGAGATCGTGGCACTTGCCGCCGTCTTCATCCTCGCCGTACTGGATCGTTTCGTGGGTGATGGTCAGCATCGGGCGCAGGTACGGCAGCACCGACCACAGGCGGTTGCCATCGGTCAGGTGCGTACTTTCCAGCTGCCGGGAGCGCGCCGCCCAGAAGCGTTCGCGCGGGTTGTGCAGGTTCCAGCAGTTGAAGTCGACGACCTGCGGCCCGGCCACCGCCACGATGCGGCAAATCTGCCCGGCCTTCACCGTCCACGCGTAGCCGGAGCGGATCGGCACGACGTGTTCGTGGGTCAGCGTGCGGCCGTCCGTCTCACTGGCGAGGCGCCGGTAGAACTCGCGGTCGATGGCGAGTGCTCCCGGCTCGGAGGGAAGATAGGTCCACGGACGGCCAACCACGCGTCTTGCTCCCAGGTATTGCGACGAGCCGGAGAGAGATCCGGCCCGCCGCGATGATACCCGGGTGTTGGGTGGTCCGAAACCGGTTTGCCCCAACGCCTGTTCCCGGAGCAACTGGCGGTCAGCCCTCCGGGTTCTCAATGCACTTTCCGTCGCCGCCGCAATAGTTGTCACCGCAGCACTCGCAGCCCTTGCACGCGCCACCCGGCGGCACGCAGCACCAGGTCGTGACGTCCTCCACCGTGCTACTGCACGAATGCCGCGTCGTTGGCGTGTCGCAGGCCAGGCCACTCGCGCAGGTGGAGACACCGGGGGAGCAGGTAGAGCCCAGCGCAAGCACCGGCCCGGTGGGCGGCGTGGTCTGCTGGTTCTTGTTCTTGTTCTTCCGCTTCTTCTTCTTCTTCTTGCCCCGCCCGGCCTCACTGTCGCCGGATGTCGCGTGCAGACCGCCCACGACCAACGCGGAGAGGCCGAGCGCGCCCACCAGGCGCCGCCGCGTGCCGGACGCCGCGAGACGGCTGACCAGATCGTCGAATTGCGTTCCGTCCATGATCGCGCTCCACCGGGAGACCTGCCGGCCAACCCGGCGTGCATCCCGCTTCATCGGTACCCGGGCGTCCCGGGACGATGACCATATTGCGCGCGCCAGGACGATTGCACATGCGTAGAAATACGGATTTCTGGCGGAGACTATGCGTAGATCGGCGCGCAACACGCGCGCTCTGGCGCGCTCCGGAACGCCACAAGTCAGCGAACGACGGGGATGAAGGCGCTCCCGCGCTCACAACGCTGGCGACCAGACAGGGCCGGCGGGGAATCAGGCGAAGCTGAAATACCGGGGATCGGGGGTCTCGGTGGTGTTGGCGAAGGGGAGAAAGCGCACGAGCGAAGTGGTGTACTCCACCGGCACATCGAACATCACCCAGCCATCGCGCGTGCCGCCGGGGTAGTAGCCGCCAGAGGCGTCCGGGTGGGGCGGCGTCAGCGTGGCGACGTCGAGCACCGGCGCGCCAGCCTCGTCCGCCAGGGTGAAGGCGCTGGTCGGGAACCAGGCCTCAGCGCCGCCCGCCTGCGCGTTTGTGACGCGGAACTGCAGCGCCACCCAGATCGATCCGTCATTGCCGGCGGCGTCTTCCACCCCCAGCGCGCCGGTGCGGTAGTCGACAAGGTCGAACGCCGCTGCGCCGGTCACGACATCGAGCAGTTCCACCGCCCATTGCTCCGTTACCGTCGCCTCGCCCAGGCCCAGCGGCGCGGTAGGGTCACTGCCGGCGGTGTTCGCCGCCTCCACCCGCGCAGCGAGATCCGGGATCGCCGCGCCATCCAGCAGCGCAAGCACGGCGTTGGCCCAGTTGCCGCCGAGTGAGACGCTGGCGAAGCAGAGCAGCAGATTGCCTTCGTCCACCCCGGCGCTGAGCGCGATCCAGCCGCTGGTTTCCTCGCCCGGTCCCAGCATCTGGTCCAGCGGGGGCGCCGGCGGCAGCACGCCCAGGAACTGTCGCACCAGCCCGCTGTCGCCGGTGAGCGCGAAATCATCGTTGTTGACCCACAGCGGATTCTTGCCCGCGTTGCGCACCTGGAGGTTCACCGCGACGAAGGTCGTGCCATCGCGCGGTTCCGCGTTCATCCCGGAGGCGTTCAGGATGGCCCCCACCGCGTCGGCGCCGTACAGCACCTCCAGCACCGTGATCTCCAGCGGCCCCGCCACAGCGGGCTCGCCCACCGGCACGGGGTTGGCGCGAGATGATCCAGCGATGGCGTTCGGCGCGAGTGCGGCGCGTGGAGACATTCGGTTCACCCTGTCTGCGTCTGCGGTTCCGGGGCCGATTGTAGAAGCCCCTACCCCCGTGTGGCGATGATCGTCCACGTCGTCGCGGTGGCCTGCCGCAGGTAATGATCAGCCTGCGCGCCAGCAGCAGCGGGATTCGGCGCGCCGTGGCGGCCGGCGCCCCACTCGCCCCACCCCTCCAGCACCATCCAGCCGGCGCCGGTCAGCAGCGCCTCCAGCTCCCACGGCAGGACAAAGTTGCAACCCGGTTCGGCGTGGGGGAGATGCCGCCGCCAGGCATCGCGGTAGACCGGCGAGAAGGCGCCAGCGGTGCTAACCAGCACGCGCCCGCCCGGCCGCAGGACGCGCCCGATCTCCGCGAGCGCCGCCGGGATATCCGGCACGAAGGGGAGCACCATGCGCGCGTGGACCGCATCCACTGAGTGCGTCTCCAGCGGCAGGGCGTCCAGCGGCGCCACGAGCCACTGCACCGGGAGCTCGGGCCGGCTAGCGGCGTTCCCCCGCCCCAGCCGGATCATTTCCGGCGAAAGGTCAACCGCCGTCACGCGGGCGCCGCGCGCAGCCAACGCCAGCGCGAACTGCCCGCTGCCGCAACCGGCATCGAGCAGATGAGCGCCAGGCTGCAGCCCCAGCGCCGCCCAGACGCGGTCTAGATCGGCCTCGCGGTCAGCGGCCAGCGCGTTCTCCGCCGAGCGCGAATCCCACGCGGCCGCTCGCGCGTCCCAGCGGGCGCGCGCGTGCGCCAGCCACTCGTCGCGCCTGCTGTCGTCCATGACGCTGCCGTCAACCTCCGAACGAGCGTACGATACGCGCTACACCGTCGATGAGTGATGGGGCGCGCGTGACGCCCTGACCGTTGCGCAGGGATAGCCGCTTGAACACAGGACGTCGTCGCGCGTGGTCGCTCGCTCTCCTGGCCGTGCTCGCCCTGGCTGCGTGCTCGCCGGGTGTGGGCCCGGAACCGGCCCCCACGCCGACACCACCGCCCACGAACACTCCCGAACCCGTGACCGTCAACCTGCAGGACGTCGGGGCGGTCATCGTTTCCAGCCCGGCGCCAGACGCGCCCCCGGCCAACGACATCTTCGTGGTCACCTTCGACGCCTCGAAAATCGTGGCCCGCGTGATGCCTGCCGTGGTGACGGTCATCAACGAGCAGCAGTTCAGTGATGGGCTGGCAGGTGGGCAGTCGGTGGAAGCGGGGCGCGGCACCGGGTTCGCCATCGATGGCTCCGGTAACATCGTCACCAACCAGCACGTGGTGGCCGGTGGCTCGCAATTCGAGGTCATCCTGTCCAACGGCGAGAAACGCCGCGCCACCCTGGTCGGCTCTGATCCGCTGAGCGATCTGGCCGTGGTGCGCATGGATGGCGCGCCGCCGGCCACCGTCAGCTTCGGCGACTCTGACAGCCTGCAGCAGGGGCAACCGGTGCTGGCCATCGGCTCGCCGCTCGGCCAGTTCACCGGCACCGTCACCAGCGGCATCGTCAGCGCACTGGACCGCGACTTCCCGTACGACACCGCGCAGGGGGCTGGGGAAGGCATCTACACGGACCTGATCCAGCATGACGCCGCCATCAACCCGGGCAACTCCGGCGGCCCGCTCTTCGATATCGCGGGACGCGTGATCGGGGTCAACACGCTCGGCATTCCGGAAGAGGCCGGTACACCGGTGCAGGGCCTGTTCTTCGCCATTCCCTCCAACCACGTGGCGCGCATCGTCAACGAGCTGATCCAGAACGGGCGCGTAACGTATCCCTACTTCGGCATCAGCTATGCGGCGATCTCGCCGGATCTGGCCGCCCAGAACGACCTGACGGTCGATTACGGCGCGTATGTGCAAGGGATCGAACCAGGGGACCCCGCCGCGAAGGCCGGCATCCGCGAAGGCGACATCATCCTGGCGGTCGGCGACCACCGTATCAACGAGCAAACAACCTTCACCGAGGCGCTCTTCGCGTATGGCCCCGGCGACACCGTGCCGGTGACGATCCTGCGCAACGGCCGCGAGCAGCAGGTGCAGGTGACACTAGGAGCGCGGCCAGACTAGGACCGCCGGCGCTTTTACCCCGCGCACAACAGCAAGCCCCTCGCGCCATCCGGCGCGAGGGGCTTTGCCTGTGTCTGTCTGGCAGGTTACGCCGCCGGCGAGCCCAGCAGGCGCACGACCCGTTCCAGATGCTTGCCGTCGTTGCCCAACAGCGCCTCGGACGCCTGACGAATGGTGGCGCCGCCGGCGCCGGGCGCATCCCAGTCGTCCGGGGCCATCCCGCGCAGCATCGCCAGCGTCGATTCGCGGGCGGTGCCGAACTGCGACAGCACCTCGACCGTCGTGTCCGCCGGGCCAGCGACAACCAGCTCTTCGACTGCCTCGGCGCCGGCCGGCTTCAGGACATCGACCATCGCGCCACCGGCGAGCCGGTCTTTCAGCGCCTGCGAAAAGCGCAACTCGTCATCCCGCATCCCGATGATGACGTGGCGCACAGTCTCATGACCGCGCCCGAGGTGCAGCCGTTCTTCCGGCAGCGGGCGCACCCGCAGGTTCAGATCGCGGTAGGTGGCAATCAGGCCATTGAAAATTTCCTGATCCTGCATCGTCGATCCCCCGGCGTAGCGGGCCGCCTGCCATGGCGCCGCGCGTGAGCGTTTGTCCAATACCTCGCGTGGCAAGATCGTACCACCCGCCGCCAGACGCGCCAATTGGCGCCGGGTCCAGACCGCGCGGCGCTTTCACAGTGCTAAACTGCCGGCTGGAGCGCCAGCAGCGCACGACGCGCCGGGCCAGCATACCGAGCGACCAGGGAGCCAACGACCCAATCATGGATGGCAAGTTTCCGTCTCGTGACCAAACCCAGGCCCAAACTCCGCTGCGCTGCCCGGTCGATGGGCAGCCGCTGGAAGACACACTGGTGCGCGATATCGGCGGCGTGACCTCCGGCCTGACCTGGCAGGTCCACGCCGGGCGCTGCCCGGAGCACGGCTGGTTCCAGACCGAGGTGATCTCCCGCCCGCCGCGCGAAGTGTTCCCGGTGAACAAGCCGTTTGGCGCGGCGCGGCGTATGGTGGTGGATGGGCAGGAAGTCTATTCCTTCCCTACCGTCTGGAATACCCTGACCCCGGCCCAGCGCCGCACGAAAGTCGATCCGCTGGAGGCCCGTTTCTGGCAGATTGCGCCGCGCACCCGCAAGCCGGCCTGAGGCGCGATCCCACACCGCCGGGGCGCCCCCCGGCCAGCAAGGAGCCGGACCTGTGCGGGGAGAACGCAAGGTGAACCCATCTCCCCGCGAGGCCGTACAGCCAGTGCGCGCGGTTTCCGCCCGGGGTGGCGTCGCCACCGCCGAGCCGAAGGCGGCTCCGGCCAAGACGCAAGCAGCGGCGCCGGTTCAGGTGGATGACCGCCGACCCGGCCTGACGCCACTCTCACTACTGGTGGTGCTGGCGGTTGGCTATCTGCTGTTGCAGATCCAGTTCGTGCTGGTGTTGCTGCTGCTGGCGCTGGTCTTTGCCACCGTCATCGGGAAGCCGGTGGACCGGCTGGAGCGGTGGCGGCTGCCGCGCCCGCTCGCCATCCTGCTGGTGTACATCAGCATCATCGGCGGGCTGACGATCCTGTTCATGGCGCTGGCGCCGGCCATCCGCGAGCAATCCGCCCTCTTCCGCACACAGGCGCCCATCTCCATCGAAAACCTGAAGGACACGTGGGCCAGCAGTTCCAACGCCCTGTTGAACGGCCCCGGCCAGCAGTTGCTGGACCGCGCCCTGGCCTTCATCGCCAGCCCAGCCTCGCAGAACCTGACCGTGCCGCAGGGCGCCGCGCTCGGCTTGCTGACCGGCGTGGGCGGCAGCGTGGTCGGGCTGCTGACCGTGCTGGTCATCGCCTTCTACTACCTGATGGAGCGGCAGTGGATCCGGCGGATTGCGCTGGCTTCCGCAAGTCCGGCCACGCGCGTGCGGGTCATCAAGATCTGGGACGAAGTCGAGCAGAAGGTCGGCGACTGGCTGCGCGGTCAATTGACGCTCTGCCTGGTGATTGGCGTCACCGCCACCATCGGCTACGGCGTCATGGGCATCAGCTTCTGGCCGTTGCTGGGGCTATGGGCGGGCGTCACCGAAATTATCCCCATCCTGGGGCCATGGCTAGGCGGCATCCCGGCGGTCATCATCGCGCTCACCCAATCCTGGGAAAAGGCGCTGCTCGTGGCCGGCTTCGTCGTGCTCCTGCAGTTGCTGGAAAACACCATCCTGGTGCCGCGCATCATGCGCGGCGCGGTGGGCCTCACCCCGTTGACCGTGTTCCTCGCCATCTTGGCAGGCACCGAGTTCGCGGGCATCCCCGGCGCTCTGCTGGCGATCCCGGTGGCAGCGGTGATTCAGGTGCTGCTCACCAACTACACGCAGGCCCGGCGCGAGGCGCAGCGGGCCGGGCAAAGCTCGCTGCCGGGCTGGCGCTGGATGCGCGGCTCCGTTGCGCCGCCCGCCTTCGCCACCCCGGCCGGGGATGACGCGCCCATGACGACCCCCGCTGGCCCCAGCGGCCCGGGCTGGACGGCGGATCTGCTTTCCCGCACGGCCGGATCCGAACCCGAGACCACGGAAGCACCCGACGATGAGCCAACGGAGACGCCGAAATGACGCATCCCGATGATCTCGCTCGCAACGACGCAGAGCGCGCCCGGCTAACCGCGCTGGTGGCGCGCCTCAGCGATGACGACCTGGCTCGCCCACTGACCATCGGCGAGTGGACCGTCGTTGACACGCTTGCGCATCTCGCGTTCTATGATCGGCGATCGCAGGTGCTGCTGGAGAAATTCGCCAGCGAGGGCGTGTCCCCCTCTCCCTACGATTTCCAGACGCTAAACGACGCCCTGCTACCCCTCTTCCGCAAGACGCCGCCGCGTATTCTGGCGGAGGAGGCCGTGGCGGCAGCCGAAGCCGCTGACGCCGCCGCCACCCTGGTCTCCCCCGAGTTGCTGGCGGCGATCGAGGCGCAGGGGGAACTGAGCCCGGCCCGCTGGAAGCACCGCAAGATGCACCTCGACGAGATCGACCTGGTGTTCGCCTGAGGGCGGAACGGCCCTCACCCCCAGCCCTTCTCCCGATGCGCGGCTGACTGGGGTAGGTCTTTCGGGGCCAAGTCGCGCAGTCTGGGAGAACCCTCACCCCAACCCCTCTCCCTTCGAAAAGGGAGAGGGGCTTTTCGCGGTGGACCGGGGGGCACTTCGGGGCAAACTGGCGGCGGAACACGGGGCTGCCACGCCGCAACCAACCGGCTCCCCTCGCCCTTTGCGAAGGGCGAGGGGTTGGGGGTGAGGGTTTCTCGACGTTACGAAGCTCCATAACCCGTCTACCTACCCCAGTCAGCCGATGCGCGGGCGAGGGGAGCACGACAGGTGTGTTTACGACGTCCCGGGAAGCTCGGCTGGCAGGCGGTAGACAAAGCCCGGCCCGCCCAAATACATCCCGCCGTCCACGTCAATAGCGAGGCCGTCCGCGTAAATCAGCGGCTCCGTCACCTGCTCGGCTGGCTCCCCGGTAATGCGGCTGATCGGCGTGTGCCCGTGCAAGATGCGCTCGCCGCCGAAGTGCTGCAGGAACTGCCGCGCGCGGGCCGGCCCGGTGGCGCCGGTAAAGACGCGGTGCTCGCTGAACTCGCTGAGCAGCCGGTACCACGCGACGGGATCGACACCGTGCAGCAAATCATGGAAGGTCGCGTTCACCTCGGCCACGCTCTTGCCGTAGCGGGTGTAGAGCATTGTGTCGCCGTGCGTCAGCAAGTACGGCCCACAGTGCGCCATCGCCGGCAGATCGGACAGCCAGTCCACCTGCGCGCGCTCCAGCCTGGCCAAATCCTCCAGCTTGCCGCCGTTCCGCTGCCAGATGGCCTCAAACGACTCGGTGCGCCGTTTCCCCGGCCAGTCTCCGAAGTGCCACGCGGCCAGCAACAGGATGTCGTGGTTGCCAATCAGGGTGTTGACTGCACCGCCGGCGGCCGCCGCCTGGCGTTGCAGGCGCATCGCCAGCGCGATGACCGCGTTGCCGTCCGGGCCGCGGTCAACGAGGTCCCCGATGAGCCACAGGGTGCTGTTCGCGCCGCTCCAGCGCAGGTCGCTATCGATCAGCCCGGCGTCGTGCAACAGGGAGACGAACCGCTCGTACTGGCCATGAATATCCCCGATGACGTGAACTGGCGCGGCCTCCGCGCCCGGCGCTGCCATCTGCACGCTCGACTCCTGGGCGCGTGGCGCCCGCGACGCGCCCGCCACGGTGAACACGCGGCGGGCGGTTGGTTTCTGCGGCATAGGGTACCGCCGAACGCGGCGCTATGGCTTGTCAGATTGGCGACTACCCCCCGAACACGGGCGTCACATCCGGGCCGGCGAGGTGGCGCTCCCAGTAGGCATCGCGCAGGGCGCGCGTGACCGGCCCCATGCCGCCGTTGCCGACCACGCGGCCATCCGCCAGCGCGATGGGGTAGATGCCGCCCGCCGTACTGCAGAGGAACGCCTCGTCGCAGGTGTACAGGTTGTAGGCGGTGAGATCGGCTTCACTCGCGGCAATGCCGTGCGCCGCAGCGATCTCGAAGACTGTCTCCCGGGTAATGCCCTCCAAAATGCCGGAGCGCGGGGTGAGGAGTGTGCCGCCCTGCACAATGAACAGATTGGCGCCCCGGCTCTCGGTGAGGAGCCCCTGCCGGTCAAGCAGGATGAAATCGTCCGCGCTGGCGAGATCGGCTTCCATCCGGGCCAGATGGCTGTGCAGCCGGTTGAAGTTCTTGATCTGGGCGTCCAACGTGTCAGAGGCAGGCTGCCGGATGGAGGGAATCATCACGCTGATGCCCGTCTCCGCCTTCGCCTCCGGCCAGAGCGAGACGTACGGGATGGCGTACACGATCAGCGTCGGCTCGTTCGACGGCATCGAGGGCGACGGGCGGCGGCCCCGCGTCGCGATGGCCTGCACGTACGCATCGCGCAAGCCCGAACGGCGCGTCGTCTCGATGATGATCTGCTCCAGCTCATCACCGCGCGCCAGCAGCGGGATCATCGCCGCGTGGGCGGAGCGCTCGAAGCGAGCGCGGTGCTGCGGCAGCTTGAACAAGCCACCCTGCCAGCAGGCGAGCGTATCGAAGATCGAAACCCCGCCGATGAACCCGCTGTCGAAGATCGAAACCTTCGCCTCGGGCGCCGCGACGAACTCGCCGTTGACCCACGCCGCGCCCTGCATCGTGTCTGCCACAGTGTTGATTCCTTCTCCTGTACGCACGGTGTGCGCAGCGCGCTAGCTGCCCAGCCATTCTCGCATCTGGGCCGGGGTCAGGTTGCCGCCGCACACGATGGTGGCCGCCGTCTGCCCCTGCCAGCGCGCGGCCTCCTGCATAATCCCCGCCAGCCCGACCGCCCCGGACGGCTCCGCTACGATGCCCGCGTGCTGATGCAGCAGGCGCATCGCCTGCAAGGTGAGCGTGTCCGGCACGAGGACGTAGTCATCGACCAACCCGGCTAGATCCGCCAGCGCCTCCGGCACCGGCTCCCGCACGCCGATGCCGTCCGCGATGGTATCGATACGCTCGTGGCGCACCAACTCGCCCCGCTGCATCGACTCGACCATGGCCGGCGCGCCACTGGCGGCGACTGCCACCACACGCGTTTCCGGCATCAGCGCCCGCGCCACCGTGGCGATGCCAGCCAGCATGGCGCCGTTGCCGAGCGGCACGAACAGCGCATCCAGCGGCTCGGAGAACGCGCGTAGCTCCAGCGCCATCGTGCCCGCGCCCTCGGTTGGTTCGGGGTCGCGGCTGTCCTCGATGAAGCGCACGCCACGCCGGGCGGCTTCCAGCTTGCCGAGAGCCTTGGCGGCGTCGAAATCCTCCCCCGCCAGCACCACCGTGGCGCCCATGGCGCGCATGCGGTCGATCTTGAGCAGGTTGGCCGTTTCCGCCGCGTACACCGTCAGCGGCACGCCCCGGGCGCGGCAGGCGTACGCCATCGCTTGCCCGAAGTTGCCAGCTGACGCGCACATGATGGCCTCGCCTGGCGCCAGATTCTGGACCAGCCAGTCGGCGCCGCGCCCCTTGAACGAGCGGATTGGGTTCAGCACCTCCGCCTTCAGCACCACTCGCACGCCGAGATCATCCGCCAGCGGCTCGCAGACCCACTGCGGCGAGTGCAGGAACACGGGGTCAATGGCGGCGGACGCCGCCTCAATGCGGTCGAGGGTGATGCGGCGGTCAAATGGTTCGAGCAGTGACAACGTGGCGAGCCCTTTCTCGATGCGGCGCGCGGAGGGTCATGTTCCGCGCGTCAGGAGGATGTAGGCGAGCAACGCAAGCACACCAAGGCCGGTGGCTCCAGCGACGCCCAGCATCACCCGCATAGTGGCACGGATTGCGGCGAGTTGCTCAGTCTGCGCACGCTGTTCCGCTGCGAACTGCGTGGCCTGTGCGCGCAGCGCAGCTGCCACCGTTGCTTCCAGCCCCTTCGCGTTCCGATCTAGCTGGGGGCTGATCTGTTCCGCCGACCGCGCGAGTTGGGTGACGATTGGGTGAAGCCCGACAAGTCGCGCATCGAGCCGGTCGAAGCCGTCGTTCATCTGCTGAGCGCGAGCCTGCGAGGCGGTCGTGAGCGCGCGCAACGTCGCATCCGCGGCCTGCTGGCGCCGCGCCGTTTCCGCGAGCCCGGTGGCCAGCGACTCGCGCTGCGTGCCCAGCTCGTGCGTCGCGGCGGTGAAAGCCCGGACCTGGTCGGCGGAGGTGTTGGCTGCCTCTGCCAGCGTCGCGTGCGCTGTCTCCAGCGTGCCACGCATGGCAACGAGCGGGGCCTGCGTTGCGGCAAACTGCTTCGCGGCAGCTTCCAGTGCCGTCGTGTTCGCGGCGGCGTGGTCGTGCGCGGCCGAGAGTTGGTTTGCGGCAACAACCAACAGGGATTGCGTTTCCTCCAGAGAGTCCCGAGCCCCGGTCAGGTCACCCAGTGCGCCACCCAGCCCGGCAGCGGTGCGCAACAGATGTTCCGTTCCCTGCCCGCTCAAATCGACCTGCCGGATGACTGCGGCGGTCGCGGCGTCCACCCGGCCAGCGACGGCATCCAGCCCGGCGGTGGCCGCCGCCAGATCCTGTCGGCCCATCTCCAATGCGTCGCGCGCGGCGGTTCCATCGTTGATCACATCGCGGTAGGCTGTTGCGCCAGCTTGCAGGGCCCCTGCGTGGTCGGCGAGCTGGAGCGCAGCGCGATCAATCGTCGTTTGCGCGCCGGTCAGCGCCTGCGCTGCTTCCTGCAATTGCTGCAAATCGGCGAGGATCCCGGCGGATTGTGTCGCCAACGCGGTTGCGGTGTCCATGCGGCCAACCGCTTCAGCCAGCGCGTGCTTGCTGAATTGCAGGGCGTCTTCGTAGATGAGCAGCGCCATGTCGGAGCGATCCGCCAGCGTCGCACCGGCCTCGTCAATCGCGGCGCGGCCCGCGACTAGGCGCTCGCTGGCCTCGTCGAACACGGTGGCGGCGGACTTCAGCCGTTGCAGATCGGCGACCAGTTGTTGCGCCTGCGCGGTGTAATCCAGAAGATCCAGATCGGAGTCTGTCGCGGTCACGGGCTTCCCTCATCGACGGTGGCGAGCTACACGATCTGCTGGACGGACTGATGGAGGTCTCGCAGGATCAGCGTGGCGCAACGGCGTTTCAGGGCGTCGTCGCGGACATGGCGGAACGCGCTGGCCGCGAAGGCGCCGTGGGCGGCCGAAGCCGCGTGGCCCGGCGGATCAGAGGCGCGGAACTCCTGCAGAATGGCCTGCACCGAGCCATCGACCTGCTCGGGTGGCCCAGCTTGCAGCGACGTCAGGGCGCTACGGTTCGCGGCGGCGCCGCTCTCCGCAGAATCCGCGAAAGAGCGGCGCAGGCGGCGCACAATCGCCTGCGCGCACTGTTGGCGCACTCCCGGCTCCGCCATGCGTGGCAACGCGGCCAGCGCAACCGTTTCGGCGGCATCGATCGCGCCGGGAACGCTCTCGTCTCTGGAGGAGACCGCCGCGCTCACGACTGGCGCCACTTGCGACGGCGCCAGTCGTTGAAGTTCGTCCATAGCGTTGGAGATTGTCAGGGCACTCTGCTCGGGTCGAATACGACATTCTGTCGCAAGCCCGAGCAACAAGTCTTCGGCACTGAGCGCTGCATCGGGTTGCGCTGAGGCTGCCAACGCAATAGCGGCCAGAAGGTGAAGATCCGTGCTATCTGTTGCGCTTTCCAAGGTCCGTCGTGCCTGCGCCAGAAGCTGGCTTGCCTCCTCATCGGTTCTTACATCCTGAACGATGTCCTTCCACCCAACCTCTGCTTCAGTGGGATTGAGAAGGCCGAGAACAAGGGGCCGAAATCCAGACCGGTCAAAGTAGTTCGCAAGTAGGCGTTGGAGATCACTGTGCGATTCCGCGCTACGCAGAAGCTGTCGCACGTTCCAGATTGCTTCACGGCGCTGCTTCTCGATTTCTTCATAGACGAAATCACACAGAACGGTGACCACACGCTCAAGAACCGAATCGCCTTCAGCGCTCTCGACCCTTGAATCGATTTCATCGAGATAGTCGGGTCCGCGATATCGTCGAACATACACATGCAACCGCTGCATTACGTCGATGTCTGAGATGCGCGCAAGCGTGAGGCGATGCTGACTCTCGACGGGCGCTCCGTAGTTGACCGTGTAATCCGTGACCACACCAAGTAGCGTCAATCTGTAGACGATTCGATCAAATTCCGTTGCAATACCCGGATTGTAGTACGCGTCGTTAATCTCACCTCTGTCGGTCTGAACATTGGAACCACTGGCCTTGGCGTGACGTAATCGCTTCTCGGCCTCCTTCTTGAGGTATTCCGAGATGTCTTTGATGTCAGCTGGGATCGTGAGATCTGAACTCTTGATCGATTGCTTGAGCCATTCCGGCTCAACGTATTTCTTGATGTAGAGCATAATATCGACTGCTTCTCGAGCGGCGCCATGGTATCCGAGCGAATGGAGGAACAACATTCGCCCGGCGTCATCGGCATGATCCTTGCCGATAGCGTTCATCCGTTGTCTGGCGTCCTCAACGGGAATACCCCGGTGGAGCGGGTCCGACACGTCAGGATCTTCCCGATCAGAGAAGATGATGTGACAGATCGCGGGCTGACGGTCACGCCCTGCCCGCCCCATTTCCTGCATGAGCGCTTCTGTCGATTGGGGCATTCCGAGGTGGATGGTGTATCGAATGTTCGGCTTGTCGATGCCCATACCGAACGCCGAGGTAGCTGCGAGCAACGAGAGTTCGTTTCGCTTGAACTGACGCTGGGTGCGCGCCTTGTGGGCAATCCACTCTTCTTCCTTGCCCACGAATGCGTCTGGCTTCTTTCCACCGTAGTAGCCAACCTGCTCTTCCCACGCTTCAATGGCAGCAATGTAGGAATGCAGCGCGTGAACTCCGTATCCACCATTGACGTGAGGGCAGAAGAGAATGCCTGCGGCCTCGCCGTTGGTAAGCGCATGTTCTTCGCATGGGTAGCCGCGTTCTTCGAGTTTGCCCGGCAATTCACTGAGCATCGACACGATGGTCGCTCTTTTCTCTGCAGAGTCGACCTTCTCGATGACGAAGTGCAGTTCCGGCCGGTCGAACTTGTCCGGCTCGATGATCGCTTCCGGATCGGAAATCGCGATTTCCCGCTGCACGTCAATCAGCACCGCCCGAGACGCGGTGCCCGTGAGCGCAATGATCGGCGGCGGCGTGCCGTTATGCACCATGAACTCGCGCACATGGCGGCCAAGGTTCAGGTAGGCGGTGCGGAAGTCGTGGCCCCATTCGGAGACGCAGTGGGTCTCATCGACCACGGCGAAGGCCACCGGCGTGTTGCCGCAAAGCGTGGTCAAGGTGTCGCGAAAGCCCTGAATTTGCAGCCGCTCCGGCGAGATGAACGCGAAACGCCGTGAGCCCTCCCCCAGCCGCCACTCCGCGGCCGCTTTCTCCGACGGCGTCTGATCCGAGTTGATCGTCACGGCCGAGTCGATGCCGGCCTCGCGCAGGTTATCGACCTGATCCTGCATCAGGCTCTTGATGGGGTCGATCACGAAGGTGACGCCCGGCGTGAGCAGCGCAGGAAGCTGATAGGTGAGCGACTTGCCGGCGCCGGTTGGGAGCAAGCCAATCACGCTCTGTCGACGCAGCGCGCGCTCGATGATCGGGAGCTGGCCGTCGCGGAAGCTCGGCTTGCGGAAACAGACGCCGAGGACATACCGGAGCGACTCGTCATGATGACGCGGGTTGGCGATGGCGCGCGGCGGCGACCACGAAAGCGTCGCCGCGCCCTCACGGCGAAAGGCCGTGCGCAGGCGCAGCCAGCCGTCACCCTCCCACTCGTCGCCGTACCACTGGTTCGGGCGGCACGACACCGAAACATCAAGGGCGACATTGAACTCACGAGGTGCGCTCGCGCCGGCTGCAGCGTACGTCACCTGCAGCCCCTTGCCGTCATCAAGCGGCGCCGAATCGTTCGTCCCCTGAGCACCCGGAAAATCCGCCTCAATGGTGAGGTGTATGTCCGGTACGGCAGGCAAGCCATAGAGCGTGCAAAGGTGGCCGAGCAGTTCGCGCAGATCGGCCAGCGCCAACCGCGCGGCCGGAACCTCGCGCTCACGAACAAGGATGCGCCACGGACCGCCGGCGAGTGAGAGGCCACGATTGCGCAGCGCCAGCAGCACCCCAAGTTGCATCCGGGCGAGCGCATGGGGCGCCAGCAACAGCGCGCGGGCCGCGACGTCAAGCGCTTGCTCCTCCAGCAAGGCCCGGGCGGCCTGCACGACCGGGTGCGTGGCCAGGGCGTGGGCGGTCGGCGTCGATGGCTGCCATGTCTCCGTGAGGGATGCCACCGGAATTCGCTCAGGCTGCAGCCATCCGGCATAGACCAGCACCTTGTCGCGCGCTTCGTCAGCTGCCTTTTGCGCCCACGCTTCATGGGCAGGGCCATCGACCTCGAAGTTGATGCGCAAATGCGCGCTGCCATCGCCAGCGCCCGGCAGATCGAGCGCGAAATCTGCGCGCTGATTCGCCACCTTGCTCTGTGCGTCCGGGTCTTCCACCATCGTTTCCAGCGGGCGCTGCCACTCCACGCACGCCGCCAGCGGCCCCAGCAATTGAGGCAGGAGACAATCGTGGAACCGCGCCTCCGCCTTGCTGTCCTCCTTCGGGGCCGTTGCAGCTGGCCACCGCGAAAGGCGACCATCCCGGGGAAAGAGCGCCCGGGCAAGTGCTCCGGCGGTTTCCGCGCCGTCAGCTTCGGAGCCGGAAAGTTGCCAGACAACCGGCGGATCTGAGCCCGGCACAGTCAGCATGCGCAAGCGAAGCGACCCCGCGTACTGCTCCAGCAACTGTCCCTCGACGTTCGGTGAGTTCAGGGTGGGCCAACCCCGGCAGAGGATACCGAGCGCAATTTCGGCGAGGAACACGTCGTCCGGCGCTCCGGGTGGGCGGGTTCGCAGCCCGCCTACCTCCACGGCGCTCGTCATCGCCTGCAGGGCGTGGTACAGCCCGGCGTGCTCCGGGTGCGCCTCCACGAAGTGGCGAACGGCCAACAGTTCCGCGCCGAGGCGGTAGATAGAACGCGTCATTGGTGTCCACACCGTTGTGGCGGGCGACATGCAGTCGCTGCAGGTTACTCACGCCGGGTTCAGAACTCAGTACACAGGATTATGGTCAGAAGCGGAACCGCTCGCAAGGTCGCTCGTGGGAATATCAGGTGAGGTCGATACCAGTGCATCCCGCTGCACCCACAGCCATTGCAGCGCCTCGCGGGCGGTGATGTCATCAAGGCTCAGGGCCAGCAGCGCCGCCGCCAAGGTGTCCGCTGGCGATGGCGCGGCCGGCGGAGGCGAGCTGGAGCCCCACGGCGCCGGGTCTTCGCGCAGCACGATCTCCCGGGTTGCGGCAGAGGTAAACGGCTCGGACGGCATCGGTGGCAGTGATGGCGCCGCGCTGGCAACGGCCGCCTGCAGGAGCAGTTCCGCCCGGTCGGCGACCCACGGCGGCAGTCCGGCGAGGCGCGCCACCTGCACGCCGTAGGCGCGGTCGGCGGCGCCCGGCTGCACGGCGTACAGGAAGACGACGCGGCCGTCCCGCTCCAGCGCCGCCACGTGCAGGTTCGTGATGGCCGGCAGTTCCGCGCTGATGCCGGTCAGCTCCAGATAGTGCGTGGCGAAGAGCGCCCGCGCCCCGATGCGCTGGCTGATGTCCTCCAGGGTGGCGCGGGCAATCGCCAGCCCGTCGTCGGTGCTGGTGCCACGTCCCACCTCGTCCAGAATCAGCAGCGAGCGGGCCGTGGCCTGATGCAGGATGGCGGCGGTTTCCACCATCTCCGCCATGAACGTGGAGTGCCCGCGCGCCAGGTCATCCTGTGCGCCGACGCGGGTGAAGATGCGGTCCACCACCCCGACGCGCGCCGCTGCCGCCGGCACGAAGGAGCCGATCTGCGCCAGCAGCGCGATCACCGCGACCTGCCGCAGGAACGTGGATTTGCCGCCCATGTTCGGGCCGGTCACCACCGCCTGCCGCGCGCCATCGCCACCCAGCACACAGTCATTCGGGATGAACGGCTCGCCGCCCAGATGCGCCTCCACCACCGGGTGCCGCCCGCCCGTGATGCGCAGTTCGTCGCCATCGTCCACCACTGGCGCCACCCAGCTGTGGCGCGCGGCCACCTCCGCCAGCGAGAGCAGGGCGTCCAGTTCCGCCAGCGCGCGGGCGGTGGCGGAGAGCCGCCCTGCCTCGGCGGCGATCAGCGCGCTCAGGCGTTGCAGGGCGGCGCGTTCCCGCGCGGCGATCTCCTCATCGGCAGCCAGCACGCGCGCTTCGGCCTCCTTCAAGGGGATGGTGACGTAGCGCTCGCCGTTGGCGATGGTCTGCTTGCGCGTGTACTCCGGCGGCGCCAGCGCCAGGTTGGCGCGGGTGATCTCGATGTAGTAGCCAAAGACCTTGTTGAAGCCGACTTTCAGCGAGCGAATGCCGGTGCGCTCCCGCTCGCGCGCCTCCAGATTGGCCAGCCACTCGCGCGTTTCGCGCACTGCCGCGTGCGCCGCGTCCAGATCCGGCGCGAAGCCGGGCCGGATGACCGCGCCGCCGTTGCCGTCCTCCCCCACCGCATCTTCCAGCATGACGGCGAGATCCGCACACTCATCGGGGATGCTCGGCGCCAGTCCCGCCGGGGCCAGCGTCTCCGCCAGATCCGGTAGGCGCTGCAGGGCGGCGGTCAGGCTCAGGAACTCACGGGCGGAAGCGGAACGGTCGGCCACCCGGCCCACCAGCCGCTCCAGGTCGCCGATCCCGCCCAGCGCGTCGCGGGCGGCAGCGCGCACCGCCGGGGCGGCGACCAGCGCGCCGATGACCCCCTGCCGCCGCGTAATCTCTGGCAGATCCTGCAGCGGCTGCGTCACCAGCCGGCGCAACGCCCGCGCGCCCATGGCGGTGCGGGTGAGATCGAGCACGCCCAGCAGGCTCCCCCGCGTGCCACCGGTGCCCAGTGATCGCGTCAGCTCCAGGTTGCGCCGCGTGGCGGCGTCCAGCCCCACCCAGCGCCCCGGTTGCTCCACGCGCACGCCCGTGAGCAGCGTCAGCAGGGCCGGATTGGTGCGCTCCAGATAGGCCAGCGTGGCCCCGGCGGCGCCGATGGCAGCGGGCATGGCCGCGCAGCCGAACCCGGCCAGCGAGTGGACGCGGAACTGGCTGCACAGCAGATCCTGCCCCCTGCCTGGCTCCCAGCGCCAGGTTTCAAGGCGGGTGATGTGGCCGGGCAAGAAGGCGCGGTCCGGGTCCGGCGCGTCATCAGGGATCAGGGTCTCGGCGGGGTTTAGCCGCGCCACCTCTTCCGCCAGCTGCGTTCCGGCGTCATCGCCGCTGAACTCCGCAACCGCGAACTCCCCAGTGCTGACATCGACCCAGGCCAGCCCCCAGGCGCCACCGTGGTGGTGCAGCGCTGCAAGGTAGCGGCTCTCGCCGGCGGGCAGCAGGGCCGGGTCGCTGACGGTGCCGGGGGAGAGCACGCGCGTGACGGCGCGCTCCACCAGCCCCTTGCCGGGGGGCGTCATCTGCTCGGCGATGGCGACCGTGTGACCTGCCGCCAGCAGGCGATTGAGGTAGTGGTTCAGGGCGTGGTGCGGAATCCCCGCCATCGGCGAGCGGCCGGAGCGGCCGAAGGAGCGCGAGGTCAGCGCCACCCGGGCGTCACGCGCCAGGGTCTGCGCATCCTCGTCGAAGGTCTCGTAGAAATCGCCCAGCCGGTAGAGCAGAATGGCGCCGGGGTGCTGCGCCTTCAGGTCCAGATATTGCCGGCGCGAGGGCACGAGCGGCCCGGCAGCGGCATCGTCTGCGTCAGCTGGCGGAGGGGCTGGGGCCTTGGCGGCGCGGGGAGTGGCAGGGCGGGACATGCTGGCAGTATAGGGAGGCATGCCCCGCCGCTCAGCGAGACGGGGCGCGGCCTACTCTGCCATGCCGGCGGCGACGCGGGCGCTGGCCAGATGCCCGCGCGGGTGACCAATCAGACCGCCGGCGATAAAGTCCTCGATGGAGACCGGCCCCGGGCGGGTGGCGATCTCGAACGTGAGCGCCAACTGGTCATCATCCAGGGTACGGATGTACGCGATTGCCTCGGCGGCGTTCTTCGCCAGAATCTCGCGGGCCAGTTCCTTGCTGGCCCCGGCGTAGATTTCGGCGGCCTGCGCGTTCCAGGCGTTGAGCATCTCCAGCGCAAGGGGAGCCAGGTCACGCCCCTCCACCACCGGCTGAATGCGGTTGGCCAACATGCCGTTATACGAGTTGGCGATGTGGCAGACGAGCGCCGCGACCGTGCATTGGTCATCCGGCACGTACGCTTGCCACCCGGCGTCCGGAACCGTCTCGATGAACTGCGCGACCTCGTCGGTCACAGCTTGCAACTCGTCCGCCAAAGCTTCCGCGCGCGCGCTCATGCATCTCTCTTTCAGGGTGCTGACCAACGCCATCGCCGTGCAACGCGCCGCCAGCATCTGACCGCGAGCCAGATTGCCCGCCGCCAGCGCGCATGATCGCAGGTTGCGCGAGGTCGGCGCGCGTTGACGGTTCCAGCCTGCGCTGCCAGATGCCGCTGGCGAAACTCGTCCTGCAGGTGCTGGCAGTGCAGGGCGATGATGCGACGGGACGTGTGGGGTGTGGGCAACCTCGGAGCCTCCGGACACGACCGGCTGGAGCACGGCCTGACGCAGGCGGCGCTAGCGGAGCGCGCCGGGCTGAGCGTGCGCGGAGTGAGCGATCTCGAACGCGGACGATTGCTGGATTTCACGGCCTCATTGGAACTGGCGCAAACGTTGCTGTCGCCAAGACCGGCGTCATCCCGATGAGCGCGTGATCGCTCGTGCAGGCGGCACGACGCAGCCGTAAACTCCCGGCAGTTGACCCGGACGCCACCATGTGAGGAACCCGCCCATGCCGTCAGAACCCACGCGCACCGCTCCCCCCTCCACCGCGCCCGTGCCAGACCCCGATCCACGCGAACGGCCTGAACGCGAGGAGATCGTGGGGCGCACGGTCTCGCTGGAGCCGCTGGACGCCGCGCGCCACGCTGCCGACCTGTTTGCGGCCGGCAGCGGCGATCCGCAGCGCACGCGCATCTGGGACTATCTGCCCTATGGGCCGTTCACCAGCGAGGCGCAGATGCGCGCGCATCTGGAGCCGCAGGCCGCCAGCGCCGATCCGCTGTTCTTCGCCATCCGGCCCCATGCCAGCGGCAAGGTGGAGGGCGTGGCCTCGCTGATGCGCATCGACGAAAAGAACGGCGTCATCGAGATCGGGCACATCTGGCTCGGCCCCGGTCTGCAGCAGACCGTCGCCGCCACGGAAGCGCTCTTTCTGCTCATCGACTACCCCATGCGCGAGCTGGCCTACCGCCGCATGGAGTGGAAGTGCAACGCGGCGAATGCCGCCTCGCGGGCGGCGGCGGTGCGCCTCGGGTTTCTCTACGAGGGCACGTTCTACCAGCACCTCATCGTCAAGGGGCACAACCGGGACACCGCGTGGTTCTCAATCATGGATCACGAGTGGCCGGCGCTGCGGTCCAATTTCCAGACGTGGCTGGCGCCGGAGAACTTCGATGCCAACGGGCGGCAGGTGCAATCGCTCGGCGATCTGAACCGCGCATTGAGCACCGCACGCACCACCGATCCCAAGGCGGGTATGCGCCTCGTCTGACATTCGCTACGACAGGAAACAGGAACGGAATCATGCAGCCAGTAGTCGTCGTGGGCGGCGGAGTCATCGGCCTGTGCAGCGCGTTCGCGTTGGCGCTGCGCGGCGAGCCGGTCGTGCTCTTCGCTGGCACACACCCGGAGAGGGCGGCTTCGCACGTCAACGCCGGCTGGGTCGTCCCCGCCCTGACCGAGCCGGTCC
The DNA here is from genome assembly GCA_047605145.1 of Thermomicrobiales bacterium. Classification (GTDB taxonomy): domain Bacteria; phylum Chloroflexota; class Chloroflexia; order Thermomicrobiales; family UBA6265; genus JACCXM01. Next base: position 4,068 of record JASGGF010000023.1, on the reverse strand, counting down.
CGGCGCCCGGGCTGGTGGCGACCTCCCTGCGCTGGATGCTGCGCTCTGATAGCCCCCTCTACATCGACCCGCGCCTCCTGCGCCAGCCGGCCTTCCTCCGCTGGACCGTGCAGTTCTGGCGCAATTGCACCGCCGTGGCCTTCGCCGCCGGGGCCGCCGCAACCGCCGCCTTCGCGGCGGAGGCGCTGACCCAGTACGACGCGCTGCGCACCGCCGGGGTGGTGTGGGAGGAACATCAGGATGGTCTGCTGGCCGCCTACCGCTCCGCCGAAACCGCGCGCCACGATCTTGAGGCGCTGGCCCCCATGCGCGCGCTCGGCATGGAGTTCTCCCCGGTGCTGGATGGCGCGCAGATGCGCGAACTGGAACCGGCGCTGACGAGGGCGGTGGAGGCCGGGTTCCTGATGCCGCACGAGCGCTCGGTGCGCCCCGACTCACTGGTGCAAGGTCTGCGCACTGCGTTGCAGGATCGCGGGGTCGAAATCCGCGATGAGCCTGTCTCTGGCATCGAGACAGCCGGGGGGCGCGCCAGCGCGGTCTTTGCCGGCGGACGGCGGCAGCCGGCGCGACAGGTCGTGGTGGCAGCAGGAGCGTGGAGCGCGCCGCTGCTGCAGCGGCTGGGCGTGCCCGCGCCGATCACCGCCGGCAAGGGGTACAGCATCGACTTCACGCCATCACCGCTAGCGGAGCCGGTGCGCCGCCCGCTCTACCTGCACGAGACGCGCGTAGCCGTCACGCCGCTGGATGGCATGCTGCGGCTGGCGGGGACCATGGAGTTCTCCGGCCTGCATGACCGCGTGCGCCCGGAGCGGGTCGCGGCCATCGCGCAATCCGCCGGGTGGGCGCTGCGCGGCTGGCCAGATCCGACGCCCGTCAGCGGGCCGGGAGTGCGCGTCTGGCACGGCCCCCGCCCCATGACGCCGGACGGCCTGCCGATGATCGGCTGGGCGCCGGGGTATCGCGATCTGGCCATCGCCAGCGGACACGCCATGCTGGGAGTGACACTGGCGCCGGGCACCGGCGAGGCCATCGCCGACCTGCTGACCACTGGCGCGCTGCCAGAGGTGGCGCGTCCCTTCGATCCCGCGCGCTTCGCGTGAGCGGGCTGCCAGCGCTATTCCGTCCGCGCGGGGTCTGGCAGTCAGCGGACTACTCGCGGCTGTGGAGCGCCAGCGTCGTCTCGGCGTTCGGCAGCGCCGTCACGCACCTCGCCGTTCCGCTGCTGGCCGCCACCACGCTGCACGCCTCCCCGGCCCAGATGGGCCTGCTGGTGGCCTCGGAGAATCTGCCGATCCTGTTGCTGGGCCTGATCGCGGGCGTCTGGCTGGACCGCCGCACCAAGCGCCCGGTCATGATCGTGGCGGATCTCCTGCGTGGGGCGCTCCTGCTGGCGATCCCGGTGGCGGCGTGGCTCGGCCTGCTGCGTATCGAGGTGCTGATCGCCATCGCGTTCCTCGTGGGAGCGCTGAGCGTCTTTTTCGAGATCGCCTCGCAATCGCTGCTGCCCGTCATCCTGAAGGGCGAGAAGTTGGCGGAAGGCAACGCCCGGCTCTTCACCGGGTGGAGTCTGGCCGAGATCGCCGGGCCGGGCATCGCCGGCTGGCTGGTGCAGGCCATCACCGCGCCGCTGGCCATTCTGGTCGATGCTGTCTCCTACATTGTCTCGGCAGTAGTGCTGTTGGGGATGCGCCCGCAAGAACCGGCCGGCCGCACCGTCAGCGAGGGAGAAGCGCCCCCGCATTTCGGGCAGGAGTTGCTGGAGGGGCTGCGTCTGGTCGCGCACGAGCCGATGTTGCGCGCCACCGCCATGGCGACGGCGCTCTGGAACCTGTTCGATGGCGCGCGCTGGGCCGTGCTGATCCTGTTCCTGACGCGCGCCCTCGGTCTCGACGCCACCATCATTGGCGCCATGTTCATGGTCAGCTCGGTGGGGTTCCTGCTGGGGTCGCTGCTGCCGCAGCGCGTGGCCGGGCGGATCGGGCTGGGCAACGCCATCCTGCTGGGGGTGGCGCTGGCGATTCCCAGCGAGTTACTGACCGCGCTGGCCGGCGGCACGCCCACGCAGGCCACCATCATGGCCGCGGCGGGGTTCTTCCTCGCCGGGGTCACCATCCCGATCTACGACATCAACCAGTTCAGCCTGCGGCAGGCCGTCATTCCGCTACACATGCAGGGGCGCGGCAATGCCACCATTCGCACCATCATTCGCGGCGCGGTGCCGCTGGGCGCCTTGTTGGGTGGCGTGCTGGCGGAGCGCATCGGGCTGCGCGGGGTCATGATCGTGGCCTCGGGCGGCGGGCTGGCGGCGTTTCTGGCGATCTGGTTCTCGCCGGTGCGCCAGCTCCGCGTGCTGCCGGTGCGCGAGCCCGTCACGGTAGCCTGATGCAATCCGGCGCCGCACGGCGACATCACCAAGGAGCTAGGCACGCATGACTGATCCAACACCGCAGCGGCTTTCCGAAGAGGAGGCCACCCGGCTGGCGCAGGAAGCAGTTGACTCAGTGGGCGGCGCCCGCATGATCTACCGCAGCCCGCGTCAGGCGTTCAGCCCGGATGGCCGACGGGAAATCATGGTGGAGGGGCACGCCGTCGATGTGCGCTGGGGCGAGATCAGCTCCCCGGCCATCGTCACCGCAGGCGGTTACGTCTTCGAGATCCTCGACGGCTGGATCGAGCTGCTGGTGCGACCGCCGAAGCCGCGCGGGTAAATCGCCCTACCCTTCCTGCTGCGCCGCCGCGCCGTCCCACAGGGTTGCGCGCTCGGTCAGTTCCAGCACGTGGCCGTCCGGGTCGGTGACGTACAGCGCCAGATTGCCGCTTCCGAAATCGCGCCACTCGGTCTCGTAGCCATGCGCGTGGAGACGGTCATCGTAGCCGGGCAGCGAGCCGGGCGCGACCAGCACCGCGAAGTGAACGTGCGCGCCGCCCCGGCCGCCGTGGATGGCGTACTCGCCGCCGGTCTCCACCGGCCACAGCCCGAGGAACCCCTCGCGGCCCAGCGTCAGGAACGTCGCCTGCCGCTCCTCGTCCCAGCGGTCGGCAATCGGCAGGCCGATCACCTCGTGGTAGAAGCGCTCAGATCGCGCCAGATCCGCCACCTCCAGCACCATCTCATACAAGCCAAGCGTCTTCATCGCGGGGTCAACCTCATCACGGGGATCACGCGGTTCAGCCGCTGCTCGTAGTCCGCGAACGTCGCAAACTGCGTGGCTTGCGCCCGGAAGATGCGCTCCCGTTCAGCGCCCGTCACCTCGGCGGCGTGCACAGGTATGGTCGCCGAGCCTTGCTCGATCACGATGTCGGGATGCGCCAGCAGGTTGTAGTACCAGTCCGGGTGACGGTCACTGCCGTGGGCGGAGGCGAAGATGTACAGGTGCTGCCCATCCACCCGGGCGCGCATCGGCACGATGTGCTCGCGGCCACTGCGCGCGCCAAGCGTGTGCACCAGCAGCATGGGCGGCGGGTCCGGGTAGGGCGCCGCCACAACGCCGCCATTCGCGCGGAACTCGGCAATGATCGGCGCGTTCCACTCCTGTTCCTGCGTAGGCATCGGGGATTCCTCCAATCAGAAAGGCAAGGTCAGCGCCGGGGCGCCGCGCCGCAGGCGGGTCGTCACGTCCAGCAGTTCATCAACCATCGCCTGCACGCGCTGCTGCGCGCGCTCGTCGGCGACCTCGCCGTCCACGACGCCGCTGCCGCTGGCGATGACCGTGGTTGGCAGCACAAGGCCGTTCAGGCCGCGCGCCGAGTGATCCAGCGCAGTGATCACGTTCGACGCCGAGCCTCCACCCAACGCCATCAACGCCACCGGCTTGCCACCGAGGTAACGCGGCTTGTCGTGCACCAGAAAGTTCAGGGCGTCCAAGGCGTTTTTCACGGCGCCCGTCACCGTGCCGTGGTAGGTCGGGGAGCAGAAGATGAAGGCGTCTGCCTCGCGGGCGGCGGCCAGCATCTGCCGCAGCGAATCGGGGTACGCCTCCAGCGGGAGGTCGTCGTCGTAGATCGGCAGCGCCATCTGCCGCACATCGGCAAGGGCCACGCCGGTGCCAGCCGCCTCCAGCCGGCGCA
>JASGGF010000022.1:0-25280 GCA_047605145.1 Thermomicrobiales bacterium | reverse complement strand
TGGCGGGCAGCGACAGCGGGTGTGGGTGGCAATGGCGCTCGCGCAGCAGACCGACATCCTGCTGCTCGACGAGCCTACGACCTTCCTCGACATTACCCATCAGATCGAGCTGCTGGAGCTGTTTACCGATCTCCACCGCGACGGCCACACCATAGTCGCCGTGCTGCACGACCTCAACCACGCCGCGCGTTTCGGCACCCACCTGATCGCCATGAAGGACGGCGCCGTGGTCGCGGAGGGATCGCCATCGGAGATCGTGACCGCCGAACTCGTGGAGGACGTCTTCGGGCTGCGCTGTTTGGTCATGGCCGACCCCGTGGTTGGCACGCCGCACGTGGTGCCGTTGGGGAGGGACCGTAGCCGGGCATGACGGGCCCCTCTGACGCGGGGAAGGGCGGCCAGCTGGGGCGCCGGCATCGCGCTGCGGGCACGCGAAAGCGCCGGGAGGATGGCCCTCCCGGCGCTCGTGTTCACATAGTGATGGGTTCGTGCCGCGCTACGGCGCAGGGGTCGCAGCACCCCCGGAAAGGTCACCGATGAGGGGCGGCGCCAGTTGGTAGATGTCCACTCGCTTGTTGTCGCCCGGAATGTACAGCCGGCCCGCATCGTCCAGTGCGAGCTGGGAGGGTTGCGTGAATTCGTAGGCGCCATCGCCTTTCTTGCCCCACGCGGCCAGCCGCGAGCCATCCGGGGCGAGGATGCGGATCTGGTTGCCGAGGTAGTCCGCCAGAAAGATGCGGCCTGCCGCATCCGTGATGATGCTGTAGGCATCATCGGCGTCGCCCTTGAGGGGATCGCCCTCGACCACCGTGCCGAGATACTCGCCATCGGTGGTGTAGGCGAAGACCTGCTTCCCGATATCAGCGACGAGCAGCGTGCCATCGGGCCGGAACGCGACCTGCCACGGCCACTGCAACTGCCCGGGCTCGCGCCCCTTCTCGCCCCAGACGCGCAGCAGTTTGCCATCGGCACCGAAGACCTGAATGCGGCCATTCCCGGCGTCCGCAACGTAGATGTCGCCATTCGGCGCGATGGCGAGGGTGCCTGCGCGCGAGAACTCGCCGTCCATCGTGCCGGAGCCGCCCCACGCGGTGATGAGCTTGCCCTCCGGCGAGAACTTCTGGACGATCCCGGTCAGCATCCCGATGGTGTAGATGGAGCCATCCGGCGCGATCCGGATATCGCCCGCGCCGTAATCGTTGTTGCCGAACGCGAACTGGTGATCCGGGTCGTCCGGCCCGCCCCACGCGGGGAGCTCGTTGCCGTCCTTGTCGAAGCGGTAGACGAGGTTCGTGATGCTGTCGGTCACGTAAACCGTGCCATCCGCCGCCACGGCGAGGCCGCCCAGCCCTTGCCTCGGGGCATCGTTCACCATGAGGGAGGTGATGTAGGTGACGGCGTCGATAGCCGGGCCTTCGCCCACGCTGGCGGCGGTGACCGGCGCTGGCGTGGCGGCGGAGGCGCTTTCGCTAACGGCGAACTTGTAGATCGCCTCGTTCGGGCCGTAGTCCTGCACCCACAGGTTGCCCTCGGCATCGAAGAGCAGCATGTCCGGCGCTTCGAACGCGGTCCCGCCGTTTTCCGTGCCATCGAACGAGAAGAGGAAGGCGCCATCCGGGGCGTAGACAACGACCTTTTCACCGTCGAAATCCCCGACCCAGATACGGCCGGCCGCGTCGAGGGCGACGCCGGTGGGGCCATACAGGGCGCCGGGATCACCTTTCGGAAAGCTGATCGTCTGGAGGAGTTCGCCAGCCGGAGAGAACTTCTGCATGCGGTTGTTGCCAGTGTCCGGGACCCACAGGTTGCCTTCGGCGTCGAACGCGCTGTACCGCGCGATGTCCATCTGCCCCGGCTCGCTGCCGTAGCCGCCAAACTTGCGGAGGAACGCGCCATCCGGCGTGAAAACCTGAATGTCGCTGCGGTTGGTGTCGATCACGTACAGGTTGCCGTCCGGGCCGATGAGCACCTGAATCGGCTCGCGGAACTCGCCGTCATCCTCGCCGAAGCTGCCGAATTCGCTCAGAAACGTGCGGTCGGCATCGAAGTGCTGGATGCGGAAATTGTGCGAGTCGGCGACGTAGAACGAACCATCCGGTGCAAAGGTTGCTGTGCCGAAGGCGTTCGTTTGGTCGCGGAGGAAATTGAATTCGCCGGGACCGTCGCCATAGGTTCCCCACGGCTCCAGCGCCTCGCCCCCGGGGGAGAGGATCAGGAATCCCCCCATTTCGCCATCAACCACCCACATGGCGCCGTCCGGCGCCAGCGAGAGGCTGGCGAGCCCGCTGTTGAGGTTCTCCTCATTGACGTAGCGCCAGAGCGGCGTCAGCGTGACCGTACTGGCGCCCGGCGAGGCGATAGGTGACGCTGCAGGTGTCGCGGGCGTCGCCTCGATGGGCGCGTTCAGCTGCGACGTGCCGGAGCCGCCAATGGCGTACAGCGTGCCGGCGTCCGTGCTGACATAGACCATGCCGTTCGCCACGGAGGGGCCGTAGTCCACGCCGCCGTCGATCTCGAAGTTCCACTGCTCGGCGCCGGTGGCGGCGTCAAGCGCGTAGAGGTTCTGGTCGAAGCTGGCCACGTAGAGCACGCCGCCCACCAGCGCGGGCGCCGCCAGGATCGAGTCCCCGGTGGGAAAGGTCCAGCGGTCGGCGCCGGTAGCGGCGTCGATGGCGTAGACTACGCCGTCATCGGCGCCGCCGCTGAAGATCATGCCGTCGCCGTACGCGGAGGGGCGGGCGCCGCCAAACTCCTTCTGCCACTGCTGCGCGCCAGTGGTGGCCTGCAGCGCGTGCATGACGCCATTGGCGTTCACCAGCAGCAGATCCCCGGCTAGCGTCGGGGTGCCGACCGTGGCGGAGTCATCCCCCACGCCCCATTGCCAGCGCGCGGCCCCGGTCGCCAGATCGAGCGCGTCGAGGTGGCCGTTACTGGTTCCGGCGAAGATCAGGCCGTGGCCGATGGTCAGCGAGCGGAACACGCCGCCGCTGATGGTGGCCTTCCAGCGTTCCTCTCCGGTTGCCGCGTCCACGGCGTAGACCTTGCCGTCGTCGCTGCCCATGTAGACCACGCCGTCCAGCACCACCGGCTGGCACTCCGCGTTCAGCGCGCTGCCGAAGCGCCAGCGCTCGGCGCCGGTCGCGCCGTCCAGCGCCACCAGTTCTCCGGACAGCGTGCTCAGGAACACTGTGTCACTAGCCACCGCCGGGGTGTTGCCTGCCGTGCCGGTGTCGCCGTTCTGCCACAGCACGTCGCCCGTGGCGGCGTTCAGCGCGGTCACGAGGCCGTCACCGCTTTGCAGGTAGGCGACGCCATCGACCACGGCGGGCGAGCGCGAGATGGGGCCATTGGCGTGGTATTCCCAGACCGCCACCGGCGCACCCACCGGCCCGGCGCCGCCAGCGGACGATGTCCGGCTCGGGTTCGCCTTGTACATCGGCCAGTCGCTGGTTGCCGCCGGAACCGGCGTCGCGACGCTGGGCGCGAACGTGGGCTCGCCCGGCGGGCGGCGCAGGACGAGCGTGCCGGCCAGCATGGCGGCGATGAGTAGCAGGATGATCGCCGCCTGCGCCAGCGGCCAGGCGCGGCCAGCGCGGCGCGGCGCGGAGATGGGCGGCATGGCGCCCGGGGCGACCGCTTCGCGGACGCGGCCATTCGGCGGCGGCAGGCCGGGAGAGAGGGGGAAGGTGGCGGCGTGCATGAGGTCCTCTCGCAACTGCTTCGCAAAGTCCGGATCGGGCGGCGGCACATCAGGCGTGGCGTGCAACCGCTGGATGAGCGCAGCCAGCTCCGGGTCCAGATCGCCGGGGGCCGCCGGCCGGCCGAGGGCGATCGCTTCCCAGAACTGCTGGATCTGGCGCAGGGAGCGTGGGTCAGCCACGGCGGCCACCTCCCTGGTCGTTGCTGGCCGCCGCCTCGCCCGTGGCCACGAGCGATTGCAGGCGGAGTAACGCCCGGTGATGCAGAGCGTCGATAGCGTTGCGCGTCTTGCCCAGCGCCGTGCTGATTTCCACGGTGCTGAGGCCGGAGAGGCGCAGGGCCACGACGTGTCGCTGGTCATCCGACAGGTGGCCCAGCACGCGCTCGATGCGCTGCCAGTCCGCTGCGGTCAGGACGGAATCTTCAAACGCAATGGGATCGGCGGGTTCGGGAACCAGCTCGATCGAGACGCTACGCTGCTGCTGGCGTTGCCGCTGGCGCAGCGCGTCCATGGTCACGTTGTGGGCAATAGCGAAGAGCCACGCCCGGAACGTGCCGCCCCGGCAGCCCCGCAGCGCCGCCAGCGCGCGCATGAACGTTTCGGTGGCGGCGTCCTCCGCCCCCTCGCGGTCGCCCAGCACGCGGTAGCAGTAGCCGTGGACGCGCGGCAGGTAGCGGTCATAGAGCAGGCCGAATGCCTCGCGGTCGCCACGCTGCGCCATGGCGACGAGTTCCTCGTCGCTGGCCTCCGCGTTGCGTTGTGGGCTGCTCCGCCGCAACCGCACGCCCCGATCCCTCCGGAATGCTGCTCATAATGTCCCGCTATGAATGTATACGGTGGGAGAGGGGAATCTCTTACGCGGTAGCAAGACCCCCCAAGTCGGCTCCGGGAACGCGCCGCATAACGTGCACGCAAGCGCCGGCAGGAGGTGTGTCCTGCCGGCGCTTGCTTGAGCTCGTGATCGGGTTATCGGCTCCGCCTACGGCGTGGGTGTAGCTGAGGGAGCGCCATCTGGCGTGAACTGGAAGACCAGTACGCGCCCGTTACCTTCGTCCGAGATCAGCACGCGGCCGTCCTGGCCCAGGCCGAAGCCGCCGACACCGTCGAATTCGCCAGCGCCTGAGCCCTTCTGGCCCCAGGAGGCCAGCGGGGTGAAGTCGGGAGCCAGCACCGTCATCCGGTTGTTCCGGTAGTCGCCAAGGTAGATGTAACCTTCGGCATCGACCTTGATGTCCCCGGATGACTCCTTGTCAGTGCTCGGGCCCTCACCAGCGAAGACCGTGCCGAGGTAGTTCCCGTCCTGATCGTAGGCAAAGACCTGATGGCCCACGTCGGTGACGAGGTACGTCCCATTGGGCCGCACGGCCACGGACCATGGCCAGACGAGGCTACCGGGCGCATCTCCGGACTTGCCCCAGGCACGCAGGAAGTTGCCGTCCTGATCGAAGACCTGAATGCGGTGGTTGCCGGGATCCACCACCATAATGGAGCCATCGGGGGCGATGTTCAGGGTGGTGGGGTTGAAGAACTGCCCCTCGCCGTTGCCGGGTTCACCCCACGTGGCGAGCACCGTGCCGTCTGGCGCCAGCTTCTGCACGCGCGCGCCGGCCATCTCCAGGATGTAGATCGAGCCGTCCGCCCCAATCCGGATGTCGCCGAACCCCAGCTCGGCGTTGCCGAGTTCGAAGTCATGCGCGGGATCGTCCGGGCCCCCCCACGCGCTCAGGGGGTTGCCGTCGCGGTCGAAGCGTTGGATCTGGTTGTGATTGACATCGGCCACGTAGATCGTGCCATCGGCAGCCTGAGCCACACCACCGGTGGCATCGATGGGGTTGGCCGGGTCACCGAGCTCGCCGAGGTAGCTGACGGAGCCGATTGCCGGGCCTTCGCCCGCCACGACCCCGTTCGTGGCGCTGGCAGCCGCTGGCGCGGGCGTCGCGACGAGCGGGGCGGCGAGTTGCTGCGAGCCGTCGCCCCCGATGGCGTACAGCGTGCCCGCGTCCGTGCCGGCGAAGATCATGCCGTCTGTGGCTGAGGGACCCCATTCTACAGCGCCGTCCAGCGGGAAGGTCCAGCGCTCGCCGCCGGTGGCCGCGTCCAGCGCGCGGAGGGAGCCTTCCTGCGTTGCCACGTACACCACGCCAGCAACGACGATGGGCGCCGCGTTGATATCCTCACCGGTGTCGATGGTCCAGCCCTCGGCGCCCGTTGTGGCGTCGGTGGCGTAGACGCCGCCGTCGGCGCTGGTGCTGATGAGCAGGTTGCCCGCATAGGTCGCCGGCCGCGCGCCGGGGAACTCGCGTCGCCACAGCTCCGTGCCGGTCGCGGCGTCAAGTGCGTGCATCACCCCGGCGTTCGACATGTACACCGTGCCGTTGGTGAAGAATGGGGTGCCGACTGACTGGGAAGGGTCATCCCCGGTGAACTGCCAGCGGGCCTCGCCTGAGGCAAGGTCCAGCGCATCGACCGTGCCGGTGCTGGAGCCGGCAAAGAGCAGGCCGCCCCCGATGGTCAGCGAGCGCCACAGCGGGCCGCCAATCGTCGCTTGCCAGTTTGGCTTCCCCGTCGCGCCGTCGATGGCGTAGACGGTGCTGTCGTCGCTGCCGACGTAGACGACGCCATCCTGCACGACGGGCGCGCTATCGATGGCGAGCGAACTGCCGAAGCGCCATTGCTCGGCGCCGGTGGCCGTATTCAGCGCGACCAACTCCCCCTTGATGGTGGTCAGGTAGACCGTGTCCCCGGCAACGGCCGGTGTTTGCACCGATGTTCCGGTGGTGGCGTTGCTCCACAGCACCGCTCCGGTGAGCGCGTCCAGCGCGGTCACCACGCCGTCACCCGTCTGCAGATACACCACGCTGTCGGCGATAGCTGGCGAGCGCGCGGCGGAGCCGCCCGCGTGATACGTCCAGACCGCAATCGGGTTTCCTTCCGGGCCGGGGCCACGAGAGGTGTTGCTGCGCGCCGGGTCGGCCTTGTACATCGGCCACTCGTTGCTGACGCCGGCGGCTGGCGTGGCAACGGACGGGGCGAATGTGGGTTCCGGCTGCGGCCGCAGGGCGGCGAAACAGACGGCGATCATCGCCGCGATGATGAGCAGGATGATAGCCGCCTGCGCCAGCGGCCAGTCTCGCCGGGCGTGGGGCGCGGGCAGTCGGACAGGCCCGCCGGGCAGCGCTGGCGATACGGGCGCGCGGTGGCCGTTTGGCGGCGGTGGCGCGGTCAGAGGCAGCGGAATGGTTGCGCTGTGCATCAGGGTCTCCCGCAGATCGGCGACGTAGGCTGCGTCCGGGCGTGTCGTGGGCAGGGTCTGCAGCCGTTGAAGGAGGGCGGCGGTGTCCGGATCGAGCCCCTCCGGGGAAGCCGGCTTCCCGCGGACCAGATCGTCCCAGTAGCGCCGCAGATCGTGCAGGGAGCGCGGGTTATCCACGAGACCCACCTCCCTGGCCGTTGCCAACCGCCGCCTCGCCCGTGGCCACGAGCGATTTGAGGCGGATCAACGCCCGGTGTTGCAGGCCGTCGATGGCGTTGCGGGGTTTCCCCAGCGCGGCGCCGATCTCGACGGCGGTCAGTCCGGCCAGCCGCAGGGCAATCACCTGCTGCTGATCGGGAGAGAGCAGCGGCAGGGCGCGCTCGATGCGCGCCCAATCCGCCGCGTGCATGGCCGCCTCCTCGAAGGCGGTGGGATCAATCGGTTCGGGGGCCAGCGCCATCGGGATGACGCGCTGGCGCTGGCGGAGCGCGTCCATGGTCACGTTGTGGGCGATGGCGAAGAGCCACGAGCGGAAGGCGCCCGCGCGGTAGGCGGGGAGGGCAGCAAGCGCCCGCATGAAGACCTCGGTGTTGGCGTCCTCGGCAGCCTCGCGGTCGCCGAGCACCCGGAAGCAGTAGCCAAAGACGCCCGGCACGTAGCGGTCGTAGAGCAGGCCGAAGGCGTCGCGGTCGCCACGCTGCGCCAGCGCGACGAGGTCCTCGTCGCTGCTCGCTGCGCTCGCTGGTTGCGCCCCCCGGCGGAACCTCACCTCGTCCCCCGATCCCGATCCCGATGTGCTCCAGAGTCAGGCTATCTGTGGAGTAAACGAACGAGTTGGGGAAATCTTAGGGGAGGCAGCGAGATGCGTCGCGCGGGGCGCGCCACGTCCAGGAGGCGAGTGGCTTGCGGTGCGTTCACATCGCTATAGTGATAGTCACGATACGATGATGCGGCACATGGATCGTCGTCACGGGCACACCGCGCCGCTTTGCGCGTTGCGGGGCGCCATCGTGCTGTGCGTGGCGCCGGGAAATCGCCATTCGCGCCGCGCAACGCTGGAGCATCCGTGACTGAACCGGTCTCGGCGACAACACGGGCGGATGGAACAGGCGGGCGCCTGCTGGGATACGTGCCCGCGTTGGACGGTGTCCGCGGCGTCGCGGCCTTGGCGGTCCTGGCGGTCCACTATCTGCACCCCATCGCGCTGGGCCAGACGCCGCTGTCCTTTATCGGCGGCACGTTCGGCGTGACGATGTTCTTCGTGTTGAGTGGCTTTCTGATTTCCACGCTGCTCGCGGGGGAGTTCCAGCGCACCGGGCGGATCGGGTTGCGCGCGTTCTGGGCGCGCCGGGCCCTGCGCCTGATTCCAGCGCTCGCCCTGGCGATTGTGGGGGTGATCATCCTCGGCGCCCTGGTTGATGCCGGATTACCAATTCAGGGACAAGGGCTGACCCAAACTCCGCCGCCGGCGGATGGCCTCGTCTTCCTCGGCTTTGGCCCGGGCATTGCCAGCACCATTCTGCCAGTTATGAACTGGACATGGGTGGGAGGGTATTACTTCAAGCCGCTGGCCATTGCCTGGACCCTGGCGATTGAAGATCAGTTCTATCTGCTGTGGCCCCTTGTGCTGGCAGCGTTGCTTGGCCTCATGCGGCTGCCGTTGCGGACCGCGGCCAAGGCTGCCTTTGCCCTTACGGCAGCTAGCATGATCTGGAGATACGTCCTGTGGGCTAACGGACTGGCCGGCTTCCGGACGGACTTCTTCATTCCGGACCTGCTGCTGGGCTGCGCGGTTGGCCTGGCCGTGGCAGCAGGCATGCGGCCGCCCGGTCGATGGGGACAGCGCATCCTGGCTGTGACGGCGATGCTGGCCCTGGTCGGACTGCTGGTCATGATCGCCGGGGTTCCCGAGTCTACGGAAGTCCGGCTGACGAGTATCGCCGGGATCCTGACCGCGATCATCCTTGTGGATCTGGTGCTGCGCCAGCGCAGTCTGCTCTCGTCCATCCTGGCCTGGCCGCCTCTGGTGGGGATCGGGATGGTTTCGTACGGGCTCTATCTCTGGCATTGGATCTGGAAGATGTACCCGATTTATAACGATACATGGCGCGTCCCGCTCGAAGTGGTGCTGACGACGATCACGGTGCTCGCGTCCTTCTACCTGGTCGAGCGGCCAGCGCTGCGGCTCAAGCGTTACTTCCAACCGGGAGCGGCATTACCTGCCGTGGCGCGAACTCCTGTCCCCGCGCGCCCGCTATCCCGCCGGGACCTGTTGCCCGTTGTTGGCATGGCTACGGTGGTGGTGGCGTCGGCAGCGCTGGTGGTCATTGTGCCGCCGCTTTTTCCGCCAGACATGACGGCGCTCGCGAACTCGGAGCCGGAGCCGCCGCCGGCTCCGCGCGCACCTCGCCCGTCAAAGACGCAGCGCCGGGCCACGCCGCGGGCGCAGCGCCGCAAGAAGCGAAAAGCAACGCCAAATCCCGCGCCATAGAGGCGCCGGAACAGGCGGCGGTCGGCGCACTACCAGCGCCCGCCCTCGTCGATGAACACGATCTGGTCGAGGCTGCCCGGCGAGCAGCCGGCGCGGGTGAGCAGCAGGGCGGCCTCGCTGCGGTGCTGGGTGGCGTGATTCGCCTGATGGAGCATCGCCTGCCAGAGCGGGTACTCCCAGTGCTGGCCGCTGGCGCTGCGGTAGCGGATCATGCGGTCCACGTCCTCCGGGGCCAGCGCATCGATGAAGGCGTGAGTGGCGGCGTCGATCTCGCGCCAGCGGGCGGCCAGCGTGGCGACGTAAGGGAACTGCCCGGCCTGCCAGTTCTCCACCGGCGAGTGGTCCTGCCAGCGCTCCAGCCACAGCCACTGCGCCCACGCCGTGTGCGCCAGCACCTCGCGGATCGTCTCGTGGCCATCCGGGCTGGCCACGAATTGCTGCAAGCGCAGGCGACCGGCGGCGTCCAGCACGCGCTGGTTGGCCCAGGTGTTGTACGCGTAGACGAAGCGCAGGGCCTCCAGCATCCGAGTGGCCTCCGGTCATTTGGCGAACAGGGTGATGTCGCCATTCAGCGTACCCGGTAGCGCTCCACCACGTCCGGATCGAGGGCGACGCCAAGGCCGGGCGCCGTGGGCACATCGACGTAGCCATCGACCATGTGCAGGCGCGGCGTGGTCAACTCCGTGTTGAGCGGCGAGCCTTCCATCGACGACTCGATCATGTGCTCGCGCGGCGCATTCGCCAGCAGGCGCCGCGAGGCAGCGGAGACGATGCCGGTGCTGAAGGCGTGCGGCACGCACCACGCGCCGTGCGTCTCGGCAGTCTGGGCGATGCGCTTCCACGCCCCGATACCGCCGACGTTCGTCACGTCGGGCGGGATCACCCGCAGCCGCCCCTCGCGCAGAAAGCGCTCGCTCTCCCAGAAGCCGCCGAAGCTCTCGCTGGAGATGCGGATTGAGCTGCGCGCCGCCAGTTCCGCCCACGCCGTCATCGGCTCGTAGGGCATGGGCGCCTCCAGCCAGTAGAGGTCGAACTCCGTCAGCGCGTGGGCGCGCTCCAGCGTGGTGGTCAGGTCCCAGAGCGCGATTTCCGCCGCGCTGATGGCGGTGAGGCGGGCGCCGGCGCCTCCGAGGCAGATGGTGTGGTCCAGCATCCGCTGCACGAGCGGCTCGATCTGGAGCGGGTCTTGCCCCAGCAGGTCACGCAGGCCGATGCCGATGGAGTTGGAGATGGGCGCGTTGACGATTGCCTCCAGCACGCCCGGCATGGAGTCGCCTTCACCGGTGCCCTCGAGGCCGGTGTCCGTGCCGATGCGCACCACGAAGGCGTCCTGCGAGCCATCGCAGACGGCGCCGACCTGCGGCAGCCGGAGGGGATCGTTTCGACCTCAGTGATGCGAACTGTGGCTCCAGTCATCGCGTCTCGATTTCGCCGAAAAGCCCTCACCCCAGCCTCGCTCCCGATGCGCGGCTGACTGGGGTAGGTAGACGGGTTTTGGGGCATGGTGACGCCGAAAAGCCCTCACCCCAGCCTCGCTCCCGAAGTACTTGCGCGGGAGAGGGGCTCGTGCCCCGGACACGTGCGCCAACTTCGGCTTGCTGACGACGAATGTCCCGCAGGATGTTGCCGGTCGGCTCCCCTCTCCCGCGCATCGGGAGAGGGGTTGGGGGTGAGGGCCATCCGGGTCGTGTCCTTGACCGTGTTCAGCGCGCCGATGCCGCTGTGCTCCAGCGCGCGCAGCACGATATCGGTGCTCCAGCCGGTGCGGTTGCCATCGGCATCAACGAAGTTGACCGGGAACGCCTCGATCAGGCCGAGGCGGATGCTCTCATCACGATACTTCTGATACAAGCCGTCGCCGCCGACCTGGCGCGTGACGTCGATGCCGTTGGGGAACGCCTCGCCGCCGCCCTCCTGCGCGACCAACGCAGCGCGCGGGCTGAGGCCGAACAGGGGAGCAGCGCCCAGCGCGGACGCGAACCCGACGAAGCGGCGGCGAGAAACGTGGTGCTGTGCGTCTTCCATGACCAACGACAACTCCCGCTTCATCGTGGGAATGAACGTGATACCGTGAATCCACCGTGAACGTCACGGCGGGTGCGCGGCCGTGACGACGCGCCGTTCACCTGTGGCTGTCCCCGGCGCTCGTGCCCCGGAAAGGCGAATCTGCCGTGCCGCTCACGCGCGGAACAGCGGCGCGATCTGCGGCCAGAGCGCGTCGATCTCGGCGAGGTCGCCGGCGTCCAGCGGCAGGAACTCCGGATCGCGCATGAGGGTGCTGGTGAAGACGCCGCGGCGATAGAGCGCCTCCTTGGAGACGGCCATCCACGCCGACATCTCCAGCGTCAACAGCGGCAGGATCTGCCCGTGGATGGCGCGCGCCCGCGCGGTGTCGCCCGCCTGCCACGCGTCCCAGATAGAGACCAGCACATCGCAGACGCCCGCCGACGGCATGGAGCCGATGACGCCGCGTGCCAGCTCGTTCGGCAGGTGCATGCCGGCCATGCCGCCGAACACGCCTCGCAACTGCGGTGGCGCCCCGGCGATGACATCGCCGATGTTGCGGGTGGGCGGCAGGCGCTCTTCCTTGATGTATTCGACCCCGGGAATCTCGGTGACCAGCCGCAGCACTACTGGCGTCGGTAGGCTGACCCCAAAGGGCGGCGGCGCGTTCTGCACGATCACCGGCAGTTGGGAGGCCTCGGCGATGGCGGCGTAGTACGCCAGCACGCCGTCTACGGTGGGCTTGCGGATGTAGGGTGGCAGCGCCATCACTGCCGCCGCGCCAGCCTCCTGCGCGTGGGCGGCGAACTCCGCCGCCGCCTGAGGGCTCGGCGCCGCCACGTTTGCCACCACCAGCACGCGCCCTGCCGCCTGCGCCACGGCGCTCTCCACCACCTGCCGCCGCTCGCGGTCGGTGAGGACCATAAACTCGCTGGCCAGCGCCGGGATCACCAGACCGTGCACGCCTGCGGCGATGCAGAACTCCACCTCGCGGCGAAGCGCCTCGTCATCGACCTGATCGAGCGGGGAGCTGGACACGAACGGAATCTGGAGCACCGGCAGGATGCCGGACAGGCCGGGATTCGCCACTGAATGGGTCCGCCTCATCGCGCACAGTGGCCCGGCGCAACGGCGACGCAGGCGCCGCCGCCTGCGCGGATCGTGAACATTGCCTCGGACCGGTTGCCAATCCTGAACGGCAGTTTAGCAAAGGCGCGCATGGCTCGCTTGCCGCGCGTGCGGCGGCCGAAGCCAGATGAGGGATGGCCCGGCGCGGTCAGGCGGTGGCGAGTTCCTGCCGGATGATCACCGCCGGGTTGGCGCTATTGGCGGCCTTGCGGCGGATCGCCAGCTCGCCGTGGGCGTGGTCCGTGAGGTGGCGCTGCAGCTCCACTGCGAAGAGCAGCGTCGCCTCATCAGCGCTCAGGGCAGCGTGCACCACCACCGGCGTTTCGGCCGCTCGCGGAATAAAGATGATCTCGTAGCGTGGTGTTGAGCGTCGCACGCGGCCTCCAGCTTCAATGTAAAGCAAACAATGTGCGAACTATGGATGACGCGCTGTGGGTTATGCAATTCGCAAAGAGATTTACGGGAATGACGATACTATGGGCGGGTAAATTTCACAAAAATGAGACAAGAAAGGACCGGAGTACTGGGTTGAGGCTGATGATCCTGCCGGGGGCGGCAGGACCATCAGCCAGCGCCCCGGTTGGCGCTACCCGGTCAGCGCGAGGCGTTCCAGGGCGCGTCATCGGCGGTCGCCGCCAGGGGGCGCTTGAAGAACCACGTTTCGCCGTCGGCGGAGACATGAAACGCCTCCCAACCTTCGGCGCCAAGCCGGGCCAGTTCATCCAGGTGCGCCGCGTCCCCCTCCGTTTCCGGGTGGACGCGGACCGACAGATATTCCCAACCAGACATGCCTGTCCTCTCTCGCTAGGCTGGCGTTCGCAGCGGCTGCGAACCGCGTCGCTCGCCCACGCGCGGGCGATGGTGCTTGCCGCTACCGTGCACAATCCGGGCCGGGTGCGCAGCGTGGCGCCCGGCGAGGCGTGGCGGAGCGCGGTAGGCTCCCGGCAGCAAGGGAGCCGGGAGGAGCAGGGCAATGGCGGACGCGGCGACGCGCGAGGGCGAGGTGTTGGGGGTGGTGCGGCGGCCGCCGGAGGGGTGGGGCGTGGAGGGCGCGCAGCGCCTGAACGCGCTGATCCGCCTGCTGGCGACACGCGAGGACTGGCGCCACTTCGTGGTGCGGATGCACCCCGGAACGTGGAGCCGGATCATGCCCTATCTGGATTACAATCTGAGCTTCCCGAAGCCGGGGGTGCCGATGGACATGGACGGCGGCCCGCACGAAGACGCCGCCACCATCGCGGTGGTGTGGCGCGAGACGGTGCGTCACCCCTACTGAGGACGGAAATACGTACAAGCTACGGATGTGCCAGGCGGGAAACGGGCGCAGAATGGACCCTGGTTGCAGCACAACATCGCGTCAGGAGGTCCCTGTGGACGGGTTCCCCTCGCCATTCCGCAACCATGGGCCGGGTCCGGCTCACTGCCTGTCCCCAGTCGTGGCCGCAGTTTTCCTGATGGCCGTTATCTTGAGCGCCATGCCGGCGTCTGATGCGGCGTCATCGGAGGCTCCCGGCGCCGGCTGCGCCCGGCTGGCGCCCCCAGCGGAACCCTTCCGCTGGGGGCGCTGATGCTCAGGGCCGGGTAGCCCGGCCTAGCACACGACGCCCGAGCACTGATCCGGCGTGTTCAGGTTCACCGTGGCGCCGTTGACGTTGACCGTGCCGCCGCCCTGGTAGATGCCTCCACCGGCGCCGCTGCCGCCGGTGGCCGCATCGTTTTCGGTGATGGCGACCGTGGTGGCGAGGCTGGTCGTTCCGGCATCGTTGAACAGGCCTCCGCCATTTTCGTAGGCCGAGTTGTCGCGGATGGTCGTATCGATAATGGTGAGCGTGGCGCCGTCATTGTAGAGGCCGCCGCCGTGGTACCCCTCGTTCTCGGAGATCTCACTGTTGCGAATGGTCACATTTCCTGCCCGTAGGCCAATGCCGCCACCCAGCCCGACGGTCTCCCAGGCCCGGTTCTTGTTGATGACGCTGTTTTCGATGATGACCTCGCCGTCCATATCGATTTCGATGCCGCCCCCAAATCCGCCGTTGTTTCCGCCGGTGACGCGCACGCCGGAGATCAGCACCGAGGTCAGGTCCTTGCCACGAATGACCATCACTTGCGTAATGTCCCCTGGCTGGACTTCCAGGATCGTGCTGATCGCCGGGTCCTCTGTATCGCCGCCCGCGCCGTAGATGTTCACGTTCGTATCCACGGAGAACGTGCCTTCGTACAGCCCGGGGCACAGGTAGATGTCGCCGCCAGCCGCCAACGCTGTGTCCAGCGCATCGCCGCAGGCAATTGGCGTGTCGTCGCAGGTGAGATTACAGGCCTTGCAGGCGCCATTGACGCAGACCTGGCTGGCGGTGCAAACCGGGCAGGTCCCGCCGCAGCCGTCGCTGCCGCCGTTGCAGGAGGTGCAGACGGGGGTGCAGACTGGATTCGCCTGGCACTCGCCGCGCGTGGCGCCCTTCTTCAGCCACTTCTTGCGCTTGCTCTTGGCCACGCGCTTCGTTTCGCCGTTGATGCACATGATCGCCTTGTTGCCGCGCACATTGTGCTCGCCGCGCACACGGCGCTTGCGGGCGCTGGCGTCTGGCGTAGCGAGGGCGCTGGCGCCCGCGGCCACGCCGATGACGGCGGCGGCCAACGAGCGCCGAGACAGCGCGCGGGTTATCGCATCGAAGGTGACGGAGTCCATCTGCCTCTCCTTGCGTGATCCCGGCGCGCCACGCCGCCGTGCGTGGGTCACCGGCGCCCCAACCGCTTCCATGACGTAGGCGTGAGAAATGATCGCGATAATGCGTGAAAATCCTGGGCAATGATAACGCAGAAGCGCGCGCTACTGTCGCCGCCTCCGATGGTGGCCATGCTCCCGGTGATGGAGATGGTTGCATCGAGCGTGATCGTGCCGCCGTCCTCGTTAATGCCGCTGTCAGGGGAATCTCAATTGGCCGGCGTGTCCGTGAAGATGCTCAGGGGGAGGAAGGCGCTGACGGTGAAGACGCCGCCATTGACCAACTGACTCAGGCGCAGATCGACGCAGGCGCTGGCCAGAATGCCCGCCCGTTGCCGGGGTAGCCCGTGCTGGTGCTCGAGATAGGTCAGCACCCCGCGTAGCGCCTCCTGGGCCGCCACGTACAGGTCCGGCCCGGTCCCGATTGCGGCGAACCACGGCCCGCGGCGCTCGTCCACCATCGGGGTGTGAAACTGCGGGCCGGGGATGGACTGTCCCTTGAGCAGATCAAAGCGCAACGTCACCGTGGCATCGGCCTCGATCCCGGTTCCCGAGACTTCGCCGTCACCCTGGGCTGCGTGCGCATCGCCGCAGGAGAAAAGGGCGCCCGGAACCTGCACCGGCAGCAGCAGCGTGGACCCCGCCGTGAGCTGACGCACATCCAGGTTGCCCCCGGCGCTCCGTGGGGGAATGGTCGAATGGCGGCCGGGTTCGGCTGGCGCGACGCCCATGACGCCGCAAAACGGGGCGAGGGGAACCTCGATGCCTGGCGCGAAGATCGCCGTACGTCCATTGCGCAGATCCCACGCGTGCAGGATCCAGGCATCCCAGTCGTCCTGCAGCAGCCCGCCGCCCGGGCCGGGTCCGGAGGCCGTCCAGCCCCAGGCCGCGGGGATGACGGAGATGACTTCCACGGCGAGCGTGTCACCGGGTTCTGCCCCCGCAATGGCCACCGGGCCGGTCAGGGCGTGCCCAGGCAGGGCCGTGTTGTCGGAGGGCTCCGGCTGGGGCGTGACGCTGGCGGCGATGAGCGCCGCCAGATCAGGTGGGCAACTCTGGGTGCTCCTGACGCCAGCGACGATGTCGCGCGTCATCTGCCCATTCGACGGCTCGCGCGTCTGAAAGGTCACGGTGTCGCCGGGGGCAATCGTCAGGCGCGGCGGCAGGTCACGGTCCCAGAACGTGTGGACCACGTCGGACCCAAGGTGATGGGGTTCCCCGGCTGTCATGGTTCCTCCCGCCAATGCGCGTTTTCGATGTCGTATCAGCGCCGGAGCCACCATCGTGGCTGGCGCCTCGGCGAGAACACGGCGGTCTCGCGCACTCCAGAGCGTGCCCGTGCGATCAGGGCGCCCGGCGGCGCAGGCGCGGGGCGACGATACAGGCGCCGTGGGCCGGGAATTGTGCATCCAGCACGTATTCCGTAGCCGGACTACTGCCGCATGATCTCCACATGATGATATCAGGTGATCGAGAGATCTGATGACCCGCTCTCCTGTGTTTGAACGCCAGCCGCGTTCGACCGTGCCCGGCGAGATCGTGAACGAGATTCAGCGCCAGATCGCCAATGGCACATTGCGAGATGGGGATCGGCTGCCGTCAACCGTCGCGCTGGCGGCCTCGCTGGGCGTCAGCCGCGCTGCCCTGCGCGAAGCGTTGCACCGCCTCTCTGCGCTTGGCATCGTCGATGTTCAGCACGGCCGTGGCGCCTTCGTCCGCACACAAGACGCCCGCATCGAGTCCTCCGTGCGGTGGGTCGCCGATCAGCGATATGCCCTGCAGGAGTTGTTCGAATTTCGGACCGCTGTCGAGACCGCCGCCGCCCGTCTGGCCGCCGTCAAGGCGACGGATGAGGAGGTCGTCGCTATTGCCACCATTCAGGCCCGGCTGACGGGGAGGAGCGATGACCCGGCCTACATGGTGGGCTGGGATGCCGACTTCCACCGCGCCATTTTTCACGCCGCGCGGAATCGCCCGCTGGAGCAGGCGTTCGCTGCCTGCGAGGACACCCTGAACGAGACGCGGTACCGGCTTCTGACCATGCCGGCGGACATTACCGAATCCATCACGGAACACCAGCGCATCCTGGACGCCATCCGTGCGCACGACCCCGATAGCGCGAGTCAGGCCATGCGGGAGCACTTGCGCTCGGTTGGCGCCCACGCTGGCGTCGAGTTGCCGTAGCGGCGCGGGGAGGGCAGGAGGGATGCCTTTGGCAGTGTGAACACCGCCGACCCGGGCAGCAAGGGCGCTGTCGTCAGGCCGACGGGACCGGAGAGCGAGCACGAGTGGGACATCTCGGCGAGAGCGCAACAGGGGATAACGACATGGCCATGTCTCCGGAAGGAGCCGAACGTCTCGATTGGCTCATCGCGCGTTACCGCGATAGCAAACTGTCGCGCCGGAACTTCCTGCGCGATGCCACGGCGGCGGTTGCCGCTCTGGCTGGGGCCAGCCAGCTGGCGGGGCCGGTGGCCGCGCAGGACGCCACCCCCAAGCCGGGCGGCACGTTCACCTACGCCCTCAACCAGACGGGCGATACGCTCGACCCGGAGGTGACGACCTACGCGGTCACCAACAAGATCAACATCAACGTCTTCGATCCGCTGATCTGGCAGGCTCCTGACCTCAGCTTCGTGCCTGGGATCGCCGAATCCTGGGAGGTGTCCGAAGACACCAAAACGTTCACCTTCCACCTCCGCAAGGACGTGCTCTTTCATGACGGCACGCCGGTCAACGCCGAGGCGGTGAAGTTCTCCTGGGATCGCATCATGGACCCGGCGACGCAGTCCAAGACGGCGATTGGCCAGATGGGACCGTTCAAGCAGGCGGTGGTGGTCGACGAGTTCACCATTCGCGCCGAGTTTTCGGAGCCGTTTGCTCCCTTCCTCGATGCAGTCAGCCAGTCCTACTGCGCGCCGATCTCCCCAGCGGCGGTCGCGCAATACGGCGACGACTTCACGCATCACCTCGTTGGAACCGGGCCGTACAAGCTCAAGGAGTACGTGGAGAACGACCACGTGACCCTGGAAAGGAACCCGGACTACAACTGGGCGCCCTCGATCTTCAATCACACTGGCCCCGGGTATCTGGATGAGATCATCTTCAAGATGATCGTCGACGATTCGATCCGCACCGGCACCCTGCAGAGCGGCGAGACGGACGGCATCGACTCAGTGGCCCCGAAGGATGTCCAGCAGTTCATCGACGATCCCGAGCAATACTCGGTGCTGAACGCCAAGGTGCCGGGCATCCCCGATCTCTTCGAGCTCAATACCAAAAAGGCGCCGACCGACGATCTGGCGGTGCGCCAGGCGCTGAACTACGGGACCGACAAGGCGACCATCTGCCGCACCCTCTTCTTCGATCAGTACACCCCGGCCTACAGCCCGATGGGCGAAGCGACGCTCGGGTATGACCCGTCGCTCGCCGAGATGTACCCGTACAGCAAGGAGAAGGCGATCGAGGTTCTGGAGGCGGCCGGTTGGGTGGCGGGCGGCGATGGCATCCGCGCCAAGGATGGCCAGCCGCTGAAGGTGTCGCTGTACACCGGCTCTGCCGATCAGACACCTCCCCTGCTGCAGGCGATGTGGAAAGAGATCGGCATCGACACCGAAATCAACGCCATGGATTACAACGCCCTGATCCCCATCGCCACGGACGGTGAGGCCAACCTGGCGAATATCGGTTGGATCCAGGGTGATCCCGACGTGGTGCGCATCATTCTCTTCTCGGAGAACATCGGCGCCTACAACTGGTCGTTCTACGACAGCCCGGAGATGGACAAGCTGCTGATCGACGCCGCCGCAACGGTCGATCAGGCCACGCGGGAGTCGCTCTACGCGCAGATCCAGCAGTTGGCGATGAAGGAAGCATTGGTGGCCCCGATCTACAACCTCGGCGCCATCTACGCCCTGCGCTCCTACGTCAAGGACTTCCGGGTCGATAGCCGCGGCTGGTACCCGTGGCTCTACGATGTCTGGCTGGACAAATAGCGATTCCGGTGGCGCGGCTGCGCGGGGTCTTCCCGCGCGGCGCGTCATGTCGGCGATTGGGGGGCTCGTCAGCAGGGCGGCGCCATGCCACGACGAGCTCCCTCGCCCATCGCTCGACGCAACGCGATGGGCAGCGTGATCAGCTAAGAGGCTGCTGTGGCTACCTATATCGTTCGCCGGCTCCTCATCGCCATCCCCGTCATCTGGGGGGTGGCCACCATTGTGTTCTTCATGATGCGCATCTTGCCTGGCGACCCGGCCCAGATGATGCTGGCGTCGGTTGGAGGCAACGCAGACCAGATCGCCACGCTGCGCGAGAGCCTGGGCCTGAATGACCCGCTGATCGTGCAGTACGGCAAGTTCATGGCGGGCCTGGCGCAAGGCGACCTGGGCAATTCGCTGCGGTCCAATCAGCCGGTTGCCCGGGTGATCGCCGATCAACTGGGCAACACCGTGCAGCTGACCGTCGCCAGCATGGTGATCGCGCTCGTGCTGGGCATCGCGCTGGGTGTGGCTGCGGCCATCTGGCGCCGGACCTGGATCGACGGCGCGGCGATGTCGGTCGCCATGGTCGGGGTCTGCGCGCCGAACTTCTGGCTTGGTCTGATGCTGATCTCGGTCTTCTCCTTTACGCTCAACTGGTTTCCCGCCACCGGATCGGAAGGGCTCAACCGGCTGGTGCTGCCCGCCGTGACCCTGGGGCTGGGCTCGGCCGCCGTGATTGCCCGCCTCGTCCGCTCCTCGATGATCGATGTGCTGCAGCAGGACTACATCGCGGTGTCGCGCGCCAAGGGGCTGAGCGAGTCTGGGGTGATGCTGGGCCACGCTCTGCGCAATGCGCTCATCCCGGCCATCACCCTGGCTGGCCTGCAGTTCGGCACGCTGCTCGGTGGGGCGGTCATTGTGGAGACGGTCTTCTCCCGGCAAGGGATCGGCCGGCTGGCCGTGAACGCCATCGTGGCCAAGGACTACACAGTGGTGCAGGGCGTGGTGCTGTTCGTGGCGGCAGCCTACGTCCTGATCAACCTGCTCACCGACGTGCTCTACGTCTTCCTCGATCCGCGCATTCGCTACAGCTGACGATGACCCAGGAGACAGGAGCAGTCGTGGCGCCCATCGGGAACCGCCAGCCGGACGTTCGGGGCCAGCAGCGCACGGGAGACGCCCCGGTGGCCCCGGCGCTCGCGGCCGCCACCCCGGCGCGCGCCTCCGCGTTCGCGCGCATCTGGCGTCTGTACCGGCGCAGTGTGGGCGCGGTGATCGGCGCGGTGGCGTTAGGCTTCATGGTCATCGTGGTGCTGTTCGCGCGCTGGATCCAACCGTACGATCCGCTGGCGGTTGCTCCGCTGGATGCACTCACAGGGCCAAGCCGCGCCCACTGGTTCGGGACAGACCAGTACGGCCGCGACGTGCTGTCGCGGGTGATCGAAGGCGCCCATGTCTCGTTGATCATCGGGCTGTTCGCCGTCGCGATCAGCGTGGTCTGCGGCGCCGTGCTTGGGCTGATCGCGGGCATGAGCGAATCACTGGTCGACAGCCTCATCATGCGCTTCATCGACATGTTGCTCGCGTTCCCCGGCATCCTGCTGGCCCTGGCGATCATCGCCGCGCTCGGGCCCAGCCTGCCGAACGTCATCGTCGCCGTTGGCATCGGGACGATCCCGGTGTACGCCCGGGTGGTTCGCGCCGAGGTGCTCTCGGTCAAGCGCATGGTCTACGTTGAGGCGGCGCGCGTCGCCGGCTGCTCGGACCTGCGGTTGACGCTGCGCCATATCCTGCCGAACGTGGCGGCCTCGATTCTGGTGCTGGCCACGATTGGCGTGGCGTATTCCATCCTCAACGGCGCGGCGTTGTCGTTCCTCGGGCTCGGCGTGCAGCCTCCCAGCGCCGAATGGGGGCTGATGATCTCCGAAGGCCGCAACTACCTGCGCGACTCCTGGTGGATCGCCACCTTCCCCGGCCTGACGTTGGCCTTCCTGATTCTGGCCATCAACCTCGTGGGCGATGGCCTGCGCGACGCCTTCGACCCCCGCTCTCGCCAGCGCGGCTGAGGCGCCGCCAGTGTTGTCGTTGCTGACGATGGCGCCGCTCACGACGAAGACGGGCGGCCTACCGGTCGTTGGTTCCGCTACAGCGGCGTGCCGAAGTTGTGTCATCCCGAGCGAAGTCGAGGGATCTCGTCGTTTGTATTTGCGTGACGACGAACGAGGTCTCTCCACTTCGGTCGAGACGACACGAGTTTTGCATGTGGCGTTAGCAGCCCGTGACGTTCTGGCAGTTGTCCGGGTTATTGCTGGTGACCGTAGCCCCGTTGAGATTGATGAGTCCGTCGTTCTGGTACAGGCCACCGCCGCCACCGTTCGTCGCAGTGTTTCCGGTCACCGTCACCGAGGGAGCCAGGTTGACCACGGCGGAATTGCTGTCGGTGTAGACGCCGCCGCCGCGGTTCGTGGAGGTGTTCCCGGAGATGACGGTGTCGGTGACGGTCATGGTGCGATCCGAGCAAAGGCCTCCGCCGCCGCTTTGCGCCGTGTTCCCGGTCACCTCGCAGCGGGTGATGGCCATCTGGCCGTTCGCCAGGTAGACGCCACCGCCGTAGGACGCGTAGTTCCCCACGATGGCCGCATCCTGGACGGTGACATTGGCCGAGCCACTGTTGACGTAAACCCCGCCGCCCCCGTTGGGTCCAAACCCGCCGCGAATGCGGAGGCTGGACACCGTGGCCGTAATCTCCGCCAGCACCGAGATCACCGGGGTCTTCGACAGCGCGGTCAGGATCGTGTCCACGGCCGGGTCGTCGCCATCGCCTGCGCCGTAGGCCATGACATTCGCTGACAGGTTGTAATGGCCGATGTACTCGCCGGGGCAGATGTAGACCGTGCCGCCACCGGACAATGCCTGCTGCAGCGATTCGCCGCACCCTCCACCGTTGCAGGAGATGGTGCATTCGGTGCAGACGCCGCCGACGCAGATCGAACCTGCCGCACAGCCGGGGCATGTGCCGCCGCAGCCGTCACTGATGTTGCAACTCCCAGCCGGGCAAGTGGGGATGCAAGTCGGGTTCGGCGTGCTGCACTCGCCACGAGTGGCGCCCTGCTTCAGGTATTTCTTGCGCTTCTTCTTCGGCACCCGCGTCGTGACGCCATTGACGCACATGATGGCCTTGTTGCCGCGCACGTTGTGCTCGCCGCGCACCCGCTTCTTCGCGCTGGCCTCGGGGGAGCGTTCCAGCACCGGCACGACGACCGAGGCAACCGCTCCGGCCCCAACCAGGCGGCCGAGCCGGCGCCGGGTCAGCGCGTGTGAAACCATGCGAGTCAGCGAATCAAAGCTTGCTGAATCCAATGTGGTCACTCCCGTCGCGCCCTGGAATGTTGCGCTGTCACATCAGACCAGCGCAGTTGCTGGATGTGGCTGGCATAGGTTAGTCGTTGGGAGCTTCACATTTTGCTGAGGGAATGGCTCATTTTGGCGACAGCAGTAGTCAAGCGCACACATCGGACCCGACGACCGTAGCGCGGCTAACGCCGAGGCTCTACGGGGAATGTCGCAGCGTGGTCAGGCTGGCGTAGGGTCCTAACTCGTTCGCCAGCCTGACCAACACGTCTGGGTGGTTACCCGCCGGCTTCGGCCTTCTGGGCGGCCCACTGCTTGTAGCGCTCCAGCAGCAGGCGGTTGGCCTGCCGCCACTTGTCGGAGACATCCTGCGTGAACGCCGCGGCGTCCTCTGGGGTGGTGATCTCGCCAGTGATCATCTGGACCTGCGCCGTGTTGAACCCGTTGAACCAGATGTCGAACGGGATGAAGTTCTCGAACTGCGGGGCCGGGTTCTGGGTGCCCCAGTCGTACAGCTGGCGCACCAGCGGGTCGTCGATCAGGCTCGCATCGAAGCGGTCATCAGAGGGCGGCACACCCGTCGCCGCGAAGTAAGCGGCCAACTGCTCCGGCGTGTGCAGGAACGTGATGAAATCCGCCGCTACCGCCTTCTGGTCGTCGCTGGCCCACGAGGTCACCGCCAGCGTCTGCGAGGTGGAAGCGAGCTGATCCTTGAACGGGCCATCGCCGGTCGCCGGCAGCTTCATCAGACCGGTGTTGTCCGCGCCGATGCTCTCCACGTACGACGCCAGTTCGGAGCCAGCAATGAAGGTGAGGCCCGCCTTGCCCTGTGGCACCAGCTGCTGGCCGCTGTACATATCCAGCGAGGCCACGTCATCCGGGAAGCAGCCGTGGTCGACCATCTCCTGCCAGCGCTGGAAGAAGGTCACGTACTGCGGGTCAGCGAAGCTGGTGTCTCCCGTCACCGTGCCCAGCACCTCGCCGACGCCGGTCACCTGCTGCGCCAGGCTATCCAGCAGGAAGCGCCCCGCGCCCCACGTGTCCTTGGCCCCGAAGCCGATCAGCGGCATGTCCGCCGCCGTGAAGGCGTCGCAGGCGGCCAGGAAATCATCCCAGGTCGCAGGCGGGTTCTCCGGATCGAGCCCGGCTTTCGTGAAGGCTTCCTTGCTGAAGACGATGGGGTAGGAGGGCTGCAGATACCAGGCCGCCGACCAGATCTTGCCGTCCCATGTCGCCTCTTCCTTGTTGATGTAGTGGCTGGCCTCGTCCATCCCGACCAGATCGGAAATGGGCACGATCCAGTCCTTCCAGACGGCGTCCATGGTGTAGATGCCGCCCCACAGGTACATGATGGTCGGGCCAGAGCGGGCCTGCCCCGCCGCCTCGTAGGTCGGCAGCAGTGCATCGACCGAGAGCAGGTTGTTGGTGAAGGTCACGTTCGGGTGCTCGGCGGTGTACGCCTCCTGCGCTGCCTTCAGCCACGCCTCGGAACCGGGCGCCTCCGTTTCGCCCCACCACCAGACCTCGATGTTCACCGGGTCGGTGGGCAGGTCCTGCGCGCGCGCCGCGCCGAATGGCGCCAGCAGGCTGCCCAGCAGCAGCGCCAGCGTCACGATCAGGCCAAGCCGTTTATGCATTTCGCGTGTCCTCCTCGATCCACATGCAACGGCGCGGCCGGCATTGGCCGCGCGAAATCGCTATTCCTTGACGGCGCCGGCCAGCAGCCCGCGCATGAGGACCCGCTGCCCGAACAGGTACACCAGCAGCAGCGGGATGGCCGAAATGGTGGCCCCGGCCATCACCAGCGGGATATCCATCGAGTTCTTGCCCTTCAGCAGGGCCAGCCCCGCCTGCAGCGTGCGCGAATCCTCGCGCTGCAGCATCACCACCGCGATCAGGAGCTCGTTCCACGCCCACAGCGCGTTCACGATCGCCAGCGTCACCAGCGCCGGCGCCACCAGCGGCGTGACGATGCTCCACAAGATGCGCAGGTGACTGGCGCCCTCCACGAACGCCGCCTCGTACAGCTCCTGCGGGATCGCCTCGATGTAGCGCACCATCATGAACACGGAGAAGGGGAACATCAGCCCGGCGTACGCCACGATGACGGCGTCGAAGTGGTTGACCCGCCCCAGCGCGGTCATCAGCGCGAAGAGCGGCAGCAGCATCACGATGGGCGGGATCACCATCAGGAACACGAACAGCTTCAGCAGCAGATCGGAGGCGCGGAAGGGCAGCCGCACGAAGGCGTACGCCGCCGGCACGCTGATCAGCGTCACCAGCAGCACCGACCCGCCGGTGACGATGGCGGAGTTCAGCACCCAGCGCCCAATGTTCTGCTCGAACGCGGTCACGAAGTTCTGCCAGTGGATCCCCTGCGGCCAGCCCAGCGGCGCGCGGAAGTAATCCTCCCGCGTCCGCAGCGCCGTCCACAGCATGAACCAGAGCGGGAAGAGCGCCGCCAGCGAGGCGACAATCAGGATCACCTGCTGCACGATGCCGCCGAGGCGGCGCGAGGTCGATGGGCTCATGCGGGCGCCCCCCGGCGCACGAGGCGCCCCAGTAGCCCGGCCACGATGACGACCGCCACGGCGGCCAGCAGCACCAGCGTGGCCGCCGCCGCCGCCAGGTTCATCTGCGAGACGGTGAAG
>JASGGF010000021.1:0-26641 GCA_047605145.1 Thermomicrobiales bacterium | reverse complement strand
TCCAGGGTGTGACCCATGAGTTCTTCGGCAGGGGCGCCGTTGTCGATGAAGGCAAGGAGGCCGTCGCGGTGGTCGCCGAGCGGCTGGCCGATGCGTTCTCCTCAGCCTTGGCAACCCCTACTGCCTAGACCCTGAGCGCGCGCACCTGCGCTGCTGGCGGTTCCCCTGCAACGCCAGCAGCGTAGGTGAGCGCCGCGTTGTGTCCGCGTAGGATTGGGGCCGGTGGCGACAACCCACGCAGTGGAGAAAGAGGAGAATGGCGATGCGACCCGGACGTACTCTCGTGCCCCTGTTGGCGTTGGGCCTGATTGGCGGCGCCGTGCTGCTGGCGCAACCGGCGGCCCGGGCGCAGGATGCTACGCCGGTCCCCGTGGCTGCCGATCTCTCCACCTTTTCAACGGAGCTCGTCGGCATCCTGCCGGGCATCACGCTGCCGGCCAGCGCCGACATGGTGGTTACTCGCGCCCTGTTCGCGCCGGGCGTTGTCGTGCCATTCGCCGCCAGCCCAGATTCAGGCGCCATGCTGGTCATCGTGGAGAGCGGAGAGGTGACGATTTCCGTCGAGAACGAGGACCTGCGCATTTCTCGCGGTGGCGCGCTCCAGCAGGCGATGGCCTCGCCGTCTCCGGACGGCGACCTGTTCGGGATGACCGAGGTGGTGACCGGCGGCGAACCGGCCACCCTTCAGGTAAATGACCTCACCCTGCTGCCGCCCACCGCGAACGGCGAGATGCGCAACGTCAGCATGGAGCCAGCGACAGCGCTCCTGATTCTGATGGGCCCTGCGATGGCAGATGCTGGCGCCGCTGCCGCGACACCGGCCCCGTAAGCGGGCTCCTTTGCCTTACCTCTCGCCGGAGGACGCAGCGCCGATGCGGCCCTCCGCGACGATGGGGTCTCCGGCGAAGAAGTCGTAGGCGTTCGCCGTGAGCCACTCACCAGCGGCTTTCGTCGATGCGTCCGTGCCCGCCTTGTCCTCGAAGACGCCGACGAAGGCCTGGCGCCCGGTTGCTGGATCGACCAGACCAAAGTAGGTGATGAATTCGGGGATCTCCTGCACCAGTGGCACATAGCCCTCGTCGATCAGCCGCATCACCTCGGCGACCTCCCATTTCGGGTTTGGCTCCCGGAGGCGGACCACCATGTACTGGCCTTTCGTATCCTCCGCCGGGGCCGGAGCAGCCGATACGCCAATGACTCCGCCGAGAATTGTGGGGTCGCCCTCGGTCAGATCCCCGGCGCCCTCTTTCGCCCACGCCATCGCCTGCTCGGTCGAAGCCTCGACGCCCGCAGCGTCTTCAAAGACGCTTACCGCGAACTGAGCGTGCGTTTCGTCGTTGCCAGCGGCGGCGTACCAGACGAGCCCGGGAATATCCTCCATCAGCGGCACGAAGCCCTCGTCCACCATCGCCAGTAACTCGTCGACGCTGTGACCCTGCTTCATCGCACGCAACCGGACCACGGCGTGCTTGTCAATCAGGCTGCCTGCTGTCTCTGGCGAAGCGAGTGGCGTGGCCTCTTGAGCGGAGAGCCTGGACGTCGTTATCAGGCCGGTGGAGGCGAGGAGGAGTGCTCCCCCTACACCTTTTAGCAGATCGCGTCGAGATGATCCGATGAATTCCTGCATCCATTGCTGCTGGTGTTGAAGCGTCACAGAGTCCTCCCGGTCTGGTCCGACCTGAGTTTCGCGATCCTCGAATGGGCGGGGCGGAATGCTGCCCTGCGCCTTCGCCTA
This sequence comes from Thermomicrobiales bacterium, assembly GCA_047605145.1. GTDB lineage: Bacteria > Chloroflexota > Chloroflexia > Thermomicrobiales > UBA6265 > JACCXM01. The sequence goes on along the minus strand of JASGGF010000021.1, from coordinate 24,906 downwards.
ATATGCACGCCGGCGCCGTAGACGCTGTTCATCATGCGGTGACGACGGTATCGAACCGGAGGTCGAACGTGGCGTCGGTCATGAACGGTTCAGCGGCGGACTCGGCGAACCAGTTTTGACCGTCTGGGCACGGGTTGCCCATGGCAGAGTCGTACTGGGCAGTCGTCCCACTCGTTCGGGTCACCACGACAGCGTAGCGTAAACCGACTGTCACCTGTGCCGGCCCGGCGTAGGTGACCGAAATGGGCCGCGTCGTCGAGCCTGCCGCGATGTTGGCTACGGTGGCTCCTGCCAGCACCGCGCTCGGCTGACCCGTCCCATCCACCGACCAGATCTCAATATCAAGCGTGACGACCGAGGCGTTCGCCACGAGGTAGATGGTCGCGCTCGTGAGTAAGCCGCTGCGCAAGGCGCGAAAGGTCTGGGCATTGCGCACCGCGCTGACCGGAGTGCCAGTCGCGCTGCAGCTGGCATCAGGGTGGGCGACGGGCGCCGCCGGTGGAAGAGTGGTTTGTGGCTTGTGCTTCTTCTTGCGCTTCTTCTTGTGCTTGTTGGCCGACGCCTCATTGGCGAGCCCTACGCCGGAGACACCGAGTGCGCCCACAAGGCCCAGGCTGCGACGACGGGTGCTCGACGCGCCAAGGCGGCGTCCGAGTGCATCAAACTGGTCTGCGTCCACGAGACCCTCCTGTATCGGCGTGATACTCGACGTTCAGGACGATATCGCTGCGGGCCAAGGTGCACATCAGTAAAAGTACGTAATTCTGCACGGGAGCCATTGCGACTGTCACTGAGTGGACGGCAACGCGAGCTTGGCAGGGTCCATCCCGCTCAAACAAGGCGCTCAGTCAGGAGAGATCAGCAGGAGCTTCAGCAGCGAGCAGTATGCCTACCAGAGGGACGCGTTCGTGCACGATTACACAGGACAGATCCCGCCGCTCGCGCACTTCGGGACGTTCCCCCAGCAGTTATCTGGGCAGTTCGTGACCACGATGGGTGAGGGGTTCGGCCCCGCGAGGATCACCGTGCCTTCCGGCTTGCTGAGCAGGCCTCCCCCGAAGCCGTCTGCGGTGATGCGATTCCGGGTGACCCGGCAGTCTGCGCCAATGTCCAACGTGCCGCCCTGGACGTAGATGCCGCCACCGTAGCGCGCTTCGTTGCCGCGCACCTCGGTGAATCCGGCCAGCGTGGTGTGGCCGTCGTTGACGAAGATGCCGCCACCCTGGCCGATGGAGCCGACGGTGTTTCCCTCGAAGATGCAATCGGTCATGGTGGTCGTGCCGACGGAAAACAGGCCGGCCGCCCCTCCATGCGGAGGATTGAGGTCGTCGGCGTGATTGTCGCGGATCGTGCAGCGTGTCAGGTCCAGCGTCCCGCGGCTGTTGATGCCGGAGCCGTAACCGCCGTAGCTCGTGTTCTCGGCGATCGTGCAATCGCGCATCTCCAGGGCCTCACCGCCGTGGTAGATCCCGACGCCGTCGACGCCGAAGCTGCCCCCACCGCTGCCGTGCGTGACCCGGAGGCGTTCCAACCTGACGGGTTTGCCGCTCGCCGCAATGTACAGAACGCGAAGGGCGTCGTTACCGTGGAGGATGGTGTCAATCGTCGGGTCGTCGCCCTGACCTGCGCCGAAGACGGCAACCGGCGAGGAGATGGTGAACCCGCCTTGATACGTGCCGGGACAGACGTAGATGGTGTCCCGGCTGTCGAGCGCCTGCTGCAACGCGGCGCCGCACTCGGCTGGGCTGCCGGTGCAGGAGACGTCGCAGGCGTAGCAATCGCCGCCTACGCACAGCGCACCGGCGCCGCACGCGGAGTTCGTCTCACATGCGCACACGCCGCAATCGACAGTTTCCTTGCACATGTTGAGGATGGCTCCGCACTTCCCGGAGCACGTCTCGGCGGCGGGCTCTGGCGAGCATTGCTGCGGCTTCTTGCGTTTGTGGAGCTTTCGGGAGCCAAGGTCCTTGTGGCGCTTGTGCCGCTGCTTCCGGCGCCGGCGCCGGTCTTTGGCTTCGCCGTCGTCAGCATCGGGGAGGGCGAGCAACCCGCCAGCGACGGAGACCGCCGCCAGCAGGATACGCCGGCGAGGCGTTGGATCGGCAGCGGCGAGGGATCGGGCAAGGTGATCGAGATGGTCAGGATCCACGACGGCGCTCCCGGTGACGACGGTGGGCCGAGATTGGGCACGGAACGCACGGTAACATGCGTGGCACTGCGAAAGTGCCAGTACGACTTACTGGTTTGTTTGCCAAACATGTCATATTCTGCGGACACCCCTGTCCTTAATGTCTGCGCAGAATGTTTCAAGAGAACCGACATGATTTCGTCCACGGCCGCAGCACGGCCAGGTGGGCCTCCAACGTCACGAACAAAAGCCGCGCCGGCGAGCCAGCGGGCGCGTCCCCAGATATCCGCAGAGCCGCCGTTGGGAGCCTGTCCAGCACCTGAAACTTCTCTGTGCGCCGGCGTAATCAACCACGCACGTGCACCGGCATCGTTGGCTGTGCGGGATCGCCAGCACGTTGATCATTGGGCCTGAGCCTGTGGTCGTCCAGAAATACGTAGTTCTACTGATTCCGAATGACGCACTGTTCGCTAGGTTATGCAGGGATGGTGATTTGCACGACATGGGAGATCGCGATGGAAAGCAAAGAGCAATTCGCCCTGGGTTCGAGGCTGACCGGAAGATTCACACGTCGAGGCAGCCTGGGGGTGCTCACGGCGCTTGGCCTGGGCACGCGGCCGGCATCCGACGTTGACGCGGGCAAGCGCCACGGTAAACGCCGGAGCAAGAAGCATCCATTTTGCCTCAACGGGCAAACGGTCAACGCCGCTGGGAAAAAGAAAAAGAAGCTGGTGAAGCGCGGCGCCACCCCGGGCGCTTGCCCAGTAAGCTGTGCCTGTGCCGCCAATCAACTCTGCGATGCGGGCGTCTGCCAGACCTGCACGGTAACCTGCGCGGAAGATGCCGTGAGTTGCGGCGTGCGACTGCAACAGGCGCTGCTGGACGGCGGCACGGTGTACGCATGCCCCGGCCGCTATCAGGGCAATTTCACGGCGGGATCGATCCGGCTGGTTGGGGCAGGCAGCGAAGCCGATGCCTCTGCCAATACCATTCTTGATGGCGGGTTGACAGGAAGGGTGCTCGACATCATCCCCAGTTCCACCGTCGAACTGGCGTCGCTGCGGATCACTCGCGGGAAGACGCCTTCCATAGCCAATGGTGGTGGGATCAACGGGCAGTCAGGAACGGATCTGCGGATTACGGACTGCGCCATCGTTGACAACCAGGGATCGGTTGGAAGTGGCATTGCCGTGGACGGCGCCTTGCGGCTGACCCGCTCGACGCTTTCTGGCAACGTTGCGGACTACCACGGAGGTATTTCACTCGTCGCATCTGCCCCGAGCTTCATCACAGACTCGGTCATCTCCGGCAACACCTCCACGTTGACCGTTGGGGGCATTGGAGGCGGCGGTCTCTATCACACGGGTTCCCCACTATCCATTGTGGGCACGCAGATCAGCAACAATCAGAGTGGCACGCCTGGCGGCGGCATCGCCAACGACTCGGGAGACATCACGCTCAGCGCATCTTGTAGCATCACCGGCAACACCGCGCCGTCCGGTGGGGCCATTCAAAGCAACGCGGGCATGATCGCGGTCAACGGCGCGACTGTAAGCGGCAACAGCACGCCACAATGCGTGGGCGCCTCCTGCTAGCCAACGCGCCCGCCGGTGACGCATCGACTTCCGTTGCGGCCCTGTGATTATTAGGAGACTGTGCAAAGCGGCAATCAGAATGCACACAAAAGGGGACGGCTATCAGCCGTCCCCCCTCGTTCCGTGACTGCGCGTGTTGGCGCGTGTATTGGGGTGCCTAGCGGGGCACGATCCCGCAACCTCCTGTTCCACAGACAGGCGCTCTGCCGATTGAGCTATAGGCACCGTGTGAGGAAGGTGGGAGAGTAAGCCGAGTTCTGTTTTCGATGGTCATCTCTCTCGGGCCCTTGCGGGACCGGCCACGTCGTCGCCTTCGTGACGGCTCTCGTCTTCCGGCCTCGGCGAGCAACCTGCAAGCGGCCGATTCGGAGATTGCTGCGGGGAGGATTGCCCTTTTCACTCCAGCGGTTGCCCGCTGGCCTGGTCTCTGTTGCTCTCACACGGCGAACCGCGCGCCAATCTGGACTGTCGATACCCGGTTGCCCGGGCATCTCCCCGGCTTTCACCGGGCACCCACGCTCTGTGCAGCTCGGACTTTCCTCTGACGCCAAAGCGCCAGCGACCATCCTTGCCCACCCATCCTCAAATTGTCAACGTGCCGGATCTTCCGGAACAGCGCGCCTCATCCGCCGTGGTTTGCGGTGAGAACTCTTGCGCTGTCACAGGAGATCCCTGGTGCCGAAGGGGAGATTTGAACTCCCACGAGGTTACCCTCACTACGCCCTGAACGTAGCGCGTCTGCCGGTTCCGCCACTTCGGCTGGCTGTCCTCTGCGAGTATACGCGACCGGCTGGGCCGGAGCCGACCTCCGGACTCGAACCGGAGACCTGCTGTTTACGAAACAGCTGCTCTACCAACTGAGCTAGGCCGGCGCGCGTGTACCTCGCAAGGCTCACGCAGTATAGAGCCTTCGCCCCGGTCCGCCAAGGGGCAAACTCAGCCCCGTTTCAACGTGAATTCGATGCCCCTGTTCAGCGGCAGGGTGATGGTCTCCAGGTCGTCACGTTCACGCACCAGGTTCTGGTACGCGGAGATGTCGTGCGAGACCACATTGTCCGCCAGGATGAGGCCGCCGGGCCGCACGCGGTCCACGATGGCCAGCAGGTGCGCGGAGTAGTCGTCCTTCTCGGCGTCGATGAACACGAGATCGAACGGCCCCGGCAGGTCCGCCGTCGTTTCCTGCGCGTCACCGGCCAGGACCTGCGCCACGTCCGCCAATCCGGCCTCGGTCAGGTTGCGGTTCGCCTCGGCCGCGCGCGCCGGCAGAATCTCGGTCCCGGTCACCTGCCCGCCATTCGCGCGAGCAGCGTCCGCCAGAAAGATCGTGCTGAGCGCGTTGGAGGATCCGATCTCCAGGATCGCCTTCGCCCTGGTGGCCCGGATCAGCAGGTTCAGCCACTCGGCGCTCTCGCGGTCGATGTTGCGGGTGCGCTGCGAACTGGGCAACCCCGTCGCGCGCTGGGCGGCGTCTTCGGCGTACAGGCGGTCGGCCACCACCATTGCTCGATCATCGAGCATGGCTAATCCTCCCGGGTCAGCGCCGCCACCAGCGACGGCAAGTCCGAAACGATCAGGTCAGGCAGCGCTTCCGCCATCACCAGGTCGTCGCGCGTCGAAACGCCCGTCAGCACCAGCACCGTCGTGGTCCCGGCGCGGCGCCCGGCCAGGACGTCGGTATCGAGGCGGTCCCCGATCATCACCGTTTCGTCCGGGCTGACGCCCATGCGCATCATGGCCGCCTCCAGCATCGGCGTTTCCGGCTTGCCGATGACGATGGGCTTCCGCCCGCTCGCCGCCGCCAGCGCCGCCACGATGCTGCCGGCGCCGGGCACCAGCCCGGTCTCCAGCGGCAGGGTGGTGTCGGCGTTCGTCGCGACGAACAGCGCTCCAGTCTGCAGCGCCTGGAAGCCTTGCTTCAGCTTGTCGTAGCTGAACTGCAGGTCGAGGCCGATGACGACTGCCGCCGGGTCTTCCTCGCCGAATTGCACCGGGTGGAAGGGCGTGCCATCGAAGATCTGTTCGCGCAGCGCCGGCATGCCGATGACGAAGATGCCGGACCCCTCCGGCAGCGTGCGTAGCAGGTAGTCGCGGGTGGCGATCGCGGAAGTGAGCACCTCGGAGGCGGGGACATCCATCCCCATACCCGCCAGCTTCTTCTCGTACGCCTCGGGTGTGGACATGGAGTTATTGGTAGCCATCATGATCTTGCGTTCGCGCAGGGTCAGCGCGTCCAGCAGCTCGTTGCACCCGGGGAGCATTTCGCTGCCCAGGTAGAGCACGCCGTCCATGTCGAAGATCCACGCTTTGGCGTCGCGCACACGCTGCAGGGCGTCACCCGTTCGGGGCGGCGCGCCGAGTTCGGTCATGCTGTTGGGTTCTCCTCACGGCTAATTGACGAATCGGCTGGCGGAATCGGTTGCGGACGCCGCATCGGCGCCCAGCTCAGGGCGCCTCGTGCAGCGCCATCCTCAACCCAGAGCCCGAAATGCCCTGCCTCTGGCCGCCCAGCCATGGTAGCTACCGCCACCTCGCCGTTGATTGCGATTTCGAGATACGGCCCTACCGTAAGTACGCCGACTGAGACGGCTTCACCCCGCGGCAGGGGCGCCGGGCGTTCGGCGGTCTGCAGCACCTCATAGGTCAGACCCAGCGCGGCTCCCATGTCGCGGGGGCGCGTGCCCCAGCGTTGGAGGGTGATCGCACGGCTGCCCGGCGTGAGTTCAACGTAAAGCCCGCTGCTGCCATCGTCGCCCCCACGCAGAACGATGCCACCGCGCGCGGCGTCGAGCATGAGTTCTCCGCGCAGGGTGTAGTCAGCGGCCGGCGGTTCCGCGAATCGCATCTCCGCTGTGCCCGGCGCACGCAAGTTCCAGTCGCCGGCAACTGGTTGCCAGTTGTCCGCGCGGTAGCTGTCCCACTCGTGGAAGGAGCGCAGGCCAAGGCTGCCGTCCGGGCGGGGCACAATCTCCAACGGCGGCGCGAGGTGCTTGCCGAACGGGTTGCGGGCCTCAACCCAATCGACCGTTTGTGGCGTTGATTGCCACCCCTGATGCAGGCGCGGTTGGTGCCACGCGAACAGGAGGTCACGGCCCTGCCAGCGCACCGCGCGGGCGGCGTAGTGTCCAGCAGGGGCGAGGATGTCGCCGCCGGGCGGGACGTGGTAAGGGCCGCGCGGGTCCTCCGCCAGCCAGTAGCGCAGGGAGCGATCCTCCATAATCGCGGCGATCAGCGCCCAGCGCGGGCCTACAGGCGTTTCCATGGGGTAAACCTGCGGGCACTCCAGATCCCAGTAGCGGCGGGGCGTGAAGAGCGGCGGCAGGACCTCCCAGTGCTCCAGATCGGTGGAGGTCAGCAACCCGGCGCAGCCCCGGCGCGGTAGGGGGCCATCAACCGTTCGCGCACAGATGGTGGCCAAGTACCCGCCATCATCCAGCAGAAGCGGCTTGGGGTCGCGCCACGAGACGGAGCCACTGGTAGCCGGGTCCGCCTCATACCAGCGCGGGTCCGCTTCGGTTACGGGAAGATCGTAACGCTTGCGCCAGTGCAGCAGGTCGTCTGAATCAGCAACTGCTACACGCTGCGCCTTGCCCCCGTCAGCGGTGTGCAGGGCGGTGTAGAGCATCACCCAGCCGGCATCGTCTGGTCGCCGGGTGACGCTCATGGTCCAGATCTGGTCGTCATCGATGGCGCCGGGATCGCCGGTGCGCAACGCCGCTGGCAGGGGCTGCCAGCTCAGGCCGTCGCGGCTGACCGCGTGCTGGACGACGTCGTGGTTGGGCAGAGTGAGGTGGAAGAGATGGAGGTCGTCCCCATCCGGGACGACCTCGATATCCCCAAGTTCGGAGGTTCCGAAACCGGGCGGCGTGTACATCGGCGGCGCCAGTCTCCCTTACGCCAGCCCCACCGCCTTGCCGAGCGCCTCGTTGAACGCGGGCAGATCCTTCGGGGTGCGGGAGGTAATCAGGTTGCCGTCGATCACCAGTTCCTCGTCGACGTACTTGCCGCCGGCGTTCTTGATGTCGTCGCGAATCTTGTTGACGGCGGTGACGGTACGGCCGCCAAGGACTTCGGCGGAGATCAGCAACTGTGGGCCGTGGCAGATGGAGCCGACCGGCTTGCCGCTATCGACAAACTGCTTGGTGAAGGCCACGGCTTCATCGACGATGCGCAGGTTCTCCGGCGCGCCGCCGCCGGGAATCACCAGCATGGCGAACTCGTCCGGGCTGACCTCGGCGAAGGTCTTCTCGACCTCCATCGTCGCGCCCTTCTTGCCTTGCACCGTGCCGACCTCGGCGCCGACGGTGGTGACCTCGGCCCCGAGCGCTTCGAGGTGATTCTTCGGGTCAATGGCCTCGGAGTCCTCGAAGTTGTTGGCGAGAACCATCACGACTTTGGGATTGGCCATGGTGCGCCTTTCATTGATGATGCCGCGCGCGGGCGGGCAAGAGCTGCCACTGGCCGCCAGTATACTGGCGGCTCATGGAGATACCCCGCACGGGGCGGGCCAGAACGTCAGGAGAACCGCGCGTGACTGAACCTACTGCGGTCGGCTTCCGCGATGCCGACGCCCGGGCCGTGCTGGCCGCTATCGACGCTGACGAGACGATTGCGTATCTGCAGGCGTTGGTGCGCGTGCCATCGGTTAACCCACCCGGCGACGTCGTGGAGGCTGTGCGCGTCTGTCGCCAGCCGCTGGACGTGGCTGGTTTCGACGTGCGCGAACTGACCTACGCACCCGGCAAGCCGAACATTGTGGCGGCGTGGGGGAACGCGGCGGGACCGCAACTGGCGTTCAACGCGCACCTCGACGTGGTGCCCATCGGCGACGAGGCGGCGTGGAAATACGCGCCGTTCGGCGGGCAGATCGCGGACGGCCGCGTCTACGGGCGCGGCGCCGGCGACGACAAGGCAAGCGTGACGGCTCAGGTCATGGGGGCGGTGGCGCTGGCGCGCTCCGGCGTCAAGCTGCGCGGGCAACTGGTGGTCACCGAGGTGGCGGACGAGGAGACGACCGGCGACGGCGCCATCCACGTCATCGAGGCGGCGGGGCTGAACCCGTTCGGCGTCATTGTTGGCGAGCAGACGCTGGGCCGCGTCGCCATCGGCGAAAAGGGCACCGCCGGGGTGGAAATCACCGTCATTGGGCGCACCGCGCACGGCGCGCTGCCGTGGGAGGGCGCCAACGCCATTGAGGGAATCGGCCACGTGATCGTGGCCCTCAGCCGGGAACTGCAGCCGCAACTGGCGCAGCGCACGCATCAGTATTTCAAGCCATCGTCCGCGTCCGTCAACCTGATCGAAGGCGGCGTGAAGGCGAACGTGGTGCCGGACCGCTGCTCGATCTTCATCGACCGCCGGCTGGTGCCGGGCGAAGACCCGATGGAGACGACCGCCGAAATCCGCGCCATCGCCGAGCAGGCAATCGCGCCGTTCCCGGGCATGAGCGTGGTCGTCGAGAACCCGCACGAGGCGCGCGCCGCCACCATGAGCGACCCGGAAGGCGCGCTGGCGAAGGCGATGTTGGCGGCCAATGGCTACCTCGGCTTCCCGACGGACCTGACCGGCTTCAGCATGGCGACCGACGGCCGCCACTTCGCCGCCGCGGGCGTCCCCACGATCATTTACGGCCCCGGCGATCCCAAGCTGGCCCATGTCCCCGACGAGTGGGTCGGCATCGACGAGGTGCTGGACGCCACCCGCGCCTACGCGCTGGCGGCGCTGGCGCTGCTGGGACCGGGCGGCGAGTAAGGGAGACCGTATGGCGCGGCCCGATCACAGGGCCACGCCGTCCACCCGTTACAACTCCTGACGCGCGGGAGTAGGCGGCGGCTACCCCACCCCCGCCAGCCGCGGGTCTTCGCCCTCGGCCGCCTCGATCTGCGCCACGTCGGCGGCGACGCCGCCGGCGATCCAGTGCATCACGTCCGCCTTGGTGGCTTCGCCGCGCGCGAACTCGCGGATGACTTGCCCCTTGTGGAAGACGAGGATGCGGTCGCAGACGCCGAGGGTTTCCTCGATTTCGGAGGAGGTGAAGAGGAGGGCGAGACCGCCGCGCGCCAGTTCGTCGCAGAGCGCGTAGATTTCGGACTTGGCGCCCACGTCGATGCCGCGCGTGGGGTCGTTCAGGATCAGGATTTCCGGGCCGGTGGCGAGCCACTTGGCGACCACGATCTTCTGCTGGTTGCCGCCGGAAAGGTTCACCACGCGCTTGTCGATGCTGTCCGTCACCACGTTCAGCTTGCGCACGTAGTCGTTGGTCAGCGTCCGCTCCTCGCTGCGGTCGATCAGGCCCAGCTTGTCCAGCAGGCGATCCAGCACGGCGAGGCTGGTGTTGCGGCGCACGGACCACGAGGTCATCAGGCCCTCGTCGCGGCGGTTGGCGGGCACCAGCGCGAAGCCCTGCTTGATCGCGTCGAACGGCGAGCGCGGCGGCGCGTTGCGCCCCTTGTAGACCACTTGCCCAGCGCGTGGCTTCTGCAGGCCGAACAGGACATCGAAGACATCGGCGACGCCCGCGCCTTCCAGCCCGGCAAACCCGAGGATTTCCCCGGCGCGCACCTGAAAATCGACCGGGCCCATCTCGCGGCCCGCGCGGAGGCCGCGTACATCCAGCGCCACCCGGGCGTCGGGCTCCACCGGCGCGCGCTGGGGGAACGCGTCGCCGAGGCGGCGGCCAATCATCTGCGCGATGACTTCGGGGATGGTGATATCGGCGATGTTCCACGTGCCCTGATAGCGGCCATCGCGGATCACCGAGATGCGCTCGCTGATGGCGAACACCTCTTCCAGCCGGTGGGAGACGTAGATGATCGTCAGCCCCTGATCTCGCAGGCGGCGCAGCAGCTCGAACAGGCGCTCCGTCTCGGCGGCGCTGAGGGCAGAGTTCGGCTCATCCATGATGATGATGTCCGACTCCTGTTGCAGCGTCCGCGCGATCTCGACCAGCTGCTTTTCCGCCACCGAGAGCCGCCCGACCTTCGCGTGTGGATCGAGCGAGACGCCCATCTCGCCCAGAATCTTGCGGGTGGCGGAGGTCATCTGCCGCTCGTTAAGCAGGCCCATGCCCACCGTCTGCTCGCGGTTGGCGAAGATGTTGCCGGCCACGGTCAGGTGGGGGAAGAGATTGAGTTCCTGAAACACGATGCTGACGCCCAACTGGCGGGCGTGGAGCGGATCGCTGATGACCACCGGTTCGCCGCGCAGCACGAGTGTGCCGCCATCCGGCTGGTGGACTCCGGCCAGCATCTTCATGATGGTCGACTTGCCGGCGCCGTTTTCTCCAACCACGGCGTGGATCTCGCCGCGCTGGATGCCGAAGGAGACATCGTTGACGGCGGTGATGCCGCCGAAGCGCTTCACCACGTGGTCGAGGCGGATGATTTCGTCGGGCGCCGGGGTTTCCATCATGGAGGTGCTCACTCGGTTACAGGTTGCGAAAGCCCCTCTCCCTCCGCAGAGGGAGAGGGGTTGGGGTGAGGGTGATAAGCCCTACGGGGTCGGGGTTGCGCGCGGCATCCCCGGGTGCGCCAGATCGTCGTACGGGCGAGCCGACGCCTGCAGATCGGCGAAGTTCTCGTCCATGTACTCCTGGTAGTAGTCGTACTGGACCTGATTGTCGGTCTGGCGGGAAACGTACGCATCGACATTATCGATGGTCACGACTTCCGTCGGGCCTTCCAGCCATCCCTCAACCATGGGAGTGCCGTTGATCAGGTGCTCAGCCAGCGCGCGCACCGGCAGGTAGCCCTGCAGGTACTCCTGCTGGCCGACCGTCACCGCCGCCCAGCCGTCCTTGATGGCCTGCAGGGTCGGTGGGTCGAGGTCATAGCCGCCGACCAGCCAGGCGCCGCCGGTGCGCTCCTTGAGCTGCGCCAGGTTCGGGATGTCGATCGAGCAGAGGCCGACCGCCGCGACGGCATCCGGGTTGGCCGCCATCACGTTCTCCCAGCGGCCGTAGTTATCCGGCACCGGGATCAGCACTTCCTGGGTCGGCAGCACTTCGTAGTTGCTGCCCTCGAACGCCTTGCGCAGGCCGTGGTCGCGGTCCTGCAGCGCCGTGGCGGCGGCGGAGCAGATGCCGACGGCAACCTTGCCCTCGGTCACGCCGGCCTTCTCCAACTGGTCGATCATCTGACCGCCCAGGATCACGCCGGAGTTGTACTCATCCTGGCCCACCCACGCGGTCAGCGCGGTTTCCAGCGCGGTGATGTTCGCGCCCACGAGGGGGATGCCCGCGTCGGTGGCCTGCTGGATCGGGGTGATCCACTGGTCGCCCGGCAGGGGGATGACCGCGATGCCATCGAAGCCGCGCTGCATGGCGGCGTCGAAGAACGCCTGGTGCGTCGGGGTGTCGAAGGAGGCGTCGCCGAAGACCTCGACGGTCACGCCGTAGTCGCGGCCCGCGTCCTCGGCGCCGGTCTTGATGCGCTCGGTGAACGCATTGAGGCCGTGCAGCACGTACGCGATCTCGATATCGCTGTGGTCGGCGGCGGGGGTGGCGTCCTGCGCCATGGTCCCGATCACCGGGCCGGCGAGCAGGGTTCCCACCACTGCCGATGCCAGCAAGGTTCGCAAGCGGTTCACGTTGATACTCCCTTGCATGTCGTGCCCGCCGTCAGGTGCGCGTCATCGCGGCCTGTCATCGCCGGGCGTCCGTGAAACCGGAACGGACCAATCATTGTGGGTGGCGGGTCACCTCCTTCGACCAGCGTGCATCGCGACAGGACGGCGGCCGCTCAGGCGCGGCGCTTGATGAAGTAGTCCAGCGTCACGGCAACGATGATCACGATGCCGGTAACCGCGGTGGACCAGGCAGGCGGCACGGCGAGCAATGCCAAACCGTTTTGAATCAGGGCGATGATCAGCGCGCCGAGAATCGCGCCGAGGACGGAGCCGGAGCCGCCGCTGAGGGCGGTGCCGCCGATGATGGTGGCGGCGATCACGCTGAGCTCGGTGCCGACGCCGACGGTGGGGCTGCCATTGCGGTTGAACGCCAGCGCCACGACGGCGGCGATGCCGACGATGAAGCCCATCAGGGTCATGACCATGATGCGGGTGCGGGCAATGCGGATGCCGGAGAAGAGCGCCGCCTGCCGGTTGCTGCCGATGGCCTGCACGCGGCGGCCAAATGCAGTGTGGTTGAACAGAATCCAGCCGAAGATCCCGACGATGATGGCCGCCCAGACACTGATCCAGACGCCGAAGACGGGATCGCGGCCGCCGATCCACTGGAAGAACCACGTATCGAGGTTGTAGCCGGAGACGGGGGTGGCGTTCGTGACGACGAGGCCTAATCCACGGTAGAGGCTGAGGGTGCCGAGGGTGACGATGATGGTGGGGATGCCGAGCGCGACGCTGAGCGCGCCGTTGACGAGGCCGCAAACGGTGGCGACGATCATGCAGACGGCGACGGCGATCAGAATGTGGTAGTTGTCCCGCAGGGCAATGGCCATCATCACGGAGCTCAGCATCCAGATGGAGCCGACCGAGAGGTCGATATCGCCCATGGCGATGACGAAGACCATGCCCACCGCCATGATGGCCACGTAGGAGGCCTGCCGGGAGACATTGATGAAGTTCTGGGTCGTCAGAAACTTGTCGCCCGCCGTCACCGAGAGCAGCACGATCAGGATGACCAACGCCCCGATCACGCCGATCTCGTCGATCTGCAGCAGCCGTTGCAGGAACGAGCGCGATGGTTCGCCTTGCTCGTTCCGCGCGGGCGCCTTGAGTGCCGATTCGCTCATCCGTTGACCCCTCTGTCTGCCGGACCGCCGTGGTCCCGGGTGCTGTGTCGCAACTACGCCGTCGTGGTTGTGCCGTCGATGGTGACCAGACCGAACGGCGGTAGGGTCACGGTGGAAGACTCCGCCGTCGCTGTCAGGCTGCGGTAGCGCGCGCTGTCGCTCCCTGCGATGAACACGTTGGTGGAATCAAGCGGGCGCGCGGTTTCGATGCGCCATCCAGAGTCGTCGAGGTCAACGCTGACCTCACGCTCCTGCATGTTGGCGAGGATCAGGCGCACCCGCGCGCCATCACGCAATGCGAGCGCTTGCACCCGCAAGGGATCGCTGCTGGTGATTGGGAGGATTTCGCCGTTCGCGAACTCCGCGACATCGGCGAGGACGTGGTAGACGGGGAAGACCATCCCCGGCCACGAGTGGAACTGCAGCACGCGCAGCGGGTGATGGCTGCGTTCGATCACGCCCTTCCAGCCGGTGGTCTCGAAGTAGGTCAGCGAATCGACGCCGGCGTTCCCCAGCGCGTTGATGCTGCCCGCGAGCCAGCCCGCCGCGAAGAGCGAGGGTTGCCGGTAGTCCACGCTGGGGGGCAGCGCGCCTTCGGCCAACGGGGCGTCAGCGCCGGTGGCGTTCGGGTTGAAGCGCGGAGCCAGCGTGACTGGCCCGACCGTCAGCGGGCGGTCGCCCACGATGGCGCGGGCGCTGCGCACCGTTTCCGCCTGCGCCGCCAGTGTCTCGGTGAGCGAAGCGTTGTCGAACGCATGGACCTGCGGGTTGATCGTGTAGGTCGCGACATCGAGCTCTGCCAGCGGGAGCGCGGCGCGGTTCAGCTCGGTGAAGTATGCGCGCGTGCCACCGCCGGTGGACTGCGAAACGCCGGTCTCGGCGAAGGCCGCCCGGGCTATCTGCAACTCCGTCTCGTTCGAATCGAGGTTTCCGGCGGGATACACGTAAACGTGCCCGAGTTCGATGCCCGACTCACTCACCGCCTGTGAGAGCGCATCCCAGCCACCGCTGTCCGGTGCGCCAGTGACCTCCAGCACGAGCAAGTTACCCAGCGCCTGCACCTGCGTGCTGGCGGTCGCCAGCTTCTCTCGCCAGTTCGCCTTGCCGAGGTCAAGGACAAGGTGCAGGTGAGTCAGGCGCAGCGCGCGCAGCAGATCGAGCTCGGTTTCACTCAGAGGCTCACCATGCCCAGCGGCGCTGAGGCCGATGAAGGGCAACGGCTGGCCACCGGTCAGATTGAGCGCGACCGAAACGGTTTCGGCAGGTTCTCCCGCCGGCGCAACGTCGCCGCGCGCCGTGATGGTCACGCTCTGCTGGACCCGCTCGTCCGCCGCGATGGGCGCGGGGTAGGGGAGGCGCAGCGGCGTGGAGTACGTCTTGTAGGACGCGTCGGTCCAGTTGCGCTGGTCCTCCATCTCGAACAGGTCGCCGCTGAAGGCGATGGTCACCTCGCCGCCGGACGGGGTAGCGTGGCTGATCGACTCCATGTCGAAGAAGGGCTGGTGCGGCGAGATCAGATCCGGAAACTGCCCGTTGACGACGCCCTCGGGGGTTTCGGTGGAGGCGGCCACGCCGGCCACCTCCATCGGGTGCAGCACGCACCAGCCGATGCGGTTCTTCTGGAAATCGCGCCGCGCCGCGCCGTCCATCTCGGCGCGGATCACGCCGTCCGCTGTGCCGGTGATGACGCCGTCCCACGCGAAATCGACATCCGGGCTGACGTGCTCGGCGGAATAGCGGACGGTGAAGCCGTCTTCCCGCTCCTCCACCTCGTAGGCGGTGTAGCGCGGCTCGATGGTGTTCCAGTTGTGATCGCGCACGGCAGCGTATAGCCGCAGCACCACCGGGTCCTCGCCCAGTCGGACGTAGCGCAGGTCGCCGCCCTCCAGCACCGCCGTCAGGGGGCCGGCGCGCAGCGTGCGGCGTTCAGGGAGTGGCGCGTCCTTGCCATATTGGAAGGCGCGGTCCGGGAAGCGTTCGGGCGCGGTGCGCACGGGGGTGTCGCTCATGTGGTCGTCTCTCGTTCTTCCGTCAGGACGGCGTCGCGGGCAGCGCGCTCCAGTGTGCCTTCCAGCCGGTTCGCCGCCGAGCGCATGTGGGCGTCCATGGCGGCGGCTGCCGCCGTGGCATTACCCTCGCGCACAGCGGCCATGATCGGCACGTGTTCTTCGTACGAGGCTTGCTGCGTCCCCGCTGCAATGACGCGGCCGATCCACGCCCGCAGCAGCGACTGAATACTGGCCAGCACATCGCGCAGCGCCGAGTTGCCCGCAGCGTCCGCCAGCCGGAGGTGGAAGTCGACATCGGCGTCCACGAACGCAGCCACGTCGCCATTGCTGTGCGCCTGTTCCGCCATGCGCGCGAGGCAAAGCTCCAGCGCCGCCAGATCGGCCTCACTGCGGCGCTCGGCGGCTAGCCCAGCCACCACCACTTCCAGCCGTTGCCGGGCCTCGATCAGGTCGGCGGTGTGTTGCTCGCCAAGGAGCAGGCCCCATTCGACCACTTGTGGCAGCAGGGGTGAATCGACGCGCTTGAGGAACGTGCCATCGCCGTGCCGAACCTCGATGAGCCCGATCAGCGACAGCGCCGCCAGCGCCTCGCGCACCGCCGAGCGCCCGACGCCGAATGCCTCCGCCAGTTGCCGCTCCGAGGGCAAGCGGGAGCCGGGCGTGACGTTGCCCGACAGCAGGTGATCGACCAGCCGCCGCGCAATTTCCGCCGAGGCGGTCTCGCGGCGAATCGGCTCGACCTGCGGGAAGGGCGCGCTCACCCGGCGTGCTCGGCGGCGCGGTCGTCGCGCAGGTCAGCAGCAAGGCCGGCATCGCGGCGCCGGCGAACGGGTTGCGTGGTCTCCGGGGTTTCGTCCAACCACTGCCGCAGATCGTTCAGGTTGCGCGAACGGGAGAGGACCGGCCACAGGTTGGCCGCCACCGCTTCGAACGTGGAGGCGCCGCCGAGCGCCGCCGTCTGGAAGGGGCCAGTGTAGCGCCAGCGGCGGGCCAGCCCGTCGCGCACGATCTCATCGACCACGGCGGGCGAGGCGACGCCGCGCTCCACGATCCAGACCGCCTCCCGCAGCAGGGCGAGTTGGAGCCGGTTCCAGACGAAGCCGGGGACATCGCGGTCCACCCGCACCGGGCGCTTGCCGAGGCTGCGTACCGTGCGTTCCATGGCCGTAACTACGGCGTCGCTGGTCTGCTCGCCGCGAATCACCTCCACCAGCGGCATCAGCAGCGGCGGATTCCAGTAGTGCGCGCCAATGGTTTGCTCCGGCGCGCCAACTGCTTCGCCGATGGCGGTGATCGGGATGGAGGAGGTGTTGCTGGCGACAATGGCGTCCGGCGACAGCTCCAACAGCGGCTTGACCGCCTCGGCCTTCTGGTCCAGATCCTCCACCACCGATTCCACGATGATCGCGGAGCCGGCGGTCTCCTGCGCGTCCGTCGTCAGCGTGATCAGCGTCTGCGCCGTCTCTATCTCGCCGGTGTTGGCGAGGCCGTGCTCGAACGCGGTCGCCCAGCTGCGCCCCAGCCGTTCCTCCGCCGCGTCCACGCGGCGCGCGAGGATGACGACCTCGTGGCCGCCCAGCGCGTATTCGCAGGCGATCTGCGCGCCCATCAGCCCGGGACCCAGCAGGGCAACCTTCACGGCGCTACTCCCCCGCCGCCGCGCGCAGCGAGGCGATGCCGTCGCGCAGCGCCTGCTGGTAGATCCACAGGTCGCCGGAGTAGGCGATGGCGCGGAAGCCCTGATCGAGCATCGCCTTGCCAGTGGCTGGGTCGCCGACCATGATGCCCGCCACCTTGCCGTGCTTGTCGCAGGCGGCGAAGACGCGCTTCACCGCGTCGAGGTAGGCGTCGCTGGTGAACTGGCCGGGGATGCCCATGAAGTTCGTCAGGTCGAAGTGCCCAATCCAGAGCACGTCGATCCCCTCGACCGCCGCGATCGCCTCGACGTTCTCCAGTCCGTGCTCCGTCTCGATCTGGGCGATGAGCAGGATTTCGTCGTTGGCGGAGTGCATCTTGGCGATGATGTCGCCGCCGGTGTAGTCGTCGTGGGCTACCCCGAAGGCGGCGCCCCGGCGGCCGCGCGGCGGGTACTTGGCGGAGGTGACGATCTTCTGCGCCTGCTCCGCGCTCTCCACCATGGGGACCATGATCCCCATCGCGCCCACGTCGAGCGGGCGGGAGATCAGGTGGTACTCCGTGGCCGGCACGCGCACCATCGGGATGGCATTGGCGGCGCGGGTGGTGGCCATCAGCCCCCGGATGGTCTCGATGCTCCAGCCGGTGTGCTCCATGTCATAGATGATGTACTCGGCGCCCGCCTCGGCGGCCAGCCGCCCGATGCCGGTAGTCGGGAACTCGAAGACCATCGTCCCGAAGGAGACGCCGCCGCCTTGCAGGGCGCGTTTGACGCTGTTCTCTCGCATATCCGCGCCTCTATCCCTTCCGTGCCTTCAATGCAGCCAGCCGCGCCTGCAACTGCGGGTCGCTGGCGACCTCGGGGTTGACCAGCGTCTCCGGGACGTCGCCATTCGCGACGGCCTGCACTGCCGCCAGCACCTTCTCGCCCATGATGCGCTCGCACTCGTCTGTCCAGCAGAGGGCGTGCGGCGAGACAATCACGTTGTCCAGCGTCAGGATCGGGTCGTTCGGGTCCACCGGCTCCTGCTCGAAGACATCGAGCCCGGCCCCGGCGATCACGCCGTTCTTGACCGCCTCATACAACGCCGTCTGATCGACCAGCCCGCCGCGAGCGGTGCTGATCAGGTAGGCGGACGGCTTCATCATCGCGAGCCGCTCGGCGTTGACGATATGGCGCGTTTCCGGCGTGTAGGCGGCGGCCACCGTCAGGAAGTCGGACTCGCGGACGACCGTGTCCAGATCGACCAGTTCCACGCCCAGCTCGGCGGCAGCGTCCGGGTTCGCGTAGGGATCGAATGCGAGGTGGCGCATGCCCAGCGGCTTCGCCAGCCGGTGCGTCTCCTGCGCGATGCGCCCGAACCCGATGGTGCCGAGCGTGCGCCCGGTCAGGCCGAGGCCGCGCGCGTCCTGCCGGTCGCCCCAGCGGCCCTCCTTGGTCAGCCGGCTCATGGCGTGCAGGTTGCTCGCCAGTTCCAGCATGTAGGTCAGGTTGACCACCGCCATCGGCCGCCGCACGGCCTCCGGGGTGATGGTCACGAAGACACCGGCCTCGGTAGCGGCGGGGATATCGACGTTGTCGTAGCCCACGCCGAAGCGGGCGATGAGCGCCAGCCGCTCGTTGCCCACCAGCGATTCCGGCGTGATGCGCCCGCCCAGCATGGCGATGGCGTCGAACCCCGCCAGATCTTCCGGCGTGAAGGCGCTGGGGTGCTTGTCGAGGAAGACCATCTCCACGCCGGGGGCGTTCTGCATCAGCCCGACGCCGATGCCGCCGAAGCCATAGCTGCCATCCGGCCGGATGACGTCCCGGGTCATTGCTACGCGAAACGGTTCTGCCATATCCCTCACCGTACCGAAATGCCGCCGTCCACGTGGAAGTGGGAGCCGGTGGCAAACTGCGATTCATCCGAGGCCAGAAACACCGCGATTCCAGCCATATCTTTCGGGGTGCCAACGCGCCCGATGGGATGCATGGATATGAGCCGGGCGTGCGTTTCGGGGTCGTCGATCAGCGGCTGCGTCAAGGTGGTGGCGATGGTGCCGGGCACGATGCCGTTGACGCGAATGCCGTATTGCGCGTAGTCCGCCGCCATGATGCGCGTCAGCGCCATCACGCCGGCCTTGGAGGAGGAGTAGGCGTGCCAACCGGCGCCGCACATGGTCAGGCCGGTGGGGGAGCCGGTGTTGATGACTGAGCCGCCGTCGCCGCTCTCCATCATCAGGCGCACGCCGTGCTTGCAGGTGAGGTAGACACCGCGCAGGTTGACATCGTGGGTGCGCTGCCAGATCTCGATGTCCAGCTCGTGCACCGGTGCATCGGAGCCGACCAGTTGCACCGCCGCGCAGGTGTAGAGCACATCAAGGCGGCCGTGCCGGCGTCGCACCTCGTCGAAGGCGGCCGCCACGCTCTCCTCGCTGGTCACGTCGGTCACCAGCGGGAAGGCGTTGTCGCCGATCTCCGCGACGGTCGCCAGCAATGGCTCCTCGTTGCGGTCCAGCAGACCAACAATGGCGCCTTCGCGCGCAAAGGCGCGGGCTGCTTCCTGCCCAATGCCACTGGCCGAGCCAGTCACTACGGCGATTTTGCCGTCAAGCCGTCCCACTGCGATTCTCCCCGCAACGTCGCGCGGACCGAGGGACTCGTCCACATCGACGATCTCCATCACCCAGCTCAAATTCTGCGCACGACGCCATTGCCGGGGGCAGAATGGTTGACTGGTTGACCAATGGCGCGATGCTAACGGGGGCGCTGAGTGCTGTCAAGATCGGAAGCTGACCAACCCCTGATAGAGGATGGCGCCGCCGAGCGCGGCGAAAACGAGCCCGGCCAGAATGGCGGCGAAGTCGCCGGCGCGGACACCCAGCCGCCGGCCCAGCGCCAACCCGATGTATGACGAGATAAAGCACTGGACGAAGACGATGCCGGTGATCAACCCGAGCGGCGCGCCAAGCACTGCGAAGGAGATGCCGACGGCCAGATTATCGACAGCGAGAACGGCGCTCTTGGTGACCACGCTGCGCTGGGTCAACGTCTTCGCTTCGCCGCCGGGAGCCTCCGCCTGCCGGCGGCTGTCCAGAATGCTGCGCAAGCCGAGCACTATCAGCAAGAGTCCGGCCGTGATCTTCAGCGCCGTGCCGAACCCGCCTTCGAGGCTTTCGCCAATGACGATTCCGAGCGCGATGAAGACGGCGCTCAGCAGCGCCAGTCCCGCCGCGACCAGCGGCCAGCGGGACTTTTCGATGCCGCCCACACCGAAGGAGAGGCCGCCAGCGAACACGTCGATGGCGAACGGCAGGGCGATCAGGAACCAGACCAGCGCATCCATCGACAGCCCCCAACGGGAACAAAAGCCTGCGGCAATGAGTTGACTACCACGGCTGGCAGTGTAGCCTGCTCATCAACGCACGCAATCGACCGTGGCCCAAACCTGCGCAATTGAGGAGCCTGCCATGAATTCTCGACGTTTCGATGCCTTCACGCGCTCGCTGGGGCGCTCGCTGCCTCGCCGCGGCCTGCTGGGCGCCGCCGCCGCCGTCGCGGCCACCGGCTCCGCCGGCGCGCTGGCGCGGGAGGCGTTGGCCACCCACGAGGAGAACCCATCCGGCAGCGTGGGCCTGCCGTGTGTGCCCTGCAACTGCAAGGGCGATGACTGCGAGTGCTGCCTGATCGGCGTGACCGGCGGTGGCGTGCTGCGCACCTCGGTCGGCGATGTCAACGTGGTGCTGTTCGCCACACAACTGGCGGAAGACGCGCCGCAGCAGGCCGCCGGCTTCGTGCGGTGGATGGACCCGAACGCGGAGGGTGGGCTGATTCTGGAGAGCGTCGGGCCGATTGCCTACGAGTGGCCGGAGGGCGAGGAGCAACTGCGCAATATCAGCGGCATGATGCTGATCAACGGCGGTGAGCAACAGCCCTTCACCATGCAGGTCTTCGACGCTGGGCCGGGCCAGTCGGCCGAGGATTCTGCCAGCCTGCGGGTTGGCTCCGCTGACGGCGGCGCCTTCTCCTACGAGGCGGCGGGCACCATGATCGGCGGCGATTTGCAGCTGCTCAGCGACGTGGCGCCGATCACGCCCGCGTAGCGCGGGGCCGGGCTCAGAAATCGGGCGTGGCTTCGATGCCGGCCGGGAGTTTGGTTCCCGCGCTGGTGACCGCGGAGACAATCTGCTCCTCGGTCAGTTGCTTCGCCTCGGAGAGATCGGCGTCGGTGAGGACGGCGTTGGTCAGGTTGGCTTGCAGCATGTCGGCGCCGTCGAAGTCGGCGCCGAAGCCGGTGGCCATCTGCAGGTTGGCTCGCAACAAGCTGGCGTCGGTGAGATTGGCGCCCTGCAGCAGGGCGTTGGTCAGGTTGGCCGCCAGAAAGTTCGCGTCGGTGAAATCGCCCTGACTCAGATTGGCAAAGACCAGATTTGCACTGTTGAACACGGCGCCGGTCGCGGTGACCCGGTCGAGGTTCGCCTGCTGCAGATTGGCGGCGCTGAACGTGGTGTCGGCCAGATTGGCGCGGGACATGATCGCCCCGCGCAGGTCCGAGTTATCCCAGCAGGTGTTCTGCAAATTGGCGTCGGCGAGATCCGCGCCCACGGCGTTGATGTTGGTCAGGTCGAGGCAGCCACCCTCCGCCATCTCCGTCTCCACCTGTTCGGGCGTGCGGCGGCCGATCACCTTGAAAACGGCCTTCACGTCGAGTGGGATATCCGGCGCGGCGACGGCGGGAGTACCCGGCGCGTTCGCTGGCAGCGGCGATTCCTGCCGGGCGAAGGCAGTCAGCACCTCCATCACCGGGCCGTAATCGCGCGGGGAATCGCGGGCGATGCGCTCCAGCGCGTAGATGCCGCCCAGCCGGATGGTGAACTCCTCGCTGCCAAGCTGATCGACAGCGCGGCTGAAGCGGTCGGTGATCTGGCCTTCCTGACTGACGCGCAGGTTGTTGCTGGTT
Source organism: Thermomicrobiales bacterium (assembly GCA_047605145.1). Lineage (GTDB taxonomy): Bacteria > Chloroflexota > Chloroflexia > Thermomicrobiales > UBA6265 > JACCXM01. Next base: position 2,850 of record JASGGF010000021.1, on the reverse strand, counting down.
TGCCCGAGCTGCTGCCACGCGAAGATGAGGCCGGTCAGCACCGCCACGCCGCTCAGGATCTGGCCCAGCGTGCCGCGCGAGGAGTTCTCGATCTCGAAGAGTTCGCGCGGGTTGGAGTCGCCGTTGCGCGCCCACGCGGCGGCCTGCCACTGCGGCACCTTCCACAGCAGGTAGACCGCCCAGATCGAGATGGTGAGCAGGGCAGCAGTGAGGATGATATTGCCGCTGTCGAGGTCGCCGAAGCTGGGCAAGTCCCCGCGCGCTGAACCGACCACCAGCGCCACCGTGGCGATGGCGCCTACGGTGCCCAGCACCGGCAAACTGGCGGCAGCAAAGGACGCCGGGCGTGGCGCGCCGCGCTGGTAGGCGCGGTTCCGAAACGGGTCGTCCGGCCCCGGCGTTTCTACGGGGATCGTCTTTTCAGTGGACGCGTCGGGTTCGCTCACGGGTTGCACGCTCGCAGATCGGGGCGTCGTCACCGCGTCGCCCCATCAGTCCTGATCGCTTGACGCGTCTGTTCGCGCCTGCCTAGCATCACGTTCGTGTCGGGGGAATCTACCATGCCACGATTGGCGCTCGTTGCACGCTTGGTGCTGGTCCTGCCGCTGGTGTGCGGAAGTCTCCTGTTTCTGGCGTTTCCCGGTCCCGCCGGGGCGCAGGAAGTCCCGGAACTCCAGATCAATTCCACCGCCTACATCGTGGTTGATGCGGACACGGGCGAGATCTACGCCCAGCGCAACGCGCACGAGCGGCGCGCGCCCGCCAGCCTGACCAAGATCTTCACCGCCATCGAAGCGATCGAAGAGGGCGCGCCGGAGACCCCGATTGTCACCGCCGAGGCGGACATGGTCAGTTCCGAGGCCAGTCAGGTCGGATTCAGCCCCGGCGAGACCTTCACGGTTCGCGAATTGCTGTATGGCATGATGCTGCCCTCCGGCAACGACGCGGCGCGGGCGCTGGCGCGCGGGCTGGGCACGCAAGATGGCGACTCACCGGAGCAGGGGCAGCAGCGCTTCCTCGACCGGCTGAACGAGCGCCTGATCAACATGGGGCTGACCGATACGCACCTCGTGAACCCGGATGGCTGGGGCGTGCCGGGCCACTATTCCTCAGCCTACGATCTGGCGGCGTTCACGATGTACGCCATCCATTACCCGCGCTTCGTGCAGACCTTCGGCACGGAGCTCTACGACTCCGACGATGGCATGTACGAGTTCCGTAACAACAACAAGATGCTGGAAAGCTACCCCGGCATCATCGGCGGCAAGACCGGGTACGACAATGACGCCGGCTGGTGCCTCGTCAACGTCGCCCAACGCGACGGCAGCCGCATGATCGCGGTGACGCTGAACGGCGTGGCGCCCGACGACTGGTACGACGACAACAGCGTGCTGCTGGACTACGCCTTCGAGCAGAAAGCCCTCCGCGCGCAGCAGGGCGGCCTCGGCGGTGGCGAGGCCGTGCGCTACCGGGACCCGGATGCGGCCACCATCCTGACCATGGCCTCCGCCAGCGCGGCCATCATCGCGCCGGACACCCCGGCGTCGGCACAGACGCGGCTGGCCACGGTGGCCGAGGCGCCAGCGGTCGCCAACGCGCCGGAGACAGGCAACGAACTCGCCACCGTCAGCGAGCCGGCGCCTGAACTCGCCGCAGAGCCAGTGGCCGTGCTGGCGGCGCCGCGGCCACCGGGCGTGCACAACGGCGCCTACGTGGCGGCGGCGCTGGTGGGCGCGGCGCTAATTGCGCTGCATGGCCTGACGATCTGGCGCGGCCCGCGCCGTCGCCGGGAGATCGGCGACCTCGCGCCGGGATCCGATTGACGCTCCCCATCGTTTTTCCTATGCTGGATGCCACAATTCATGTTCTGGCTGTGACCGGGACGAGTAGCCGACGGGACACCGACAGCAAAGCTGGCAGATGCTGAAAGCCAGCGCGGCGGTCCCCACGCGAAAACCACCCGAGAGCCGGCCACCGATCCCTGTGGGGGGGAGGATGGCCCGGTTGACCCCGTTACCGGTCCTTTCGAGCAGGCGCACGCGCCTGAAATGAGGGTGGAACCACGTCGGCCCGGCGTCCCTTTCTGGGATGCCGGGCCGCTTTGTTTTTCTCGCCATTGGCTGATTGGGTGATTGGACGCCCGGCGGCCGTGGCATGGAGTCTGGCGCTGTGTCGCACGAACATGACGAACTGACGAACGCGGATATCGCCGTTGATCTGGCCGATGCCCGCGCCTACGAGCTGGCCCGGATGCGCCACTCGGCGGCGCACCTGATGGCGGAAGCCGTGCAGGAGGTCTTCCCGGACGCCCGCTTCGGCATCGGGCCGGCCATCGAAAATGGCTTTTACTACGACTTCCAGCTGCCGCGACCGCTGACGCCGGATGACCTCGCCGAGATCGAGACGCGGATGGCCGCCAACCGCGACAAGGCGGAGCGCTTCGAGCGCGAGGTGGTCTCGCGGGACGAGGCGCTGCAGATCTTCGCGGAGAACCCGTACAAGGTCGAGCTGATCCAGAACCTGCCCACGGATGAGCTGATCACGACGTATCAGCAGGGGCACTTCCTCGATCTCTGCCGTGGGCCGCACGTCGAGAGCACGGCCCAGATCGGGCCGTTCAAGCTGCTCTCGGTGGCCGGGGCCTACTGGCGCGGCGACGAGAAGCGCCCGATGCTGCAGCGCATCTACGGCACGGCCTTCCCGACGCAGGCGGAGCTGGATCAGCACCTGCAGCGGCTGGAGGAGGCGCAGCGGCGCGATCACCGGCGGCTGGGCAAGGAACTGGACCTGTTCTCGGTCAACGAGGAGATCGGCCCGGGCCTGATCCTGTGGCACCCGAAGGGCGCCATG
>JASGGF010000020.1:0-27397 GCA_047605145.1 Thermomicrobiales bacterium | reverse complement strand
CTCACCGCTCGGTACGAGCAGGGAGACGTTCCCCAGCAGGCCGTCGCGGCCGATCACTGGTGCGACGATACGGCTCCATCCGGAATCAGTTGGGTAGGTGGCAGTCGGCGGTTCGGCGGAGCTTGTCGCGGCGACGCTGCGCAGCCAGGCCTGGACGGTCGCGCGGGTGGGGAGCAGGATGGCGTCCGGGTCGCTGACGCTATATCGTGAGGCAGCGTTTGCGCTCAGGGCCAGGATGCGGCCGTCTCGCCCTTCGATCGCCACGGCACGCCCGGCCAGCCGCGAGAGGTCGGTTGCCATTGCCTCCAGCGACTCGCCGCCGATCGCCAGCTCCATCAGGCGGCGTCCTGCCTCCTGGCCGCGGCGCTGGATCTCGCGGCGGCGTTCGGTGATGTAGCGCGAGGTGTTTCGCTCCAGCGCGCTGTAGTCGATGCCCTCCGGCAGCATGAGCAGGGGAATGCCCGCTTCAATGGAAGAACGGAGGGCGGCTTCGTCGACGGCGTCCGACAGGGCGATGGCGGCGACGCCGAACCCCGAGCTGCCGGATCGCCTGGTCGAGCGTCAAGCGCTCGTCCAGCATCTCCAGCACATGGGGCGGGAGGAGCACGATTTCGCCGCCGCTCAGGTGCTCGAAGGCGGGGGAGCCGGACGCAGGCGGGTCGCCCATGTGACTTCCCGGCCCAGCCCGGATTCGCCGGCGATAACGCGCGTGGGGTCGGGAAGGGCCTTCCGGAGGATGTCGTTGACGGAGATCATCGGTTGCGCTCCAGGGGCCGAAAGAACGGGGTGATCCAGGCTAGAGATCGCCATAGCGGAGATGTTCCCACGGGCTGACGCGACGGCGGTACTCGGCCCATTCCGCACGCTTCACGGTCAGCAACTGATCGAAGATGTAGGGGCCGATGGCGTTTCGCACGACGTCGTCGGCGGCCAGGGCATCCAGCGCCTCGCCAAGCGCGTCGGAGCCGGGGGACACCGAGCCGGTTCAACTCGTCGTCGTCGTAGGCAACGAGGTTCTCGTCCACGGGGATCGGTGGTTCCTCGCCGCTGCGGATGCCGGCCATCGCGGTTCCCAGCGTGGCGGCGATCAGGAGATAGGGGTTTGCCATCGCATCGGGGCTGCGAAGTTCGATATCGGCCATCTGGTCCGGGCTGGCTCCTGATCCGAATCAGGGATGCCTGGCTGACCCGCGCCCAGGTTGCATGCCGCGGTGCGCGGTGCCCGTCCGCCAGCCGCTTGTAAGAGTTGACCGTGGTACAGGCAATGGCGCTCATGCCCTGGGCGTTGGCGAGCTGGCCGCCGATGAAATGACGCGCGGTGGTGGTGAGGCCATCGGCCGACCCCGGATCGCGCAGGAGATCCTCGCCGTCCGGGTAGCGGAGCAGGCGTTGGAAGAGATGCATGCCGGAGCCAGGTGCCTCGGAAAATGGTTTCGCCATGAAGGTGGCATGCAGCCCCCGGCGCTGGGCGATCGAGCGGATCACCTGCCGCGTGGTAGTGATCTGGTCGGCGATGCGGATGCCGCCCGCGTGACTCAGGTCGAGCTCCTGCTGGCCGGGGCCGGTTTCGTGGTGGGCGCCGCCAACCAACGCCCATTCCTGCAGGCTGGCCACGATCTCGTCGCGGGTCTCGGAGAGGACATCCTCGCCAATATCGAAGTATCCGGCGGCGTCGGTGGACGGGAGCAGCGTGTGATCCGTCTGCCGTCCCTTCAGGAGATAGAACTCCATCTCCGCCCCGACGCGGTAATCGAAGCCGAGCTCGGCGGCCTTGCGTAGCTGGGTCTCCAGGGTGGATCGGGGGTTGCTGGTGAAGGCCTGGCCGTCGCGCCGGAGAACCCAGCAGAAGAACTGGGCGCGGCGAATGGAGCCATCCCGCGTGGTGTATGAGGAGGGTGGCGGGATCGGGTGCGAGATAGAGATCCAGCTCCACCTGCCGCTGGCCTCCGGTGAGGGCCGCACCGTCGAAGCGATATCCATGGCGGAACGTGTATTCCAGCAGGTTGGCGGGAATGGTCAGGGCCTTCATGCCGCCGGAGATGTCGCTGAACTCGAGGTCGACGATGCGAATGTCGCCCTCGACGACGCGCGCAAGGGCATCCGCGATCAGATCCTCGCGGTGTTGGGGCTCCAGCGACCCAAACTCGAAACCGGACATCTTCAGGCTCCTCGTACCAAACGCCACCGGCAAGTCGGGCGGCGAAACGACATATGCTGAGCGGATTATGTGCTGATCATCCAAAGCCGCGCCACCGACGGCTGGGGAAGGGCGGGCGAACCGGATGGAACCTCGCGGATTTTGTCGATTCCGGTTCGGGTATCATGCATACAGCCTAGCTGGCGAGGGCGTTTTCTGCCCTGTGCATGCTGTCGGAGTCTTTGGGCATTGAGTCTAAAAGCACGGCGATCTTGGCGTTCCGCACCTGTTGCCTCGGCAAGGACGGAAATACACTGGAATCTCCCACAATGGCGTGGAACGGGTGCTTTGTGATGCCTGCGGGAACCGGATCGACGACGATCACCCTCGTTCAGGCCTGGGACAATGTGGACCCTTCTGGTTGTGTCTGATTTCACAATCACTCGTTCCATCGGTCCAACACCCTCGCGGTCGGTGCCCGATACCGACACGTCGACCCCCTTGCGTAGAGCGTCGTGCGCCGTCCAGGACACTGGTCCGTTCACTTGGAACGTGGCCGATCTGCCCCCACCGCGCACGCGAAGGAATACAGGAATGACCGAATCGCACCAGCCCCGCATGGACGCCCCGCTCCATTCGCCCACCAACACGATTCCTGCGGTGTCGGCCTCGTGGTCGATATTGCCGGGAGCCGTCCCGTTCCATCGTGGAGCGAGCGCTGGCGGGGCTGGTGAACCTCACGCATCGTGGCGGTGTCGGGGCTGATCCCCGCACTGGTGACGGCGCGGGCATTCTCCTCCAGGTGCCGCACGCGCTGTTCGCGGAGCGGCCGAGCGGACAAGGGGCAGTACGGCGTGGCAATGGCCTTCCTGCCGCGCGACGAGGCGAAGCTGGCACAGGCGAAGCGGTTTCGCACTGCCGCCGCCGATCGCGGGCTGGAGCTGGTCGGCTGGCGCGAGGTGCCGGTCAATCCTTCCGTGCTCAGCGAGACGGCGGAGACACCCGCCCGACCATCAAGCAGGCGGTGATCGCGCGGCCGGCCGGGATCGAGACGGAGGCCTTCGAGCATGCGTTCGTGCTCTACCGACGCGCGGTCGAGCGGGCCGCGCAGGCGAAGGGGTTCACAGACGCCGATCTCTTCATTGCATCCTGCCCTCCCGCACGCTGATCTACAAGGGCTTCTGCCTGCCGGAGGACCTCGCTTCCTTTTATCCGCACCTCCAGAACCTGGCGGTCGAGAGTGCCATTGCCCTCTTCCACCAGCGTTACAGCACCAATACCTTCCCGACCTGGGGCTCGCACAGCCATTCCGCCTGATCGCGCACAACGGCGAGATCAACACCGTCCAGGGCAACCGGCTGTGGATGCAGGCGCGCACGCCATCGCTGGCGCTGCCGGGTGTCACCTCCGAGGAACTCTGCCCGGTCGTCTCGATGTCCGGGTCCGACTCCCTTTCGCTCGACAACACCATCGAGTTGCTGAATCTGAGTGATCGTTCCCTGCCGCGCGCGCTGATGATGCTGGTGCCGGAGCCATGGGAGCAGCTTCCCGATATGGACCCGGCGCGACGCGCCTTCTACGACTTCAACGCCGGTCTCGTGGAGCAGTGGGACGGCCCGGCCGCCCTAGGCTTCAGCGACGGTATCATTGCCGGCGCCACGCTGGACCGCAACGGCCTGCGCCCGCTGCGCTACGCAATTACCGAGGACGGCCTGTTCGTGGCCGGCTCGGAGGCGGGCACGGTCGATATCGACCAATCGACGGTGATCGAGAAGGGGCGTCTCGGCCCCGGCCAGATGATCGTGGTCGATACCCGGCGCGGCGTGGTGCTGCACAACGACGAACTGAAGGCGGAGATCTCCGGCCGGCAGCCGTACGCAGAGTGGCTGGCCGCCGGGCGCATCCCGGTCGCCAATTGCGACGAAACGCCGGACGCGCCGATTGCGGCCGCGAATGGCGCGGGCGCCGCGCCGGTGCGCATCAAGGCGGACCCGGGCGTGGTCGCCATGCAGCGCGCCTGTGGCTACACCGCCGAGGACACGCGGCTGATCATCAACCCGATGGCGAAGGCCGAGGAGCCGACGTGGTCGATGGGCGACGACGCGCCGCTGGCCGTCCTCTCCGAGCGCACCCGGCCGATTCACGCCTACTTCCGCCAGCGCTTCGCGCAGGTCACCAACCCGGCCATCGACTCGCTGCGCGAGCGGCAAGTGATGGCGCTGGACAGCTTCGTAGGGCGGCGCGGCAACCTGCTGGAGGAGACCCCGGAGCAGGCGCGGCTGGTTCACCTGCCGAGCATCGCGGTTGACGACGCCTGCCTCGTCGAGCTGCGCGGACTGACGCAGGAAGGCGTGCAGGCCGCGACGGTCTCCACCGTTTTCGCCGTGCCGGCGGATGGCGCCTCGGGCGGCGCGCTGCTGGAAGCGGAACTGCGCCGCGTGGTCGCCGAGGCCGAGCAGGCCGCGCGCGACGGCGCCGGCATCATCATCCTGTCAGATCGCGGCATCGGCGCGGAGCACGTGGCCGTGCCGGCTCTGCTGGCGACCGGCGCCGTGCACCACGCGCTCATCCGGGCCGGGCTGCGCAACCGCGCCGACATCATTGTGGAGAGCGGCGAGGTCTGCGATGTGCACGCGCTGGCCTGCCTGATCGGCTACGGCGCCTCGGCGGTGAACCCGTGGGTGGCGCTGGCGCAGGCATCGAGCCTGACCGGCACGCGCGGTTACGAAGACCTGACGCCGCCGATGTTGCGCGCCAACTATCTGCACCAGATGGAGAAGGGCTTCCTCAAGATCTCCTCCAAGATGGGCATCTCCACCGCCATGGGCTACCGCGGCGCGCAGATCTTCGAGACGCTGGGCCTTGCCGAAGCGATCATCGACGAGCACTTCACCGGCACCCCGGCGCGCCTCTGCGGCATCGGGTACGCCGAACTGGAGGAGGACATCCTGCGCCGCCACAGCGAGGCGTACGGCGACCCGGCCCCGAAGCTGGTCGACATGGGCTTCGTCCGCTACCGCAAGGACGGCGAGGCGCACGCCTTCGAGCCGCCGATGGTCAAGCTGCTGCAGGAGGCGGTCAACACCGGCTCCCCGGAGGCCTATCAGGCGTACCGTGATCACATCGCGGCGCACCCGGTCACCGCCGTGCGCGACCTGCTCAAGGTCGAGCCACTGGGCGAGCCGGTGCCGCTGGAGGAAGTGGAGCCGATCCGCGACATCATCCAGCGCTTCATCGTCACCGCCATGTCGCTGGGTTCGCTGAGCCCGGAGGCGCACCGCACCCTCTCCACCGCCATGAACCGCCTCGGGGCGCGCTCCAACGGCGGCGAGGGCGGCGAGGACCCGCGCTGGTACGACGAGCCGGGCCCGGATGTCGCGCACTCCAAGGTGAAGCAGGTGGCCTCGGGCCGCTTCGGCGTCACGGCGCGCTACCTCGCGATGGCCGAGGAGCTGGAGATCAAGATCTCGCAGGGCAGCAAGCCGGGCGAGGGCGGCCAGATTCCGGGGCACAAGGTGACCCCGTTCATCGCCGAGTTGCGGCACGCCGTGCCGGGGATCTCCCTGATTTCGCCGCCACCGCACCACGATATCTACTCCATCGAGGATCTGGCGCAGCTGATCTACGACCTGCGGCAGATCAACCCGCGCGCGAAGATCGGGGTCAAGCTGGTCGCCGAGGCGGGTGTGGGCACCGTGGCGGCGGGCGTCGCCAAGGCGCGCGCCGACTATGTGCTGATCTCCGGCCACTCCGGCGGCACCGGCGCCTCGCCGCTGGCCTCCATCAAGTTCGCCGGCGCGCCGTGGGAACTTGGCCTCGCCGAAACGCAGCAGACGCTGGTCAAGAACGGCTTGCGCTCCCGCGTGCGGTTGCGCACCGACGGCGGCCTTAAGACGCCGGAAGACATCATCATGGCGGCGGTGCTGGGCGCCGAGGAGTATGGCTTCGGCACCTCGGTGCTGGTGGCCATCGGCTGCGACATGGCGCGGCAGTGCCATCTCAACTCCTGCCCGACCGGCATCGCCACCCAGCGCGACGACCTGCGCGCCAAGTACACCGGCAACCCGGAGCAGGTGATCAACTACTTCACGCACCTCGCCAGTGGCATCCGCGAGGAGATGGCCCGCCTCGGCGCCCGCTCCATCGACGAACTGGTGGGGCGCACCGACCTGCTGGCCGCGCGCGAACTGCCGGGCCGGGCCGGAATGCTGGATGTCTCCGGCTTCTTCGCGGAGCCGGCTCCCGAGGCGCAGCGCCGCAAGCAGATCGACATCGCGCCGCAGGGCGCCACGCTCGATGACGCGGTGCTGGAGTTGGCCGGGGCAGCGATCCCGGACGGCAAGCCCTTCACCGTCGAGATGGACGTGCGCACCGAGAACCGCACTGTGGGCGCGAAGGTGGCGAACGCCATCGTCATGCACCACCCGAACGGCCTGCCGGACGGCACGGCGACGATCTCCCTGCGCGGCAGCGCCGGCCAGAGCTTCGGCGCCTTCCTGACCCACGGGATGCGGCTGCACCTCGAGGGCGAGGCAAACGACTACGTCGGCAAGGGGATGTGCGGCGGCGAGATTGCCATCCGCCCGCCCTCCGTGTCGCCGTTCAGCACGCCGCAGGCGATCGCCGGCAACACCAACCTCTACGGCGCGACCGGCGGCCGCTACTTCGCGGCGGGCTTCGCCGGCGAGCGCTTCGGCGTCCGCAACAGCGGCGCGACGGCAGTGGTCGAAGGCATTGGCGACCACGGCTGCGAGTACATGACCGGCGGCACCGTGGTGGTGCTGGGTCCAACCGGCAACAACTTCGGCGCGGGCATGACGAACGGCTCCGTCTTCGTCTACGACCCGGACGGCGCCTTCCCGCAGCGCATCAACGGCGAATCGGTGCTGCTGGAGGATGTGCGCGGCGGCAGCGCCCCGGCATCCACCCTGCGCGGCCTGATCGAACAGCATGTGGCGGCCACGAGCAGCGCCCTTGGGTCCTCGCTGCTGGAAAACTGGGACGACGCGCTGGGCGCCTTCTGGCTGGTGGTGCCGCGCGCGGCGCTGGCCCTGCGCGCCGAGGAGCAGGAAGCCGCCGCCGAGGCGGAGCCGGCTGCAACAAGGGGCGTTGCGGACTAACGACGAGAGGACCCTCACCCCAACCCCTCTCCCTTTGCGAAGGGAGAGGGGCTTTTTCTGGCGGCGGAACGCGAAGCAGGTCGGGAGAATCTGGTGGCGTGATGCCAGTTTCTACGCCGCCGCGGGTCGGCTCCCCTCGCCCTTTGCGAAGGGCGAGGGGCTGGGGGTGAGGGTTTCTCGGGGCCGCGTGGCAGTTGCTACGCGGCCTCGCTGCGTTTGCGCCACAATGGGAACATGGCGAAGGTCTACACGCTGGCAAAGGGGCGAGCGCTCAGTCACCTGGAGGAACGCGGCGGCAAGACCCCGCACTTCCACCTGCTGCTCGACTGTGGTGGCACGCTGACGCGTCTGTCCATCAACACCCGCTCCGGCTCCAGCCGCGGCAAGCAGGCGGAACTGCTCTTCCTTGCCAATGACGACTACCAACACCCCATCATTGATGCGTTGACGCTGCTGCAGGACGGGTTGTACGAGGTTGTCTCCGAACCTGACGGACTCGCCATCGACTACCAGCGCGGCGGCCACTTCGACCCGCGCGATTTGATTCAGCTCCCGGCTAGCCGCCCCGGCGCCCGAAATGATCTCAGCGACGAGCTGTTGGCCCGCGCCACCCGCGCCATCAACGACCCCGGCGCGAAGGTCTACGCGTGGGGCACGCGCTGGGGGCCGGAACCGAAGCTGCACGATCACATCTTCGACTTCATCCCCGGCAACGGCCTGCACGACATCCACATGAATCAGGGGAACGGCGACGAGCACCGCCACGACAACCGGACGTGGGCCGATGGCGCGCTGATGGTGCAGAGCCCGCGCCTCGGGCGGTGGAGCGCCGTGTTTCTCGCGTTCCAGACGCAGTCGTGGGAGACGGACGAGGCGGGCAATCCCCGCGCTCATCCGCCGCAGAACCCGAGGCGACCCTGAATTCGCCTGACACCGCTGATCAGCCTTCTGGCTGCGCCACGTCCAGCCCCGACCAGTGCGCGGCGAAGGCGAACTGGTCGGTGGTCTCCTCGATCACCTTGTCCAGCGGCTTGCCGGAACCGTGGCCCGCGCGCGTCTCGATGCGCGCAAGGTGCGGCTTGCCGCGCGGATCGGCGGCCTGCAGGGCGGCGATGTACTTGAACGAGTGACCGGGAACGACGCGGTCGTCGGTGTCCGCTGTGGTCACGAGGACGGCGGGGTAGGCGCGGCCCGGTTGGATGCCGTGGTATGGCGAGTAGCCGAGCAGATTGCGGAACGCGGCCTCGTCAGACGGATCACCGTATTCATCCACCCAGAACTTGCCGCCGGTGAACAACTGGAAGCGCAGCATGTCCATCACGCCGACGCCCGGCAACGCCGCTGCGAACAGCTCCGGCCGCTGGTTGACGACCGCGCCCACCAGCAGGCCGCCGTTGGAGGCGCCCTCGATGGCCAGCCCGTCCGGCGGCGTGATTCCTTCGGCGATCAGGTACTCGCCAGCGGCGATGAAGTCGTCGAAGACGTTCTGCTTCAGCTGCCGCCGGCCAGCCTCGTGCCACGCCTTGCCGTACTCGCCGCCGCCGCGCAGGTTAGCGACCGCCATCACCCCGCCCTGCTCCACCCACGCGATCTGCGATGGCGAGTAGTAGGGCAGTAGGGAGATGCCGAACCCACCGTACGCGTACAGCAGGGTCGGCGCCGGCGCGGTCACGTCTCGCCGCCGCACGATGAACACGGGGATCTGCGCGCCATCTGGCGAGGGAGCAAACCGCTGCTCCACGACGATCTGGTCGAGATCGACCGGGACCGCTGGTTCTGCCCAGACCGTGGTCGTGTTCACGGCCACGTCGTAACGCAGGATCGTGGTAGGCGCGTTGAAGCTGGTGAACGCGAAGAACGCCTCGTTGTCATCCGGGCGGCCGCGAAAACCGCCCGCCGTGCCGATGCCCGGCAGCGGGACGACGCCATCTGCCTCGCCCGCGGGCGTGAAGCGGCGAATCTCAGTCTTGACGTCGTCAAGATAGGTCACCAGCAGGCGCCCACCGAGTAGGGCAGCGTCGTTGAGGACGGCGGCGTCTTCCGGAATCAGATCGCTGAAGGTCAGGACTGGGTCCGCGAGGTCGAATGTCACGATCTTGCGGCGCTCGGCCCCCTGTGTCGTGATTGCGAAGAAGCGCGTACCGGTGTTCCCCGCAACCGACCACTCGTCCGTCAGTTCCCCCACGACGACGCGCGGCGCCCAGTCCGGTGACTCCAGATCGATCACGGCAAGGAGGTTGGCAATGCCGCCGGGTGTCGAGACGATGGTGGCGTAACGCCGGTCGTCGGTCAGGCCGAAGCCGTGGAACAGGGCGGGTTGCTCCGGCGTGGCGTAGAGCAGCCGGTCCTCCGCCTGCGTCGTGCCCAGCGCGTGGTAGTGGATCGTGTGGTTCTCGATGCTGCCCACGAACGCGGAATCGCCCGCTGGTTCGGGGTAGCGGGCGTAGAAGAAGCCGGAGCCGTCGCGGTTCCACGCGATGGTGGTGAACCGCGCCCACTCCACGCGGTCCGGCAGCGTTTCGCCGGTCGCCACGTCCAGCACGCGGATGGTGCGCCAGTCGGAGCCGCCCTCCTGCACGCTGTAGGCGACGAGCGCGCCATCCTCCGAGACGGCCCACTCCGCCAGCGCCGTGGCGCCGTCCGCGGACCACGCGTTAGGGTCGATCAGCAGGCGCTCCGGACCCTGCAGGCCATCGCGCACATACAGCGAGGCCTGATTCTCCAGCCCGGCGTTGCGCGTGTAGAAGTACCGGTCCCCGCGCTTCGCCGGCACGGTGAGGCGCTCGTAATCGAACAGCGCGGTCAGCCGCTGCTGGAGGATCCCCCGGCCCGGCAGGTCGCGCAGATACGCGCCAGTGACCTCGTTCTGGGCGGCGACCCACGCCGCGACTTCTGCATCGTGGCGAACGTCATTCTCCAGCCAGCGGTACGGATCGGGGACGTTTTCGCCGAACATGACGTCCACGACGTCCTCATTGCGGGTTTCGGGATAGTGGATTTCAGGCATGAAAGATGTTTCTCCTGACAGGGCCGTAGCGATGACGCCACGCGCCCGGATTACTGCGTTGTGGGATAAAAACCCCGCCGCTGGCCGATGCGTTCCCACACCATCGGCGTCAGCCCCCACAGCAGCGCCAGCACACCCACCCCGAACAGGTAGCCCCCGGCCACGTCGCTTGGCCAATGCACGCCCAGCCGCATGCGGGACCACGGGATGAGTAGCATCAGCGCGAGGCAGACGCCACGGACCAACCAGCGCGCCCACGGCGACGGCAGCGTCTGCGGCACGGCGAGGTAGATAGCGCCGTAGACCAGCACCGCGCCGAACGTGTGCCCGCTCGGGTACCCGAGCCCACCCACCGGCTCGATGATGGCGTGCAGGTCCAGCGGTGGCCGGGAGCTGTCGAAGAGCCACTTCAGCGGGGTGTTCAACAGGCGGCTGGCCGAGGCCGCCGCGATGAACAGCGTCAGCTCCGGGCGTCCCCGGGAAAAGCACCAGAGGGCTCCCAGCACCGTTGCAGTGGTCAGCCCGGTGAAGGTGTCGCCAAGGCGGCTGGCCCCCCACGCCAGCTGATCCAGCGCTTCGCTGGGGGGGCGGTGCGTCAGCCGAAGGAACTCCAGCTCCCCCGGCACGATCCGATCCTGATAGACGTACGCGCCCAGCAGCAACCCCAGCAGCAGGCAGATCCCGCCCAGCAGCCAGAGGCGGCGCGGGGCGGGCGCGCGGCCAGCAGGTCCGTCAATCTGCATAACTGGATGTTTGCATCCCCTGAACTCTTGACAAATCTCCACAACCCTCGTAAGGTCAACCATGTTCAATGGCGAACGCATCGACCTGTTGTGTGACTCGGTGAAGGGTAGCCGTAAATGACGGCCCGTCCGGCCAGCAAGCGCCGAACCCCTATCTGCCGAACGGGCGCCCCCCGTTCGGTCTGATGACAACTCGCTCCATTTCGGAGCGTGTCTGGTTCGTGTCCTTGATCCGGGAGCCCTTCCACAATGTCCGCGACTTCTGACGATTCCCAACCTTTACCGCAACATTCCGTGACGCCACGCGCCGGCCTTGCCAGCGTTGTGGCTGCCCGTGTCTGGGTTGCGACGGCTCTGGAGGTCATCTGATGCACATCGCCGAACAGGGCGTGGGGGGGTTCCTCTCCCGCTCTCCGCTCGGGCGGCAGGCGCGTCGGTCCCGTCCGACGCGCTGACGGCCGCCCCTTTGCGGATCGATCAGCGCATTGCGGCGCACAACTCAATAGCCTAATTTCGACCACCGGGCTGAGCACGCTCGGCCAGTGGTCTCCCGCGAAGACGGGGAGCAGTACAGGCGATCTTCGCGCAAGCGACCCGGGGGTGGTGAAAGCCCGGGACACGCGGAATCGCCGGGAACGGGCCCCGGAGCGGCTGGCCGAAGAACGCCGTGCATCACGGCAAGTAGGCGCAGGTGGGTGGTCCCCACGAACGAAACAACCGAGAGATGCCGGGCTCGCGCAAGGGCGTGGAGCAGGCAAGAAGGGTGGTACCGCGGGAGTAGACGCTTCTCGCCCCTTCGGACCGGATCTGGTGAATCGTTCACCAGCCGGCGCCGGGCGTCCGTATGACGTCAGGATCCGAAGGGAGCAGAACGTGTCCGAAGCCGCGCAGGCCACCAGCAAGTCCTTTTCCGCACAACCCAATCTGTCTCGCGTTGAGCCAGTGAGCGATCCGTTCACCGAGGCGCTGGCGCCACGCGCCGTTTCGCTGGGTGGGCCGGGCACAGGCACGAACCTGCCCTCCTTCACCATCAGCGGCCGCCTGCTCGGGCGCAGCGTCATCACCGACACGGACCTGACGCGCGACGAGATCTACGAGGTGCTCGACACGGCGGTGCGCCTGAAGAAGATGCGGCAGGCAGGCCAGCCGCACGGCTACCTCGCCGGCAAGTCGCTGGGCATGATCTTCCAGCACCCCTCCACGCGCACCCGCGTCTCCTTCGAGGCGGGCATGGCGCAACTCGGTGGGCAGGCGATCTTCCTCGGCGTGCACGACCTGCAGATCAAGCGCGGCGAGACGCTGGCGGACACCGCGCAGGTGCTCAGCCGCTACGTCGACGCCATCGTCGCCCGCGTGGCGGACCACGCGGACATCGAGGAGATCGCCGGCGCCTCCAGCGTACCGGTGCTGAACGGCCTCAGCGACAAGTGGCACCCGATGCAATCGCTGTCCGACCTGCTGACGATGCAGGAGGCGCTGGGCGGCCTCAGCGGACGCAAGATCACCTACCTCGGCGATGGCAACAACGTCGCCAACTCGCTGCTGCTGACCTGCGCCGTGATGGGCATGAGCGTCGCGGTGGCCGCGCCGGAGGGCTACCAGCCCGACCCGGAGGTGGTGAACCACGCGCGCTGGCTGGCGGCGGCGTCCGGCACGAACGCCGAGATCACGGTGACGGACGACCCGTACGAGGCGGCGCACGGCGCGAACGCGGTCTACACCGATGTCCACGTCAGCATGGGGATGATGGACGCCGCCACCCGCGCGGTGGCGCTGGCCCCCTACAAGGTGACCCCGGAGGTGATGCGGCAGGCGCACGGCTCCGCCGTCTTCATGCACTGCCTGCCGATGCACCGCGATCAGGAGGTCTCCGCCGTGGTGGCGGACGGCCCGCAGTCGATCATCTTCGATCAGGCCGAGAACCGCATGCACATGCAGAAGGCGATCCTGCTGCACGCGCTGGCCCCGGTGGTGGCGTAACGCGATGGCATCGGCAATGGCGAGCCGCCACGAGCTGGGAACCTTCACGTGGATCGATGATCCCGTGGCGCAGGCGGCCGCGCCCGGCCTGCGCGGGCGCAGCGTGCTCTCCGACCTCGACCTGTCGCGGGCGGAGGTGGACGCGCTGGTGGAAACCGCGCTCTGGTTGAAGCAGCAGCGCGAGCGCAACCAACCGCACCCCTATCTGGCGGGCAAGACGCTGGGGATGCTGTTCGAGCACCCCAGCACCCGCACCCGCAACGCCTTTCAGGCGGGCATGGAGCAACTGGGCGGCCACGCGACCTTTCTGGGCGCGAACGAGCTGCAACTGACGCGCGGGGAGACGCTGCCGGATACGGCGCAGATCCTGAGCCGCTACGTGGATGGCATCGCCGTCCGCTTCGGCGAGCACCGCAACCTGATTACCTTCATGGGTGGCGCGACGGTGCCGGTCCTGAACGGGCTGACCGAGCGCTTCCACCCCATCGAGGCGCTCGGCGACCTGCTGACGCTGCACGACCGCTTCGGCGGCCTGAAGGGCCTGAAGCTGGCCTACCTCGGGGACGGCAACAACGTTTGCCACTCGCTGATGCTGGGCGGCGCCGCCGCCGGCATGGAGGTGGTGGTCGCCTCGCCGGAGGGCTACCAGCCCGACCCGGCGCTGGTGGAGCGGGCACAGGAGATCGCGGCGCAGGCCGGCGGCTCCGTGACGCTGACGCTCGACCCGCGCGCGGCCACCTCCAACGCGGACGCGGTCTACACCGATGTCCACGAGAGCATGGGCCAGCCGAACAACCCGGCCAAGCGCGCGGCGCTGGCCCCTTACAAAGTCACGACCGGCCTGATGGCGGAGGCGAAGGAGAGTGGCGTGTTCATGCACTGCCTGCCGATGCGCCGCGATCAGGAAGTGGAAGCGGCGGTTGCGGATGGCCCGCAATCGATCATCTTCGAGCAGGCGGCGAACCGCCTGCACATGCACAAAGCCTTGCTGTTACTCACGCTGGGATAGCCCTCGGCGGGAACAGACGCGCGGCGGGACATGGGTTCCGCCGCCCACGGGATGGATTTTGGGAGGAACGGATCAATGAACGCGACGTGCCCGGAGTGCGGAGCCGAGTGGGAGCTGAGCGGCGTGGAGCAGGGCGAGATCGTGGTCTGCCCGGACTGCGGCGTGGAACTGGAAGTGCTGAACGCCAATCCTATCGAGCTGCAGCTGGCGCCGGAAGAGGGCGAAGACTGGGGCGAGTAGCGCGGGGCGCGTAGGCGCGCTCCGCATCATCACGAGACACGATTCAGGAAGGAACAGGCAATGGCAACGGTGGGCGTGCTCTGTGCGCGCGGTCGGGTTGAAGAGAAGGCGCTCATGGCGGCGCTGGCGGAAGCCGGCATCGTATCGGCGCTCTTCCCCCCTGCGGACGAGCCGCTCCCCGTTGGCCCTGCCCCCGTATCCCCCTGCGGCAACGACTTCCCGGCGCCGCAGATCGTGATCGACCGCCACCCGAACCGGCAGATCGCCCGCGCCGTGCTCAGCGCCTGCAAGGCGCTGGGGGTGCCGGTGCTGAGCGCCGGCATCGCGGCCACCGGGGACCGGCTGCACGTCGCCTCCGCGCTGGCGCAGGCCGGGCTGCCCCGGCCGCAAACGGCGCTCTGCACCTCGGAGGACGCCGCGCTTCAGGCGGTGCGGGCCATGGGCCTGCCAGCCACGCTGCTGCCGCTGGATCTGCAATCCGCCGGCATCATCCTGCTGGATGAGGACGCCGCCGAGGCGGTGCTGGAGCACCGCGCCGTGCTCGGCCGCGCCGATCAGTCGCTGAATCTGGTGCAGGCCGGCGCGCCGCGCCCAGAGGAACTGGCCACGGTGATGGTGATCGACGGCGTGGCGTGGACGGCCCAGAACGGCCACGAGGCCGCCGCCTCCGCCCAGATCCGCCGGTTGGCTGAGGAAACGGCGCACGCGCTGCAGGCTGATCTGATCGCCGTCACCATCTTCGTGCGCGGTGACGAGGCGCTGGTCTGGGATGTCTCGCCGGTGCCGGAATTCCGCCACGCGGTGCCCCTGTTCGGCCCGGACGTGGCGCATCTCATCGCGCAGGCGGTCGAGCGGCGGCTGGAGGCGCAGCGCGCGGCGCAGCCGGCGGGCGCCCTCGTGGAGGAAACGGTCACCTCGTGGTTCACCCTGACCCCGGAGAGGATGCGCGGTGATGTCGTCGTCAGCGCCTGAGGCTACGATCGCCAGCGCGCCCTCGGCGGACGATGTCGAGCTGCTGCGCGCCATCGTCGCCACGCCCAGCCTCTCCGATCAGGAGGGCGAGGCGGTCGCGGAGTTGTGCCGCCACATGGAGCGGCGCGGGTTCCGCGTGCGCACCGACGAGGTGGGCAACGCCATCGGTGAGATCGGCTCCGGCCCGAAGCGGGTGGTGCTGCTGGGGCACATCGACACCGTTCCGGGGCAGATCCTGGTGCGCATCGAGGACGGCGTGCTCTGGGGGCGCGGCTCCGTGGACGCCAAGGGGCCGCTCTGCACCTTCGTGGCGGCGGCCACGGCGGCGGCGGATCGCCTGAATGCCACGGTCACCGTGGTAGGCGCGGTTGGCGAAGAGCGGCTGGGCTCCCCCGGCGCGAACGCCGTCGCCAAATGGGACGCGCCCGATTTCTGCGTGATCGGCGAGCCGAGCGGCTGGGACGCCCTCTGCCTCGGCTACCGGGGCACCTACGGCTTCCACTACACGTTGCGCCAGCCGAGCCGGCACACCGCCGGGCCGGGCGAATCCTCCGGCGAGCAGGCGATCACCTTCTGGAACGCGCTGGTGGCCGAGGTCAACGCGCTGAACGAGGAGCGCGCCGCCTCTTCCACCTACACCTCGATCACCCCGACGCTGCGCGAGATGCACGCCGCCAACTCCGGGCTGGAGGATGCGGCGGTGATGTCCATCGGGCTGCGGCTGCCGCCCGGCGTCGACATCCCGCGCCTGACGACGCGGCTGCACGAACTGGCCGGGGCGGGCGAGATCGAGATCAACGGCATTCAGGAGGGCTTCCGCTCGCCGCGCACCACGCCGCTGGCTCCCCCCTTCCTGCGCGCCATCCGGGCGCAGGGCGGCGCGCCGCGCTTCACGCTGAAGCTGGGCACCTCCGACATGACGGTGGTGGGTCCGGTCTGGAACTGCCCGATGGTCACCTACGGCCCCGGCGACGCCTCGCTGGATCACACGCCGGAGGAGCGACAGGTGCTGGCCGACTACGGCCGCGCAATCGCGGTGCTGCGCGACGTGCTGGTGGCCCTGTGAGCGCGACGAGCCTGAACGGGCGCACGGCTCACACGACGCCAAAGGTGCGCCTCGGGGTGCTGGTCTCGTACGTCCGGGCCGAGGAGAAGGCGATTCTGGCGGCGGCGCGCGAGCGCGGTGTCGAGGTGACCCCGGTTTTCGACCGCGAGATCGTGATGGACCTCGCCACGCCGGACGCCTCGGCAAACGGCCTGCCCTTCGACGTGCTGCTGGACCGCTGCGTCGCCCACTCGCGCTCCGGCTACATCCTGAACGTGCTCAAGCACTGGGGCGTGCCGACGCTGAACACCGCCGATGCCGTCCGCCTGTGCGACGACAAGGCGGAGAACAGCCTCGCGCTGGAGATGGCCGGCATCCCGACGCCGCGCACCATCCTCGCCTTCGATGTCGATTCTGCCATCCGCGCCTGCGAGATGGTTGGGTATCCGGCGGTGCTGAAGCCGGTCACCGGCTCATGGGGGCGGCTGCTGGCGCGGGTGAACGGCCCGGAGCAGGCGCGCTCCATTTTGGAGCAGAAGCGCGATCTGGGCTCGTTCCACCACGGCATCTTCTATGTGCAGGAGTACATCGAGAAGCCGGGGCGCGATATCCGCGCCTACGTAGTGGGCGACCGGGTGCTGGCGGCGTCCTACCGCAGCGCCGACCACTGGGTGACGAACGCGGCGCGGGGGGCGCAATCGGTCCCCTGCCCGATCACCCCGGAGATCGAGGAGCTATCACTGCGCGCCTGCGCGGCGGTGGGCGCGCGATTGGCCGGCGTGGACCTGATCGAGACCGGCAACGGGCTGGAGATCATCGAGGTTAACACTGGCGGAGAATTCAAGGGGCTGGCCTCGACGACCGACGTCGATATCGCCGGGGCTATCGTGGAGGAGGCGGTGCGCACCGCAATGGTGGGAGTGCAATGAGCGAGCAACTGGTTGTCGGCGTGCTGCTGTCGCGGGTGCGCGTGGAAGAAAAACTGCTGATCGGGGAACTGGAGCAGCGCGGCGTCGAGATCGTGCGCTTCGACGACCGCGAGACGATCATCGATCTCTCGCGCCCGAATCCGGCGATGCTGCGCTGCGATGCGGTGCTGGAGCGCGCCATCAACCACCTGCGCGCCCTCTACACCCTGAAGGTGCTGAACGACTGGGGCGTGCCCACGGTCAACACCTACGAGGTGGCCAACACCTGCGGCGATAAGCTGCTGACCACCGCCGCGCTGGAGCAGGCCGGCGTGCCTACCCCGCGCACCCTGATCGCCTACACGCCGGAATCGGCGCTGGAAGCGTGTGAGGAACTGGGCTACCCGGTGGTGATGAAGCCGGCGGTCGGCTCGTGGGGGCGCCTGCTGGCCCGCGTCAACGACCGGGACGCGGCGGAGGCGCTGCTGGAGCACAAGGTCACGCTCGGCTCCTTCCACCACGGCGCCTTCTACCTGCAAGAATATGTCAACAAGCCGGGCCGCGATATTCGCTCGTTCGTGGTCGGCGACGAGACGATCTGCGCTATCTACCGCGATTCGCCGCACTGGATCACGAACACGGCGCGCGGCGGCGCGGCCAGCAACTGCCCGGTCACCGATGAGCTCGACACCCTCTCTCGCGCGGCGGCGCGGGCGGTCGGTGGCGGCGTGGTCGCCATCGACCTGTTCGAGAGCGAGCGCGGCTTGCTGGTGAACGAGGTCAACTACACGATGGAGTTCCGCAACAGCATCGACACCACGGGGGTGAATATCCCCGGGCGCTTCGCGGACTACGTCGTCTCGGTGGCGGCCGCCGAGCGCGCCCGCCGGGAGGCGCTGGCGAGCGCCGAAGTCGTGGCGGCATCGTAATGGCCTGCGCTGCGGACCATATCGACTACGAGGCCGCTGCTGCCGCCTACGCCCGCAACCGCGCGGTGCACCCCGGCGTGGTGGCGGATCTCGTGCGCGGGGGCGGCCTGACCGCCGCCTCGCGCGTGCTCGATGTGGGCTGCGGCACCGGCAACTACGCCCGCGCGGTGCAGGAAGCAACCGGCTGCGCCATCACGGGCATCGAGCCATCCGACCAGATGCGGGAGCGCGCCGGGGACGCAGCGCGCTGGACGGCGCTGGTGGCGGGCGCGGCGGAAACGCTGCCCTTCCCGGATGGCGTGTTCGACCTCGTCTACTCCACCGACGTGATTCACCACGTCGGGAATCGCCCGGCCTTCTTCGCGGAGGCGCTGCGGGTGCTGGCGCCGGGCGGGCGGATCGCCACCGCCACCGATTCGCGCGCGGATATCGCGCGGCGGCGGCCGCTCTCCAACTACTTCCCGGAGACGGTGGCGGTCGAAGAGCGGCGCTATCCGGCCACCGAGACGCTGCAGGCGGAGATGGCGGCGGCCGGGTTCGCGGATATTCACGAGACGCACGTGGAACTGGAATACCCGCTGACCGATGTCACCGGGTACCGGGAGCGCGCCTACTCGTCGCTGCTGCTCATCGACGAGGCCGCCCATCAGCGCGGTGTGGCGCGCATGGAGCAGGATCTGGCGGCGGGGCCAATCCCCGCGTTGTCGTTGTACACCCTTGTTTGGGGCACGCACGCCCCGGATGGATTGCAGGAACGGTAGCGGCGTTCAGAGGGCGTGTCATCCTGAGCGCAGTCGCAGGATCTCGTCGTTGGCGCCCGGTAAGCGGCGCACGAGGTCTCTCGACAAGCTCGAGACGACACACGATTTGCACGGCGGTTTAGCACAGGGAGACAGGTAGGGTTCCATGGTTGATGTTGCCATTGTCGGAGGAAGTGGATACGCGGGCGGCGAACTGGTGCGCCTGCTGCTGGGGCACCCGGAGGTCACGATCAAGCACGTGTCCTCGGAGCGCAACGCGGGCAAGTTCGTCCGCTCGTTGCACCCCAACCTGCGCAAGCGTTCGGACCTGAAGTTCTCCTCGGTCAAGGATATCGAGAACGTCGATGTCCTCTTCTGCGCGCTGCCGCACGGCGTGGCCATGGGCCAAATGACCGCGCTGCGCGAGAAGGCGCCGATCATCATCGACCTCAGCGCCGATTTCCGCCTGCGCAACGCCGCCGACTACCCGAAATGGTACGGCCACGACCATGAGCTGCCGGAATTGCTGGACGATTTCGTCTACGGCATCCCGGAGCTGCACCGCGAGGAGTTGAAGCAGACCGACCTGATCTCCAGCGCCGGCTGCATGGCGACCACCAGCATCCTCGGCCTCTACCCGCTCTATCAGGCGGGCGTGGTCGATCTGGGCAAGCCGGTGGTGATCGAGTGCAAGACCGGCTCCTCTGGCTCCGGCGGCTCGCCGGGCCTCGGCTCGCACCACCCGGAACGGAGTGGCGCGATGCGCTCGTTCAAGCCGACGGGCCACCGCCACTCCGCCGAGGTGATTCAGGAACTGACCGTCGATGGGCAGGGACCAGAGGTCGCCTTCTCCGCCACAGCCATCGAGGCGGTGCGCGGCATCCTCGCCACCTCCCACGTCTACCTGAAGGAGCCGCTGGCGGACAAGGAGATTTGGGGCATCTACCGCAAGGCGTACAAGGACGAGCCGTTCATGCGCCTCGTCAAGGAAGCCTCCGGCGTGCACCGCTATCCGGAACCGAAGCTCCTGTCCGGCTCCAACTTCTGCGACGTCGGCTTCGAGCGCGACCCGGACTCGAACCGCATCGTGGTCATGGCCGCGCTGGACAACCTGATGAAAGGCGCCGCCGGGCAGGCCGTCCAAGCCTTCAACATCCGCCACGGCTTCGAGGAAGACACCGCGCTGGAGTTCATGGGGCTCCACCCCGCGTAACCAAGGGGGAGCCGCTTCGCTCAGGGGGCGCCGCCTTCGGCTCAGGGGGTGTATGGGGGTGCAGGGAGAACGAAGGACGAGAGGACGAGCGGGCGAAATACTGCGGCGCCCTCCTCGTTCTCCTCGTGTTCCTTCACCCCCTTACACCCCCTGAGCGAAGCGGCTCCCCCTGAGGGCGAAGCCCGACACCCCCCTCGTAAAGGATCGTTACATGCTGGTCATCAAAATCGGCGGCGGGGCCGCGATTGGCGAAGGCGGGTTCCGCAACTTCGCGCAGGATCTGGCCGGGTTTACGGAACCGGTGGTGATCGTGCACGGCGGGAACGCCGAGTTCAGCGAGCTTAGCCGGCAGCTGGGCATGCCGCCGCGCATGGTCACGTCGTCCAGCGGGCGCGTCAGCCGGTATACGGACGGCCCCACCATGGACGCCATGCTGATGGCGTACTGCGGCAAGGTGAACAAGCGGCTCGTGGCCACGCTGCGCGACGCCGGGGTGAACGCGGTCGGCCTCAGCGCCATCGACGGCGGCATCGCCACCGGGCGGCGCAAGCCGGTGCTGCGCGGCACGGAGGATGGCAAGACGCGCATCTTCCGCGACGATCACGCCGGCACGCTGGAGCACATCGACCCCACGCTGGTGACCCTGCTACTGGCCGACGGCTACGTCCCGGTGTTGACGCCCCCGGCGCTGGCGGATGAAGGCACGCCGATTAACGTCGATGGCGACAAGCTGGCGCTGGAGTTGGCGACCGTGCTTGGCGCCGATGGCCTGATCTTCTTCTCCGACACCCCCGGCCTGCTCGCCGATGTCCGCGACGAATCGTCGCTGGTGAGCGAGATCGACGCCGCTGCGCCGGAGAGCGCGCTGGCCGCCGCTGGTGGCCGCATGGTGGTGAAGGTCGAGGCCGCGCTGGGCGCGGTCGAGCGCGGTGTCGGCCGCGTCGTCTTCGCCGATGGCCGCATCGAGGCCCCCGTCACCGCCGCGCTGGCCGGGCGCGGCACCACCGTTCGCCGCACGCCTGTTGCCGCTGCGGCCATGGCCGCATCCGACGTCTGAGGAGCCACCAATGACCGCCACCACGCTCGATCTCGCCGACATTCAACGCCTCGAAACGGAGCATCAGCCCTCGCTGTACGCCAAACGCGACATCGCGCTGGTGCGTGGCGAGGGGTCGTACCTGTACGACAGCGACGGCAAGCGCTACCTCGACGCCATGAGCAACTACGGCGTGGCGGTGCTGGGGCACGCCGACCCGGAGTTCGCCGCCGCGCTCAGCGACCAGTTGGCGACGCTGACCACCTGCCACCAGAGCTTCTACAACGATGTTCGGGCAGAGGCGCTGGCCGCCATCGCCGGCATCGCGCCGGAGGGGCTGACGCGCTACTTCCTGACCAACTCCGGCGCCGAGGCGATCGAGGCCGGCATCAAGTTCGCCATCGCGGCGACCGGGCGGCAGAAGCTGGTGGCCGCGAAGCGCGGTTACCACGGGCGCACGCTCGGCGCGCTGGCCGCCACCCACGACCCGAAGTACCGCGGCCCCTTCGAGCCGCTCTCCCCCGCCACCACCCATGTGGCCTACAACGACATCGCGGCGCTGGAGGCAGCGGTCGATGACGAGACGGCGGCAATCCTGCTGGAACCGATTCAGGGTGAGGGCGGCATCTGGCCCGCCAGCGACGAATATTTGCAGGCGGCGAAATCCTTTGCAGACGCTAAAGGTGCCCTGTTGATCGCGGATGAAATCCAGTCGGGTTTCAGAACTGGCGCGCCGTTCGCCATTTCCGCATCTGGCGTAACGCCGCACATCATGGTCACCGCCAAGGCGCTGGGCAATGGCTTCCCGGTCGGCCTGACCATGACCACGGATCAGATCGCCGGCCAGATCCCCTCCGGCGCGCACGGCACCACCTTCGGGGCCAACCCGCTGGCGGCGCGGGCGATCGTCGCCACGCTGAACGCCCTCCAGCAGCGCGGGCTGTACGGGCAGGCCGTCGCCACCGGCGCCGCGCTGGTGGCGGGGCTGGAAGCCCTGAACAGCCCGAAGATCCGGCAGGTGCGCGGGCGCGGCCTTATGATCGGCGTGGAACTGAAAGAGCGCGTTACCCCGGCGCTGCGCGGTTTGCAGCAACGCGGCGTGCTGGTGCTGCCGGCCGGCGCCACCACGTTCCGCCTGTTGCCCCCGATGATATGGGGTGACGAGCAGGTGGCCGAGTTCCTGACTGTCGCGGGAGAGGTCCTCGCCTGACCTGACCACTGTCCTGCAGCCTGAGGTGATGGCGGAGCCAGTACGCGGCTCCGCCATTTTTTGTGCGCGGCTGCAAGAGGTGATCCACGGTTTGGGATTCTCCGTACGGTAAGTACAGGCGATGAGGGAGCTGCCAGGCGACGTTTCGGCGGCTCCTGGCCCCGGCCTGCCCCACAGAGCACATCCGTGCACCTCCTTGATCAATCCTGAGTTCAAGGTACAAAAATAGTGAATGTGTCATGGGATAAACAGTGAAAAAGCATATCGGTTATGGCATGCTATATGCATATGGAGTCTGCACATCGCCGGAACCTGGAGACGGCCACTGGAGGTCGTCGGGCCGGCTCATGCAGGAGGCCGCAGTGGAAACTTCTCGGTTCGATGTTCTGGCCATTTCCCTGGCGGATTCTGGCGCGAGTAGGCGCTCGGTGCTGGGACGCCTGTTGGCCGGCGGAGCAGCTGCCGCGCTCGGCGTTGGAGGGCTGGCGGCGTTCTCGGCGGACGACGCCGAAGCCAAGAAGAAGAAGAAGAAGTCCTGCACGAGCAAGTGCAACAAGAAGAAGGGCAAGAAGAAGAAGAAGTGCAAGCAGAAGTGCGCTGGCGGAACGGGGGCCAGGTGCGCGATCAATACTGAGTGCGCGGCTGGTCAGATTTGTATCAACGCCAGTTGCACCACGACCTGCGTGGGCAACGGGCAGTGCACCGGCGGCAAGGTCTGCGTCAACGGCGCCTGCGTCACGGGCTGCTCGACAACCGCGAGCTGCACCGGCGGCCAGACGTGCGTGAATGGTGGGTGCACGACGATCTGCACCTCCGCGGGCGATTGCACCGGCGGTCAGGCCTGCATCGAGGGCGTCTGTGGCACCGTGAATCCGCCGCCGCCATTGGTTGACCTGTGCGACGCGAGCACGCCGTGTGGCCCAGGCCTGGCGTGTGTGGCCGGCATCTGCGTGATCGCCTGCACGACCAGCGCCCAGTGCTCCGGTGGTCTCGTCTGTGGAAGCCTGCTCGGCGAAGCGGGTCTCAAGGTCTGCGTGGCGCCGTCCACGCCGTGTGGTCCGTCGAACCCGTGCACCAGCGCCATCAGCGCCTGTGTTCTGGGCATCTGCATCGAAGTCGGCCCGTAGCTTCGACCGCTGCCAAGCGGCAACTCAAACGGGGAGGGCGTTCGCGCCCTCCCCGTTTCCGTGTCCACCGTCCCCATCGAATACGTATTTCTACCCATGCGTTGCCCACGGCCTGCCATCTACTGTGAGTTCTGGTGAACCGGCGCTCACAGGAGCAAGGCATGGACGGCACGCAATTCGATCACATCGCCCGCGACCTCGGGGCACGCGCCACGCGTCGCACTGCCGTGGCGTTGCTCGCTGGCCTCGGGGCGGGTGCGGCGGGCGCCGTTTCTGCTCGGGGCAAGAAGAAGCGGAAGAAGGTGACGCTCTGCCTGCAGGGGCTCACCGTCACCGTACCGAAGAAGCGACAGAGAACCTTCCTCCGGCTGGGGGCGACGTCCGGAGCGTGCCCCCCGGCGCCCGACCCCTGCAACTGCGACCCCTGTCTCCGGGAAGCATGCGTCAATGGCGCCTGCCAGTGCCCCGGCGGCATGATCCGCGACGCGAATGGCGTCTGCGGCACGATGCCGGGGAATGGAGGATGCCAGCCAATCGGGGCCACCACGCAGCCGGGGCGCTGTTGCTCCGGAACCAGCAACCCGGCCTCACTCGGCAACGTCTTCTGCATCCCGGGGGCCGCCACCTGTCAGGTCGACAATGACTGTCTGCGCTCGCAGCACTGCGTTGGGTTCCTATGCGCGCCCCGCTACATCGACGCGGTCGGGGAGGCCTGCTCGGCCCGGGCGTTCGATATCTGCTCGCAGCGGAGCCAATGCCCATCCGGCCGCTGCGATGACAACCTTTGCAAGACGTGTACGTCGAACCAACAGTGTGGCGTTGACCCGGTGACGTCCGCCACGTGCCTCTGCCGAAGCGACATCTGCGTGCGACCCAACAGCACAAACACCACGGTCTCGAATTGCAGCGCGTGTCCGGCGAACACGG
Source organism: Thermomicrobiales bacterium (assembly GCA_047605145.1). Lineage (GTDB taxonomy): Bacteria > Chloroflexota > Chloroflexia > Thermomicrobiales > UBA6265 > JACCXM01. Next base: position 3,054 of record JASGGF010000020.1, on the reverse strand, counting down.
ACCTTTGCTTTCAGGTCGCGAGTGGCCCGGCCACGTACGTCTGCCTCAAGCGATGCGGCGCGCCGAGCTGATCCACGCTCACAGGAATGCGGCGTCGTCACTGCGCATTTTCCGGAAAGGGCAACGGTATGGAGAACCCGCGATTTGATCAACTCGCGCGAGCCATGGGCCAATCCACCTCGCGCCGCGCCGTCGTTGGTACGCTGGCCGCGGGCCTGGCCGGGCTAGCGTGGGTGACGCCCACAGGAGCCAAATCGCGCAAGAAGGGCAAGGACAAGAAATTCACCCTGTGCCACAACGGCGAGACGATCCGCGTTCCGAAGCGAGAGCGCGACCGGCGCCTCAGGCAGGGCGCGACGGCCGGCGCGTGCCCGGGGAACGGGGGCGCTAGTGGTGGCGATATCGGCGGTGGCGGACATGGGTGCGGAGCCGGGCAAAAACCCTGCGCTGGCGTTTGCACCGCCGAAGACGCCTGCTGCCAGACGTCCGACTGCTCCTACTGCCACCGCGAGCGGTGTAACGAGGGCACATGCGAATGCCCAATCGGCTGGGTCCGCGATGCGCAGGGTATCTGTGGGGAGCGGCCGCACGATGGCGCCTGCACGGTTTCCTACCTGACGACCATCTCGAACAACTGCTGCTCCAGCACCGTTGCCGCGCCAACCCTGCCGGGCCAGCCGGCAACCTGTGTGCCGGGCGTCACCACCTGTCTGAACGACAACGACTGCATGCCAAACTATCACTGCGCTGGCTTCCAGTGCACCCCTGCCTATCTGGCCACGGTCAACGCCACCTGTAATGCGTACGCGGGCAAGTGCACACAGAACACCGACTGCCCGACCAACTTCTGCGACAACGGCTACTGCGCGAAGTGCTCCTCGGACAGTAATTGTGGCGACGTCACGAACTGCTATTGCGGCAACCAGGGCTGGAACAACGGTTACTGCGTCAACCGGCAGCAGAAGCTCCGACCCGACTGCAGTGGGACATGTCCACCAAACTCAATTGGCTGCGGATACGGGCACCATGGCCAGTACTCCTGCAACACACGCTGCGGCACCCCGGTCGAGGTTTAGAACGCGAATGGGGAGGGGCCACCCGGCCCCTCCCCATGAGTGACGGCGGCTGACCGGTAGCGGCCGGGTGATCAGCCGCCGGAGCTGCCGCCGCTGCCGGAGCCGGGCACCGTTTGGCGGTGCGGATGCAGCGCCTCATCGATCTGCTCGCGGGTCAGGCCCGATTCGGCGTACGCAAGTTCACGCACGGTGATGCCGGTGGCGTGCGACTTCTTGGCGATTTTGGCGGCCGCTTCATAGCCGATCAATGGGTTGAGCGCGGTGGCCATGCTGATCGAGCCTTCGATGTAGCCCTCAGCCTTCGCCCGGTTCGCCTCCAGCCCGTTTAGGAGCTTGTCGACGAAGACGCGCGAAGAGGCGGCCAGCAGGCGGATGCTCTCCAGCAGGTTGCGCGCCATCACCGGCAGCATCACATTCAGGTCGAGTTGACCCCATTGCCCGCCGATGGTGACGGCGGCGCTGTTGCCGGTGACCTGCGCGCCGACCATGATGACCGCCTCGCAGATGACCGGGTTGACCTTGCCCGGCATGATCGAGCTCCCCGGCTGAATCGCTGGCAGCACCAGCTCGCCGAGGCCCGCCTGCGGCCCGGAGCCGAGCAGGCGGATGTCGTTGGCAATCTTCATCAGGGAGCCGGCCAGCGTGGTCAAGGCGCCAGCGGTGAAGACGTAGGCGTCCTGCGCGCCCTGCGCCTCGAAGTGGTTCTCCGCCTCGCGGAACTCGCTGCCGGTCAGCGCGGTCAGCTCCGCCGCCACCTTGGCGCCGAAATCGGCGGTGGTGTTCAGGCCGGTGCCGACGGCCGTGCCGCCGATGGCCAGTTCGCGCAGGCCGGGCAGCGTCGCCTCGACGCGCTCGGCCCCAAGGGCGATCTGGCGGGCGTACCCGCTGAACTCCTGCCCCAGCCGGATCGGCACGGCGTCCATCAGGTGGGTGCGCCCAATCTTGACCACGTCGTCGAACTCGGCGGCCTTCCCTTCCAGCGACGCGCGCAGGTAGGCCAGCGCCGGCAGCAGATCGCGCTCGATCTGGAGCACGGCGGCGACGTGAATGGCGGTGGGGAAGGTGTCGTTCGAGGACTGCCCCATGTTGACATGGTCGTTGGGGTGGATCTTGTGCCCGGTCGCCCGCGAAGCCACCGTGGCGATGACCTCGTTGCCGTTCATGTTGGAGGAGGTGCCGGAACCGGTCTGGAACACGTCAATCGGGAAGTGCTCGTAGTACTCCCCCGCCGCAACCGCCGCCGCCGCCGCCTCGATGGCGTCCGCCGCCTCGGCGCTGAGGCCGCCCTGCGCGCGGTTGACGCGCGCCGAGGCCTGCTTGACCAGCCCGATGGCCTGCACCAGTTCCCGGGGCAGCGGGTCCCCGGATATCGGGAAGTTTTCCACTGCGCGCTGGGTGGTCGCGCCGTAGAGCGCGTCCGCCGGCAGCCACATTTCGCCCATGGTGTCGCGCTCGACGCGCCTGTTCTCCACGATGTTGCTCCCTCCCGGAGTCTGTTGCGGCCGCGCCGCCGCTAGGCAGTTACGGGATCACCGCTAAGGGCGGCGTACATATCGTCCAGATTCGTTCGCACGGTGGTCAGCACCTCGGCCAGCGGGACAAAGAACGCCTCGCTGGCCGCGCGCAGCTTCACTTCCGCCTCGCCGCGCTCCAGTGTGCGCGGGCTGACCGAGACGCGGATCGGGTTGCCGATCAGGTCGGCGTCGTTGAACTTCACCCCGGCGCGTTCAGCGCGGTCGTCGTAGAGCACCTCGATGCCGGCGCCGGTGAGGGCGTTGTACAGCTCGTCGGCGGCGGCCTGCGGGGCGGGGTCCTCGGCGGAGCCGATCCACATCAGGGAAACCTCATACGGCGCAACCGTAACTGGCCAGACGATCCCCTTTTCGTCGTAGTGCTGCTCGGCGATGGTGGCGGTGACGCGGCCGGAGCCGATGCCGTAGGAGCCCATCACCACCGGGTGGCTGGCGCCTTCTTCATC
>JASGGF010000019.1:0-27436 GCA_047605145.1 Thermomicrobiales bacterium | reverse complement strand
CGGGTCCGCCGGCGATCTGCCGCCGGCGCCGCCGGCCAGCGATCAGGGCGCGGCCCCGGCCACGACCGATAGCGACGCTGCGGCGTAGCGAAAGGGCCGCCTCCCAGTCCATTTGGGGGGCTAACCAACTAACGCGTTCTGACGCCCGGTCGCCGGAGGAGGTCAGGATCAGGAGCCACCCGGCGCCTGATCCTGACGCGTTTCGCTCCCCTGCACCCCTCGCGACGGACCAGCCCGCAGCTACCCTGACACCTGCACATCCATGATCGCTTGTGAGGGCGGGCCGGCGCTGGTGAACAGCGGCTCACCCGGCGCCGGGAACAGGGGGAGGATCCATTCATGGCAGATCAGGCGAACGCCAGCGCGCCAGATGCCGGGCCGCTGGAGCCCGAAGCAGCCGGACCTGTCACCATTTTCGTGGCCCGCTCGATCATCACCATGAACCCGAGTAACCCGGAGGCCACGCACGTCGCCGTGCGGGATGGCCGCATTCTCGGCGCCGGCGCGCTGGAGGATGTGGCGGGCTGGGGACCATACACCCTCGACGACACGTTCGCCGGCAAGGTGCTGGTCCCCGGCATGATCGAGGCGCACGCCCACCCGATGGAAGGGATGATGAACACCTTCCCGTACGTGGGGTACTTTGACCGCCCGGCCCTCGATGGCTCAACCCTCGCCGGCATCCAGACGCAGGAAGGCGTCATCGCCCGGCTGAAGGAGATCGACGCCGGGATGGATGACCCGACGGCCACACTGGTCGCTGTCGGGCTGGACCCCATCTACTTCGCCGGCCCGCGTCTCAGCGCGGCGGATCTCGATGCCGTCTCCACGACCCGGCCCATCTTCGTGTTCCACGCCAGCGCGCACGTGGCGACGGTGAACACGGCCATGCTGGAGCAGTCCGGCATCACCGCCGCAACGGAAATGGAGGGGGTTGTCAAGAACCCCGATGGCACGCCCAATGGCGAGCTGCAGGAACTGCCCGCCATGGCCCTTGCGGCAAGCGGGGTCAACCAGATCGTCGCGGCGCTCGGGTCCGAGGAGACGATCTGGAACTTTGGCGCCTTCGCGCGCAATGCGGGCATCACCGCCGTCACCGATCTCGCGGGGACGACCCTCACCGATCCCGCCTCACTCGCCACGTGGCAGCGGATCGTCAATGACGATGCGTTCCCGGCGCGCGTGCTGATCTACAACACCGCAGCGCCTCCGGGCAGCACGGCGGACTGGAGCGCCACGGCGGCCGCAATCAAACACCTGCAGGCCACCGCCAGCAGCGCGAAGTTGCGGTTTCCCGGCGTGAAGTTCGTGGTCGATGGCTCCATTCAGGGTTGGACCGCCGTCATGAACTGGCCCGGCTACTACACCGGCGAGGATCAGGGCATCCTGCTCACCGTGCCGGAGCAGTTCGTGGACTGGCTGCGGCCCTTTCATCAGGCCGGGATCAACATTCACAGCCATTGCAACGGCGACGCGACGATCGATCTGTTCATCGACGCGGTTGAGCAACTGATCATCGAACACCCGTGGCTCGATCACCGGCACACGGTCCAGCACTCGCAGCTCACCACCACCGCCCAGTTCCGCCGCATGGCCAAACTCGGCCTGTGCGCCAACATCTTCGCCAATCATCTCTGGTACTGGGGAGATCAGCACTACGAGCGCACCGTGGGGCCAGAGCGCGCGAACCGCATGGAGGCGTGCGCGACCGCGCAGCGCGAAGGCGTGTCCTTCTCGCTGCACTCCGACGCCAACGTCACGCCGCTGGGACACCTGCACACCATATGGTGCGCGGTCAACCGGGTCACGCCAAAGGGCCGCGTGCTGGGAGAGTTCGAGAAGATCTCCGCCTACGACGCGCTCCACGCGGTGACGCTCGGGGCGGCCTACCAGATGCACCTCGATGCAGAGCTTGGCAGCATCGAGTGTGGCAAGTGGGCCGATTTCACCGTCCTCGACGAGAGCCCGCTGGACGTCGAACCGATGACCATCCGGGATATTCGCGTCTGGGGCACGGTGATCGGTGGCGTGCCGTACCCGGCGCCGCGCCCGGCTGCGGGGTGAGCCAGCGCGCGGATGAGGCGCCGATCCCGGTTACGGTGATTGGCGGGTATCTGGGGGCGGGCAAGACCACCCTGCTCAACCAGCTGCTGCACCACAATCAGGGCCAGCGCACGGCAGTGCTCGTCAATGACTTTGGCGCCGTCTCCATCGACGCCCAGCTGATCACCAGCCACGAGGGCGACACCATCAGCCTGGCGAACGGCTGCATCTGCTGCTCACTGGCAGCCGGGTTTCTCAACGTGCTGACCGCCCTGCGCGCCCGCGTTCCGGCGCCGGAGCGGATCGTGGTCGAGGCCAGCGGGGTGGCGCTGCCGCAGAAGATCGCCCAGTACGGGCGGCTTCCCGGCTTCCGGCTGGAGGGCGTCATCGTGCTGGTGGATGCGGAAACGATCCGCACGCGGGCCTGTGATCGCCTGGTCGGCAAGACGGTGCGGCGGCAACTGGAGGGGGCGGATCTGCTGGTACTGACCAAGACCGACCTGATTTCCGCGCAGGAGACGGCCGCCGTGCGCGCCTGGCTGCGGGCTCGTGTTCCAGACACGCCGCTGGTGATGGCAGAGCAGGGACATGTACCCCTGTCCGTCGTGTTCGGCGCCGGCGCGGCAGCACCTCCCTCCGAAGCTCGCGGTCTCCCGGAGGATGCCGCTCTCCCCCACGACATCGCCCATGACACGGTCAGCCTGCGCTGGGAGCAGCCGGTTCCCGAAGACGCGTTCCAGGCGTTCGCCGCCGCGCTGCCCACGACCGTGCTGCGAGGCAAGGGGATCATCTGGCTGGCGGAGCACCCAGACAGGCAGATGATCTTCCAGCGCGTTGGCAAACGCTGGTCGCTGACGCCGGGGGACCGCTGGGGAGCAGAGCCAGCGGCGACCCACGTCGTGTTCATCGGGCCAGCGGGCGCGCTCGATGCGGAACAGGTGCGGCGCCAGTTCATGACCACCGTGGGCGACGACAGCCTGAGCAACAACTGAACCCCGTCTGCGGCGGCAGGAGTGTGCGCCGGGCTGGTTGGCTGCCAGTAAACTCGGGCAGGCGCGTGAAGGCGTGACGACTGCGCCGGGCACGCGCGAGTACGAAACGGGAGCCACAAGCCATGAGTCCATTGCGCTGGGGCATCAAGACCTCTCCCCAACACACCACCTACGAGGATATCGTCCGAGTCTGGCGGGAGGCCGACGCTACGCCGGTCTTCGAGCACGCGTGGTTGTTCGATCACCTGAACCCGATTCAGGGCGATCTGGACGGCCCCTGCCTGGAGGGGTGGACCACGCTGGCGGCGCTGGCGGCGGAGACGGAGCGGCTGCGCCTAGGCCTGATGGTGGCCGGCAACACCTACCGCCACCCGGCGGTGCACGCCCACATGGCGGCCACGGTGGATGTCATCTCCGGTGGGCGGCTCGATTTCGGGGTGGGCGCGGGCTGGAACGTGTACGAGCACGAGAGCATGGGCATCCCGCTGTACCCGCCGGGCGAGCGTATCCGGCGGCTGGGCGAGGCGTGCGCGCTGACCCGGATGCTGTGGACGCAGGACCTGACCACGTTCGATGGCCGCTACTACCAGCTCAAGGACGCGCGGCTGGCCCCGAAGCCGGTGCAGCGCCCCTACCCGCCCATCGTGATCGGGGGCAGCGGCGAACAGCTGACGCTGCGCGTGGTGGCCGAGCACGCGGACATCTGGAACTTCAGCGGCACGGACGTGGAAACCTTTCGGCACAAGCATGGCGTGCTGCGCGAGCACTGCGCGGCGATTGGCCGCGACCCTGCGGAGATCGAGGTTTCGGTGCAGACCCGCGTGGATTATGACGACTTGCCGGGGAGCATCGCCGCGTTGCAGCCGCTGATCGATGCGGGAGCCACGCACCTGATCCTGATGCTGGCGGCGCCCTACCCCGAGGGGATCGTGGCGCGGCTGGCCGAGGCGGTGGAGGCGTTCGAGCGCGCGTAGCGGCGCGAGATCGAGCATGGCCCTGCCACCCAGGTTGTAGGCGGCAGGGCCTTCCGGGCCGCTGCGGAGCCGGGCGGCGGCGCTGCCGCCGCCAGGCTCCGCAGCCAGCTCAATCGATCAGCAACTGACTGTGCCAGCGCAGTTGTTCGACGTGTTTGCGGTGATCGTGGCGCCGTTCTGGTTGAACGTGACCACACCATCGCCAAAGATGCCGCCGCCATTCGTGACGGCTGTATTGCCAGTGATCTTCGTGGCGGTATCCAGGGTCAGCGTCGATGTTTGCAGGTAGATCGCGCCGCCAGTGTCGCTCGCGGTATTGCCGGTGAAGGTAGACCCGGAAACGGTGACCTCACTGTCCTCGATGAGCAACGCTCCACCGTAGGTCGCTGAGTTAGTGGAGAACACGCTGTTCTCGATAATTCCGGTGGAGAGATAGTAGTAGTAAATGGCTCCCGCCGAGGTATTGGTCACCGTGTTATCGGAGAACGTGGAATTCCGCACGGTGAGATTGCTGGTGACCACGTAGATCGCGCCAGCATTGTTCGTGGTGTGGTTGTCAGTCAGCGTGCAGCCATCGATCGTGACCGTCGTGCCGGACACCGGGGAGCCCACCGCTACTGCGCCAGAGTTGGCCGCGAGGCCGTTCGTGATTCGCACGCCCATCAGCGAGGCCGCGCCAACGCCATCCAGCGACACGACCGAGCCTGCCGCGCCGCCATCGAGGATGGTGTTCGAGGCCGAATCCGCGCTGTCGCCCGCGCCATACAAATTCAGCGAATTACTGGCGGACGAGGTGAAGGCGTAGAGGCCCTCGTAGGTTCCGGGGCAAACGTAAATGTCGCCGCCCGCCGCGATGGCGGTTGCCAGCGCCGTGCCGCAGGTGACGGCGTCGGCGGTGCAGGTGATGGTGCAGGCCGTGCAGACGCCAGCCGCGCAGATGGAGCCCGCCGGGCACTGCGCGCTGCTGGTGCAGGGCCCGCAGACGCCGTTGGCGCAGACCTGCCCCGAAGGGCACTCGCTATCGCTGGAGCAGCCGTGACAGCGGCCACGCACGGCGCCCTGCCGCCGCAACCGGCGCTTCTTCTTTTTCTGCTTTGCCTTGACGTTCTTGCCGTTCAGGCAGAAGTGCTTCTTCTTCTTTCTGGATTTGCCTTTGGCCCGGATCTCGTCTTCCCCTGCCCCGCCGACCAGCGACAGGCCACCAGCGAGAACGGCGCCGATGGCGGCCTGCGCCAACGCGCGACGAGAACGCGCCCCGTCGACAAAGCGACAGAGCGCATCGAAATCTGGACTATCCACGGCAACTCCCCACACGTGTATCCGCGAAAGCGGCGGCATAATAGCAGCCCAAGCACTTTCACAAGACACACAATGTCGTGCAGGAAACCGTGTCAAGGCGAGGCGTCGATTCACGACTGACGCAGGGTGATCCAGCACCCAGAGGCGCAACAAAACGCCCCTCCCCGGCTTCCGGAGAGGGGCGTTGTCGTGAACTGCTCGGCGCGTTACCCGCGCAGCTCGTAGGTCACCTGGACATCGACGGCGACCGTGGTGGAGCCGGCCTCGACCGGCGTGGCGGCGGCGTCCATGGCCATGCCCGCTCCACCCCTGGCGTACATCGGGGAGATGACGGGGACCGTGCCTTCGGCGATGGCGACGACCGAGCCGAGCGTCATGCCGGCGGCCTGCGCCAGCTCGTCCGCCTTGGTGCGCGCATCCTCCACTGCCTTCACCCGGGCCTCGCTGGCGGCGGCGGTCTGGTCATCAACGTAGAACGTGACGCCGTAGATGCTGTTGGCGCCGGCATTGACCGCCGCGTCAAGCAGATCGCCCAGCGTGTCGGTGTCGCGCACGATGACGTTAAGCTGGTTGATCACCTCGTAGCCGGTGATCAGGGTGGGGTCGGCGTTTTCGGAGTAATCGCGCAGCAGGTTGATGCTGAAGTAGCTGGTCTGGATATCTTCCGGCGCAATGCCGGCCGCCTTCACCGCTTCGATCACGGAGGTGGTCTGGGTGGCGGCTTCGGACTGCGCCTCGGAGAGGGTCGGCTTGATGATATCGACGCCGACGGTCACCGAGGCGGTGTCTGGCGCGACGTTGACCTGACCGTGGCCGCTGACGCTGACCGTGGCGATGCCCAGGCCGGCGGCGGGGGTGGCGTCCTGCGCCAGGGCGACGTTGCTGAAGACCGGCGCGCCGACCGCGCCCGCCAGGGCCATGGTGGCGCCGGCAGTGCGCAGGCCTGTCAACGCCTGTCGCCGAGATACGGTTTGCTGCTGAGTCATGGGTGTGAACTCCTTTCGCCGCGAAGATGGGTCGCGCTGCCACGCACCGCCTGATGCGCAGCCGGGAACAATGGCGTCAGTGGGGGAAATCTGGCCGGGGGACCGCTAGCGGAGTCTGCGCAGCCAGCGCATGCCAACGATGGTGACTACCAGCCACAACAGGATCGCCAGCAACGCGAGCTGAATGAGGCGCAACCGGGATGGCCCCTGGTTGACCGGCGATGCCGTGTCACTGGCGGCGGGCGCGGGTTCTGCGGCTGGCGCTGCGGGCGCTGCCGAATCCACCTGCCCGGATTCCGCCGCCTTCTCTGCGGTCGGCCCGCTCTCCGACCCACCGATGGCCCGGGAAACGGAGGCCGCGCCAGCGCCAGCAGTCGAGACCGCGCCGGATCGCCCGACGACCCCTTCTGACACATCCTGAGACGCGCTATCAACGAGGTTGGTTCCATCCGAGGCGCTGAATGCCGGCAGCGATTCCTGCGGCATGGCGACCTGTGGAGCCTGGGCCACCGGCAAGCCGGCAGCGGCGGTGGGGGCGGCCAGATTCTGCGGTGAAAGATCGGGCGACATCCCGCGCCAGTCACCCACGGTCACCAGCAGCAGCAGCACGCCGGTCACCATGGCGACGATCTGGAGGCCCGGCAACCAGCCACCGCCACGGGCGGGTTCTGGAGAAGCGCTGGCGGCCATGGGGGGCAGCGGCGACATCGCCAGCGGGCCAGGCTCCGGCTCCATCACCGGCTGGGCGCCCCGGCGGCGGGCGGCGCGAGCGTGCTCCTTACCCAGGCAGAACGAGCGGCGGGGTTCGTACTGCGGCAGGGATTGCAGCAGGAAAACCGTCGTGCGGACCTCCAGCACCTCCTGGTCGCAGGCGGGGCACTGTCTGAGGTGCAGCGAGATGAGGGCGAACTCATCCGGGTGGACATCCCTGTCGATGTACGCGCTCACCGCATCGGTATCGAGATGTCCCGGCATATCGCCCGGGCCGTATTCAGGCATCGCGTGTTTCCGTCGCTGGCGTCGATGGCGGAGCGTCCTGTCCACCCTTGTCGGCTTCTAAACGGAGATAGCGCTCGAAGAGTTCCCGGGCGGCGGCGTCATCGGCCAGCGCCTGGCGCACTTTGGCGCGGGCGCGACTGAGCCGCGACTTGACGGTGCCCAGTGCGATACCCATCGCTTCCGCGACCTCGTGGTAATCGAGCCCCTGCACATCCACCAGCATCACGACCATGCGCTGGTCATCCGGCAGCGCAATCAGCGCGCGCTCCAGATAGATGGAAAGCTCGCGGCGCAGGGCGTGGGCATCTGGCGACTCATCGGGCGAGCCGCCGGCGCTCCAGATCGGCTCGATCTCGACCATTTCGGCCTCCAGCGAACCGGCGGGCCGCCGGGCGGAGGCGCGGAGCATGTCGTACGAGCGGTTCGTGGCGATCTTGTACAGCCAGGAGCGGACGGAGCCGGTCTGGAAGGATCCGATGTTCTGCCAGGCGCGGATGAAAGCGTCCTGCGTCGCGTCTTCCGCCAGCCCGACATCGCGCAGCAGGCGCAGCGCCACGTTGAAGACCGGGCGCTCGTGGCGCACGACCAGTTGGTTGAAGGCCTCCAGATCGCCCGCCTGCGCCCGGCGCACCAGGGCCTCATCATCGAGACCTTCCGGCGGGAGCGCGCTGCTGGTAGCCGTCGCCACGCCGCCAGACACCACGCCAACCGCCCCGGCGCCGGGTGGCGCCGGGGCGGACTCGGCGGTGGACGTGGAGCGACGACGACGGAACACCCAGCCTCCTGGCCCCGATTGCGAGGCGCCAGCCTACCCCTGCAGCGAGACTTTCTCCAGCACTGCCGGATTGGCGACGGTCTGCGGCCGCTGGCCACGCAGCACCTTCAGCGCTTCCACCAGCGTTTCGCGGCGCACGACATCTACCGAGCGCTCCGAGTAATACGCGGAATGCGGGGTCAGGATGACATTCGGCATCTGGTAGAAGGGCGCCTCGGCCGGCAGCGGCTCGGGATCGACGACATCAAGCGCTGCCCCGGCAAGCCGGCCTTCCTCCAGCGCGGTGACCAGCGCCTGCAGATCAATGATGGGGCCGCGCGCCGTGTTGACGATGACAGCGGTCGGCTTCATCTTCGCCAGCGCCGCCGCGTTGATCAAGCCGCGCGTTTCTGGCGTTAGCGGGCAGTGGATGGTGACGATGTCGGACTGCGCCAGCAGCTCATCCAGCGTCACCGGCTCCGCGCCTGCCGCCTTGATCACCTCGGGATCGGCGTAGGGATCGGCCACCACAATGCGGACATTGAACGGGCGAGCCCGCGCCGCCACAGACTGGCCGATGCGCCCGAACCCGATGATGCCGAGGGTTTGCTCGCGCAGCGCCTGGATGGGTCCCTTCAGAATGGTGCGGGTGGCGGGGCCGTGCTTGACCCAGTCCCCTTCCCGCAGGGAGCGATCCTGCTCCACGATGCGCCGGTTGAGGGCAAGGATCATGGAAAGCGCGTGGTCTGCCACTTCGGAAGTGCAGTAGCCGGGGTAGTGGGTAACCACGATGCCGGCATCCGTAGCGGCGTCCAGATCGACATTATCGAGGCCGACGCCGTAGCGCGAGAGGACCTTTACGCTGGGGCAATTTTCCAGCACGCGGCGGGTCATGGCCTCGCGGGTGCTGACCAGCAGCGCATCGGCGCCGGCGGCGGCGCGGATCAGGTCATCCTCGGAGATGCCAGTGCGGCTGAGGAGCGTGAGATCGAGATCGTCGACAGCGTCGCACATCTCCTTCTCGAACTCGAGGCCAGTTGTTTCATTGCCATAGCGGTCAGAAGTCACCACGACGGTGAACGCGGGCTTCGCGGCCATTGCTTCGCTGCTGCTCCCTGCTGCTGCCGGCCGCGCCTGCTGGCGCCGCGCCGGAGACGATTCCCGATAGCGCAACTATCGCACAGCCCGGCCAATAGGCTGCCACGAGGATGGCGATTCTGGGGAGCTTATGGATAAGGAAGGAAGCTAACCCTGGCGAACTAGAGCCCGGATGCGCCAGGGAAGAACAAAAACAGTCCCGACGAGTCAGCTGCCACCAGCCTCCCCGCGACCAGAGGATCCACCACATCAACGCCCCGCAACGGATGTGGCCTCACCGTCCGATCCCGTCTGGCGACGCGTCTAGCCAATGTACCCCGCGATGCACTGGCGTGCGTTTGTCGCTTTCGGTGGGGAGACCGGCTTCACCGGGCCCCTCGGGACTGTACGTACACTTTATACGGTCAGCGGGGGAGTTGTCAAGCCCCTTGTGGGCGACATCGTGATTTTCCTCCGCGCTCCAATTCTGCCGCAACGCGCCGAATGTTGCCAACGCGACACAATGTGATCTTTTATTGTCTGGGACCATTGGACTTGGCCGGGATTTGCCTTCAACTTCCTCACTTGCTACCGTAGACTCGGCGCGAAGCGTGGGGTGGCCGCTGATGCGGCTCTACCAGCGGAATGTCGGGGCGGCTGGGCCGTCCTGCCGCGACGGTCGCTCCGGAGGGATCCGGGGTGTGCTCTACCGGCTTCGGGTTCTCGCATCCAGTGAAGATGCGGGGGTGCGAAACCGGAACCGGTGCTCGTGCGTATTCATCGTGGATGGGTTCCGTCGGACCACATCTTGCGATGAGGAACGGCGGGCCTGGTGTTCGCGGTCACCCGGAAGTTCCGGGAAGGGCTGCGCACCGCAAGGGGCGCGGATGGAGACGTCGGCCGGACCGGCGACGGAATGGGGAGGTTGGGTCCAGGTGAAGCTTTCACGCATCGCACTCGGTTCTGCAGTAACGCTGTCGTTGGTGGGCGGAAGCCTGCTGTACGCGCCGGCCACGTCGGCGCAGTGCATCGATGCCAATGGTGATCCGGCCCCGGCCGTGCTGATCTCCGGTGGCACGATCACGAACGAGACGGTCATTGATATCTCCGCGAACGCCGGCACGAGCATCTCGGATGCCAGCGGCGGCAGCAACAACCTGGCCACCACCAATGGTGGCGGTGAGCTGAACACCGGGTCGTCCGGCAACGGCGGCGTGGCCACCGCTTCGGCGAACGGCGGCGCCATCAGCATGGCGGACATCAATTCCGGCGGCAATGCCGGCAACGCCATCTCCGTTGGCGACACGGCCTGCGCGCCGTGGGCTCCGGAGCCGGTGTACGACGAGCCGGTCTACGATGAGCCGGTCTACGAAGAGGTCGTGGCCCTGCCGTCCACCGGTGTCGGTGGCGTGGACGCCTCGGCGATCTTCGCGGTGGTTTCCGCGGCTGGCGCCGCAGCGGCTTCGTTCGGCCTGCGCCGCCGGAGCTAGCATCGCCGCAGCAGGCTGGGGCGTGTCGGACGCCGAACGCCTGCCATAAGCGACGCCAATTCGGGATCCGTCCTTCGGGGCGGATCCCGTTTTTTGTGCCAGGGGGATACTGCCCCGTAGAATGGCGCGTACGCATTCCCGCGCCATGGCCGGCTCTCCGCAAGCCGCCGCGATCTGGCAAGAGGTTCGGCTGTGGATTTTGTCGTCATCGGGCTCGGGCTGGGCGCGCTGGCCCTGTTGGGCGGGCTGGCATTGCTCTGCCTGGTTGCGCCGCGCTGGCAGCGCCGGGCACGGGCGGCGGCGCTGCCCGCCGACGCCGCCTACCCCGCCGCCAAGGCCGACGAGCGCCACGCCGCCGGGCAGGCGCTGCTGGTGGCGGGCGCGGCGCTGCTGCTGGCGACATTGGGCGGCATTTCCGCGAATCTGCATGACCGGGCCGGAGCGTTCCTGATCGCCAGCGTCGCCACCGTGGCAGCGCTGGGGCTGCTGGCGTGGGATGTCGTCTACCGGCGGCAGCACCCAACTCCGCCCCGGAGGCGGCTGGCGCCCCGCGCCGCGCCAGTGGCTGCAGCATCGGCGCCGGCCGGAGCGCAGCGGGTCCGCCGTGCGCCATCCGCGCAACCGCAAGCGGCCGCCGGCACAACCGGAACGGCGGGGGCAGCGCCCGCATCGGTTCCCTCAACTGATGCCGACGTCGCCGCGGTTTCACGCGACGATTCCGGCGAAGCACCAGCGACGGAGCCAGAGGGTGCGGACCCACCGGAGGCAACTGGACTGGAAGCCACCGGGCCGGTCAGTGCAGTGGAGCCAGTGGCGGCGCGTTCGCCGGAGCAGGCCGGGCCTCCCACGCCTGTGGGAGATCCGGCGGCAACCGCCGGCGCAAGCTCAGCGCCAACTGCACCTGCAGCATCCCCGGAAGCGCCGGGCAACGCGCCGGTCAGCCAGCCGGCGCCAGCGCGCATCATCGACATCACCGCGCGCAATGGCCGCCAGGCTGGCCCACTCCCGGCCCCGACGACGACGCAGGAGCCAGCCCCCGTGCCCGCGCCCGTGAAGGCCACGCCGGCGGCGGCGGATACCCGCAACAATCCGGAGCCGGACGCTGGCGACGACCGCGTGCTGGCGCTCTTCCCGACGGCGGCGGCCCGCCGCGAGCGGCCGGCCACGCCGCCCGATGACGATGGCGAACGCTGACCTCGCGATCACGCCCGGCGAGCTGAACCGCGCCACGTTGGCCCGGCAGATGCTGCTGGAGCGCGCCGATGTGGACGCCACCACCGGGGTGGAGCGCCTGATCGGGATGCAGGCGCAGGAGGCGCGGCCGCCGTTCATCGGACTGTGGAGCCGGTTGCAGGGCTTCGCGCGCGACGACGCGCATCGGGCGCTGCATGACCGGGCGCTGGTGCGCGCCACCCTGATGCGCGGCACCATCCACCTGTTCAGCGCAGATGACTACCGCGCCTTCCGCCCGGCCATCCAGCCCGTGCTGGACGGCGGCCTGCGCGTACTGGGTGACAAGGGCTCCGGGCTTGATATCGAACGCGTACTACCCGTCGCGCAGGCGTTGTTGCGCGAGTCTCCCCTCCCCTTCCCGGCTATCCGGGACCACCTACAGGCGCGATTCCCGGAGGTGAACGACCGCGCGCTCGGGTACACCGTTCGCATGTTGCTGCCGCTGGTGATGATGCCAACAGAGCACCGCTGGGGCTATCCCGCCAATGCGGCGTTCGGGCTGGCGGACGACTGGCTCGGCGCGAGCGCACCCCCACCAGATGCGTTGCAGGAGCTGGTGCGCCGCTATCTGGGCGCGTTCGGCCCGGCAACGGTCACGGACGCCCAGACGTGGCTGGGAATGACCGGGCTGAAGCCGACCTTTGCGGCGCTGCGGCCAGAACTGGTGGTGTTCCGTGGGGAGCGCAACAAAGAGTATTTCGACCTGCCTCACGCACCGCGCCCGCCGGCGGACACCCCGGCGCCGGTGCGATTCCTGCCCGACTTCGACAACCTGCTGCTTTCCCACGCGGACCGCACGCGGGTGATCGCCGATGACCACCGCAACATCGTCTACCAGAAGGGCAACTTGCGGCTGCTCCCTTCGTTTCTGGTGGATGGCGTGGTGGCGGGAACGTGGCGCAGTGAACGGAAGCGCAAGGATGCGACGCTCACCCTGACGCCCTTCGCGCCGCTGCCGAAACGGGCGCAGTCGGAACTGGCGGAGGAAGGCGATCGCCTGCTGCACTTCGTCGAAGAGGACGCCGCGACGTTTGCGGTGATCTTCGCGGACCCACTCCAACCAAAGGCGTAACGGGCCGCCAACAGGCGGCGAAAGGACCCATCAGCATGATGCAAACGGTTGCCAAACTGGCGCGCGGCGAGGGAGAGGTGGGGCTCCGGGAGATGGCCGAGCCCACGCCGGGGCCGGGACAGGTGCTGATGGCGGTGCGCGCCGCCGGCATCTGCGGCACCGATCTGCACATCTACCACGACGAGTACCCCACCCAACCGCCAGTCACGCTGGGGCATGAGCTGGCGGGAGAGGTGGCCGCAATCGGCGAAGGCGTCACCCGGGTAGCGCCGGGGGACCGCATCACCACCGAGACGTACTTCCACCTGTGCGGGACGTGCCGCTTCTGCCGGGGTGGGCAGCCGAACCTGTGCCCGGAGCGGCGCTCGATTGGGTCCGGGGTGGATGGCGGCTTCGCGCGGTTCGTGCTGGTCCCGGAACGCAACGTGCACCGCCTTCCGGAGGGGCTCACCTTCACTGAGGCGGCACTGACGGAGCCGCTGGCCTGCGTGGTGCACGGCGCGCTGGAGCTGCCGAAGGTGACGGCGGGCGACGTGGCGGTAGTGAGCGGGCCGGGCGCCATCGGGCTGCTGACGCTGCAGGTGGCGCGGGCAGCGGGCGCTGCCGTCATCGTGCTGGGGACCGCCGCTGACCACCGGCGGCTGGCGCTGGCGCGCGAGCTGGGCGCGGCCGCCGCCATCGACATCACGGCGGAGGACCCGGCGCCCACGGTGCAGGGCATGAGCGGCGGCTGGGGCGCGGATATCGTCTTCGAGTGTTCCGGGGCGGGGCCAGCGGCGCTGGGGCTGCTGCAGCACGCGCGGCGCGGCGGGCAGTACGCGCAGATCGGGCTCTTCGGCAAGCCGGTGGCGTGGGACCTCGATCAGGTCTGCATGAAGGAGCTGCGCGTCACCGGCAGCAACGCCACCGTTCCCTCGGCGTGGCGCACCGCGCTGCGGCTGCTGGGCGATGGGCAGGTGCAGACGGCGCCGCTGATCACCGATACCTACCCGCTCGCCGGCTGGGCCGATGCCTTCGCGCGCTTCGAGCAACGGGATGGGGTGAAGCTGCTGCTAGACCCGTGGGGGTAGGGCTCGTTGACCGGGCGCTCGCCATGATCGCTGGGAGTTTCAGACGACGCGTCTCCCGATTCAGTCAGTCCCGCGTTTCTCCTGTAGTACCGTAACCACCGGATCAACGTAAGACATTTTGGAGGCAGACATGGCCCTTCGCAAGCCGGCGCCGGCGACGCCCCTGGTCACGCTCCGATCACGCATAGACGGCTCGCTCATTCTGCCAGGCAACATCGTGCGCGCTGCTGGTCTTGACACCGGCGAGCTTCTTACGGTGTATGCGGAAGATGGCGAACTCCGGATCGTGCCAGCTGGCGACGGAGCCCAGTCTTCGACCACCAACCCAATCGCGGAGTTGTATGACTACTTCGCGCCAGTGCGCGATGAGGTGCTGGCCCAGGGCATTTCCGAAGAAGAAATCAACGCGGATATTGATGCTGCCATTGCGGAGGTGCGCGCGGAAGCCCGCGCCCGCAGTGCATTCAGCGCTTTTTGATGTAGCCTCACCGCGTGCGATTTCCAGCCTTCGCACTGCCACTGGAACCCGGCAAGGAGAACCTGATGGCCGTACCCAAAGAAGCCCACGATCCGTTTCCCTTGACAGTGATTGAGGACGGCAAAGTCACCATCCCGCCGGCCATGCTCGACGATCTTGGTTTGGAAAATGGCGCCACGCTTGAGGTGCGCCTTGAAGAGGGAACGCTACGGTTGCTCCCGCTTGCTCCGGATGAGGTAACTCGTCACCAACATCCATTTGCCGCGCTGTACGAGTGGTTCGCGCCCTCCCGCGCACACATTGCGGCGAGCGGGATCAGTCAGGAAGAGTTGTACGCAGATATCGATGAGGCCGTGCGGGAAGTTCGCGCTGCGGCCCGTGCGCGCGGAGAATGAGGATCGTCCTCGATACCGTCGTCATCATTCGCGCTTTACTTGACCCCGAAAGCTGGTCGGGTCGCATTCTGTTCAGGCACGCTAACGACTACGAGTTTATTGTTTCGGCTGCGATCAACGCCGAGTATTTGGACGTAACCAGCCGTCCGGGGATCTCCTCAAAGCTGGCAAGACGAAACCGCAACGTTAGCGGCTTGCTCGATCTCCTCGCGCGAGCGACGGAGGTCGCCCCTGACGTTGTCCCCGCCATTTGCCGCGATCCCGGAGACGACAAGTTTCTCGCGGCCGCACTGGCTGCTGGCGCGAACTACCTCGTTTCTGAGGACCGCGACCTGCTGGACATGGGCGAGTATGAGGGCATCCCCATTGTGAGCACGCAGACCATGATCGACCTGCTCACCGCGCGCGATGCCCAGCCATAGCGACGCCGCCCCACGCTACCGGGAAATCGCGCAACCCCCTGCGCTGCGCGACCTCGTCGCGTGCGTCTGGGTGAGCGAGGCGGGGGGGCAGCCCCGGCAAACGATGGTGCTACCCGATGGCTGCATCGATCTGATCTGGCCCACTGGGAGTGAGCCGTTTGTGGCCGGGCCGATGACGCGGCCACTGCTGGCGCACAGCGCGGCCGGAGACCGCACGCTGGGGGTGCGTTTCCTGCCCGCCGTTGCGCCGCGGCTGCTCCACGCGGCCGCCGCCGAGCTGCTGGACAGCAGGGCGGTGTTGGCGGATGTGCTGACGGAGCGCAACTGGCGTCGCGTGCGCGACGTAGTCAGCGCGGCCACTGACGCCCCTGAAGCGGCGGCGTGCGCCGGGGTGGTGGCGGCGCTGGCGCAGGGCGCCATGCCGGCGCATCCCTTCGTGGAGGATGCCGCGCGGTGGCTGGCGCGCCATCCCGCCGCGCCGGTGTCCGCGTTCTTCGCGGAGGCGGATTGCAGCGAGCGCCATCTGCGGCGCCACTTCGCAGAGCACGTCGGGTACGGCCCGAAAATGCTGCAGCGCATCCTTCGCTTGCAGCGCGCCCTGTGGCTGGCGAGCCACCCCATCCCGCCCCCGACGCTGGCGCGCCTTGCGCACGCCGCCGGGTACGCCGATCAGGCGCACATGACGCGCGAGATGCAGACGCTGGCCGGGCAGCCGCCCTCGGTGCTGCTTGGGAACGATCCGCAATCGGCGGTGGCCGATTTGTTCAAGACGCCGCCCGCCTGATCCCCTATCGTCTGTCCACGTATTCGCAGACCGTGGAGACACCCATGCAACCCAGACTGGACATGATCGGCATCATCGTCAGCGACATGGCGCGCGCGCTGGCGTTCTACCGCGCGCTGGGGCTGGAGATTCCGTTCAGCGCCGACGCGGAAGCGCACGTCGAGATCACCCTGCCGGGCGGGATGCGCATAGGCTGGGACACCGAAGACGTGATCCGCTCCTTCGATGACACCTTCACGCCGCCGGCCAGTTCCGGCCGGGTCGGCCTTGCCTTCCTGTGCGACTCCGCCGGCGGCGTGGACTCGGTTTACGCCACGCTCACCGGCGCGGGCTACGCGGGACACAAGGCGCCGTGGGATGCGTTCTGGGGGCAGCGCTACGCCATCGTGCGCGACCCGGACGGGACCGAGGTGTCGCTGTTCGCGCCGCTTGGCGAGGGGTAGCCAGCGCGCCAGACTCTGTCGCGAATGTCAGCGAGGAACCCTCACCCCAACCCCTCGCCCTTTGCGAAGGGCGAGGGGCTTTCGCCCAGTGTGGGCAACCCGGCGGTGACATGGTGATATCAGTGTTCCCCCTCGCCTCCCCGACCGGCTTCCCTCTCCCGCGCAAGTACTTCGGGAGAGGGGCTGGGAGTGAGAGCATCCCTTACCCCGCTGCAATCAACTCCCGGGCTTCGCGCGCAATGTGCGTTGCGGAAATCCCGTATTTCTCGAGCAGGTAGTCGTTCGGGGCGGATTCGCCGTAGACGTCGCGCAGGCCGTTGATACGCAGGCGCGTGGGCTGGCGCTGGCTGAGCACTTCCGCCACGGCGCTGCCGAGGCCGCCGATGATGGAGTGATCCTCCGAGGTCAGCACACGGCCGCAGCGCGCGGCCACTTCGACGATGGCGTCCTCATCGATGGGCTTAAGGGTGGGGAGGTGCAGCACGCTGGCCTCGACGCCGTCAGCGGCGAGCAGCTCGGCGGCCTCCAGCACGCGGATGGTCTGCACGCCGGTGGAGATGAGCGCGATGTCGGCGCCTTCGCGCAGCAGGATACCCTCGCCGATGCGGAACTCGTAGTCCGCCGGGAAGATGGTGGGCGAGGGGTCGCGGGTGACGCGCAGGTACATGGGGCCGGGTGTCTGCTGCATGACGCGCATGGCGGCGCGCATTTCCACCGCGTCCGCCGGGGCGATGGTGACCACGCCCGGCATGGCGCGGAAGATGGCGAAGTCCTCCACGCTCTGGTGGGTCTTGCCAGTCTTGCCGGTGAGGATGCCGGAATAGGCGCCGCACATCTTCACGTTCAGGCCCGGCTGCGCCACCACGATGCGCACCTGATCGGTGGCGCGGTTCGCCATGAAGGCGGCGAAGGTAGAGAGCCACGGCACGAAGCCGAGGGTGGCCATGCCGGCGGCAACGCCGACCATGTTCTGCTCGGCGATGCCCATCTCGAAGAAGCGCTCGGGCATTTCGCCCTGAATAATGTCGGCGCGGGTGGAGTTGGCGAGGTCGCCGTCCAGCACCACGAGGTCGGGGAACTCGCGGGCCAGCTCCAGCAGGGTCTCGCCCCAGACATCGCGCAGCTGCCGCTTCTCCGCGCCGGCGAACGGCAGCGGCGTGATGCGGCGGGTGGTTGTCGTGGCGCTGCTCATGCGCGGCCTCCGTTCGCGAGGATGGTGGACAGCAGTTCCTCGATTTCCGCTTCGGCGTCGGCGAGATGCTGGTCGGTGGGCGGCTTGGCGTGCCAGAGGTAATCGCCCTCCATGAAGGAGATCCCCTTGCCCTTGATGGTGTGCGCCACGATGCAGGTGGGCAGGCCCTCATGGGCGCGGGCTTCGTCCAGCGCGGCCCGGATCGCGGCGTGGTCGTGGCCATCGCACTCGATGACGTTCCAGCCGAAGGCGCGGAACTTGCCGGCGGCATCCTCGAAGCCGGTGGCGCGGGTGTGGCCGCTGGGATCGGGCCAGCCGAACTGCGGCAGGCCGTTGTAGTCAACGATGGCGATCAGGTTGTCGAGCTGGTAGCGGGCGGCCATGAAGGCCGCCTCCCAGATCTGCCCTTCCTGAATCTCGCCGTCGCCCAGCATGACGAAGGTGTGGAAGTCGAGCCCGCGCAGCCGTGCGCCGAGCGCCATGCCGGCTCCCGGCGAGAGCCCCTGCCCGAGGGAGCCGGTGGACATCTCCAGCCCCGGCAGCGCGTGCATGTCCGGGTGGCCCTGCAGGCGGGAGTGCTCGGCGTCGAAGGTCTTCAGCTCCTCGACCGGGAAGAAGCCGCGCAGGGCGAGGATGGTGTACAGCGCGATGGAGGAGTGACCCTTGCTGAGGATGAAGCGGTCGCGCTCCTCCCAGTCCGGGCGCTCCGGATCGATACGCATCTGGTCGAAGTAGAGCGCGGTCAGCAGGTCCGTGGCGGACAGCGGCCCGCCAAGGTGGCCGGCGCCCGCGTGGTGAATCGATTGCACGATGAGCCGGCGCGCTTCGGCGCTCTTCCGCCGCAGGTCATCCAGCGCGGGCCGGGCGTCTATCTGCTCCGTGACCGCCATCCTCGTCCTCCATGCCATAGGGCGAATGGCGCGGCGGATTCAGCCCGCCGCGCTGCTATCACCGGGTCTGGGGCGATTGTAGCCGGAGCGCACGGCGCCTCAGGCAGACCGGTCGGTCGTTAGCCGGAGGCAGACGCGGAGCCGTCATTGCCGGCGTTGCCGTTGCCCCCCTTGCCGCCCTTCCCACCTTTGCCACCACGCCCGCCCTTGTCGCCGTCGCTGGCGCTTCCGCCTTTGGCGCCCTTGCCATCGCTGCTTTCGGCGCTCTCGACGGGCGCAGCGCCGCTCTCAGCGCCACTGGCAGCAGGCTCGGGGGCCGGGGCCGGGGCGGCGTCTTCCGCCGGGGCCGGGCCAGAGCCATCGTCCAGCACGTTCATGGTGTCGGTGGTCTCGGAGACGCCGCCGAGCGTGATCGTGCCATCCTCGCCCGCCATGCCAATCGGGCCGGCCGGACCGTTGGCGTCATCGACGGCGCGGTTATCGACCATCAGCAGGGTGACGGTGGTGCCGCTGTCGTCGCGCTTGGGATCGAAGTAGGCGACGCCGTCCAGCCGGGAGCCGTCCATGGGGCCGATGCCCACAGCGAGCGTGCCATCCGCCCCTACGACGCCGCCAATTACGCCGCAGGCGGCGAGGGTCCCGGGTTCATCGACCGACTTGTCGACGACGACGACGTAGCCGCCCGCCAGCAGATCGGGCAGCAACTGCGGCACGACGGTGACCGACTGCTCGACCGGGGTGGCGCCATCCGGCCCGAGCTCATCGCCGCCGGGGGCGACCACATTATCCAGCGCCACCAACGGGTCACCGATGCTGGCGCAGTTCCCGGCGCGAATGGCGGCGGGGCGCTGGGCGGCGTCCTGCGCGTACGCAACGTGCGGAAAAGAGACGGCGGAAGCGGTCAGGAAGAGGGCGGAAACCAGCAGTGAACGTCGCAACGTGCATTCTCCCTCGGCGGGTTCACGACAAACCGGGCGGGAGGGCACGAGCGCGGGCGGCCGGCGGGCCAGCGTGCAACGGGAAGACTATCGGGTGGCGGGGGCCGGCGGCAATGGCCGGAGGTAACGGATTTGAGGAGGCGCCGGGCTTCGCCCTCAGGGGGTGGCGCTGCGCTCAGGGGGTGTAAGGGGGTGAAGGAGAATGACGTGCTCCTTCACCCCCTACACCCCCTGAGGGCGTCAGCCCGGCGCCCCCTGAGCCGCAGGCGGCGCCCCCCTTACGGCAGCGCCGTCGTCATGGCGCCGTCGGCGTGGGCGGCGAGGCCGGAGACGTAGGAGGCGGCGGGCGAGAGCAGGAAGGCGGCGAAGGCGCCGAACTCGCTGGGTTCGCCGTAACGGCCGAAGGGAATGAGCGAGCTGGACTGCGCGGCGGCCTCCTGTTGGGTGATGCCCTGCTGATCGGCGCGGATCTTGTCCAGTGAGCGGATGCGGTCGGTGTTGATGCGTCCCGGCGCCAGCGAATTGACGCGGATGCGCGGGGCCAACTCGATGGAGAGCGTCTTGGCGAGCGCGGTCACGCCCGGGCGCAGCACGTTGCTGGTGTCGAGGTTGTTGACCGGCTGGCGGACGGAGGTCGAGGTGACAAAGAGGATGGCGCCGCCGTCGTTGATCTTCGGGACCAGCAGCTTCAGCATCCGCAGCGGGCCGCCGATGAGCAGCTGGTAGGAGCCCAACCACTGCTCCTCGGTGAGATCCAGCGCCTTGCCGGCGGGGGGACCACCGGCGTTGATGACCACGCCGTCCAGCTTGCCGCCGAAATGCGCATCCACCACTGCGTTCACCTTGGCGGCGGTGTCCGGGTCGGCCATGTCGCCAGTGACGCCGATAGCGGCGTCGCCGAGGTCGGCGATGGCGGCGTCGATGCTCTCCTGATCACGGGAGAGCAGCAGCACGCGCGCACCCTCCGCCACCAGCGCGTTGGCCGTGCCACGGCCCAGCCCCTTGCTGCCGCCGCCAATCACGAAGGTCTTGCCCTTGAGTCCGAGATCCATAGGTGTGCTCCTGTTACGAGATTACGGTAAGTCCGAGATGGCCCTCACCCCAACCCCTCTCCCGATGCGCGGGAGAGGGGCTCACTCCCCGGAAGGTCGCGCCAGATGCGGCGTGGTGATCCCGGACATCGGCGCCGACGCAGCCGGTCGGCTCCCCTCTCCCGCGCATCGGGAGAGGGGTTGGGGGTGAGGGCGAACTCCTACCCAATCGCATCCACCCGCGCCGCGAACGCGTCGATGGCGGCGCTGTCCACCAGCGCGCCCAGCTCCAGATCGTAGACGCGAGTTTCACCTGGCTGCAGGATGATCAGCTCGCCCGATTCGCGCGCGGGCAGGCGGCCGGAGGTGCGGTTGGTGCTCGGCTCGATGCCGACCACATACGTCCCCTGCCCCAGCATCCGCCAGATGAAGTGGAAGGGCAACTGCGCCTTGTTGAAGACCTCGTAGGCGCCGAACCCGGCGGCGCGATTGGCGATGGCGACCGGCACGGAGCCATCGGCCTCGGCGGCGACATCGTGCTCGGTGACCTGCTCCTCGTAGCCGGCGGTCGGGCCGTGAAACGCGCGATAGCCAGCGACATCGTGGCTGCCGCGTGGGGTCGGGTTGCTGGCCGGGATCAGCAGCTCGGCGCCGTCATCCAGCGCCGGGAAGCCGACATTGACGTGGTAGAGATACATGTGCGGCGTGGGGTTCCAGCCGGCGTTGGTGACCTCATCGTGGATGTGCAGGTGGTCCTCGCCGACCTTCGCCTCCACGCGCCGCGTCAGCAGGAAGTTCTCGCCGAAGACTGCTGCCTGATGAATCTCGCCCTCCGCCCACAGGATGGCGTCGTCGCCCTCCCAGCGCACGCCGTAGCCAGTGAGTGTGGCGGGGGTGTAGGAAACGCGGCCATGCAGGCCGTACTGCTCCGTCGTCTTGGCCGGGTAGTGGTGGTGCTCGGCGGTGTCTTCCGCCATGAACAGCGCGTGCTCCATGCCGCAGGTGGTGACCAGCCCGCCGCCGAAGCCGCGCAGCCAGCCGAACTGATCCGGCTCGAAGGCGAGCGGATTGCTGAAGCCCGTGGCGCTCTGCCAGCCGAGGGCGCGGCCCTGATGCTCGCAGCGGCCGATATCCATGCCGCGATCGACGATGACGTCGAACTCGAAGCCGCTGCCGGTGCGGAATTCCAGCACGCGCACGCCGCGCTCGCGGCCATCGGTGCGCTCGACGAGGCGCACGCCGGCGACCTGATCGAGGCGGCCAATGCGCTGCAGAAGCTCTTCGCGGGTGTAGTCTCTTCCAAAGAGATGTGGCATCGTTGCCCTCCGGGTTAGCCCTCACCCCAACCCCTCTCCCGATGCGCGGGAGAGGGGCTTACGGGTGGGAGGCGTGCGCGGTCAGTCGTGGACGATGGAGACCTTGATGGCGTCCTTGCCGCCCTTGTGTTCGGCGGCGGCGAAGGCGGCCATGATGTCGTCCAGCGGGTAGCGCTCGGAGATGTAGCCGGCGCCGGCGAAGGCGCCGGAGGCGAGCCCATCAAGCGCGATCTGGAACTCCGGCACGCCGCCCCACTTGGCATAGCTGAAGCAGGAGACGATCGAGAGCTCGTTGATGAGGAAGCCGGGGGTCAGCATCACCGGCTGCTGCGGGAAGACGCCGAGCACGCCGATCTTGCCGCCGCGTCGGGCGATTTCGATGCCCTGCTGCACGTAGTGCTGCGAGCCGCCGACGGCGTCGAAGACGACATCCGGGCCGCGCCCGTTCGTCAGCGCCTTGATCCGCGCGCCGACATCCTCCGTGGTGGAGTCGATGGCGACATCGATGCCAGTTTGCAGCGCGAACTCGCGCCCCAGCTTGCTGCGGGACACCAGCGCAACCATGGAGGCGCCGGCCCACTTGGCGGCCTGCGCGGTGGCGATGCCGATGGCGCCGCCGCCGAACACGAGGACGGTGCTGCCCATGTGGATGCCCATGATGTTGATGGCGTGCACGCCGACGGCGAGCACATCCAGCAGCGAGGCATCTTCATAGGAGACGTGATCGGGCAGCTTGAAGACGTTCTTCGCCGGAGCCTTGGCAAACTGGCCGAAGCCGCCGCTCCAGCCGATGCCGACGTGCTGCAGCTCCGGGCAGAGGTGGTAATCCCCCACGAGGCAATCAACGCAGTGGTCGCAAGCCAGCAGTGGCTCGACCGCGACGCGGTCCCCCACGACAACGTTGGTGACGCCCGGCCCCACCTCGACGATCTCGCCAGTGAGCTCGTGCCCCATCACCTTGCCAAGGATGCGGGGCATGACGTCCGGCAGGCTGCCGGAATAGAGGTGCAGATCGCTCCCGCAAATACCGGCAACGGTGTTCTTGACCAACACTTCGCCCGGGCCGATCTCGAGATCAGGGACATCCTGCACCTCGAGCTGGCCGGGCGCCACGAGAACTGCCGCGCGCATCGTCTTCTCCCACATGGCATATGGCGCATCTGTGCGCCAACGCTCAACGGTATAGGGCGATGCTATCACTGCCACGGGGATCGGGTGGCGCGGAGTGACGGCGGCAACAGCGAGTCAGAGATTCGCATCTTCCTCGCGCGGCTCCCGCCAGCGCGCCCGCAATGCGGCAGCGGTCGGCAAGCTCAGGGTAAAGGTCGAGCCGGCTCCCACACGGGTGTCAACGGTCACATCGCCTTCCATCTGGCGGGCGAGCCGCTGGGCGATGGCCAACCCGAGCCCGGCGCCGCCGGAACGACGGCTGAGCCGCCCAGTGTCTTGCCGGAACGATTCGAAGATGAATGGCAGTTCCGCGTCGCGAATCCCACTCCCGGTGTCCTCCACCGCCAGATCGACCCAGTCGCCACGAACGCGCGCGCTGATGCGCACGCCTCCTGCCTCGGTAAATCGGAGCGCATTGTCGATCAGGTTGTCCAGGATCTGGCGAAGCCGTTCCGGATCCCCCAGCACCTCAGGGAGCGGAGGGGGTGAGTCCAGCCGTAGCGACAATCCCTGCGCTTGCGCCTGTGGCAGCACGGTGGCATGGATGCGGGTGAGGATGGCGGTCAGATCCATGACTTCGGATTTCAGGTCGAGCCGGCCCGCTTCCATCCATGACAGATCCAGCATCTGCCGGATCAGGCTCACCATGCGCGTGGCGCCGGCGTGAATGGCGCCTACATCCTCACGCTGCGCGGACGTGAGCGCGCCGCTGGCCCCGCCCAACAACAGATCGGCGTACCCCAGCACCGATTGTAACGGGGTACGCAATTCATGGCTCATCATGGCCAGGAATAGCGCCTTGGTCCGCTCGCCAGCCTCGGCGGCCTCCAGCGCTGCGCGCAGCTCGCGCTCGACGGCCAATTGGGCAGTAATGTCCCGCCCGATTGTTGAAACACCGATCACGTTGCCCACTTCATCATTCAGCCGGGTTACCGCCATGGCGAGATCGACACTTTCGCCGTCGGCGCGGTGGAAGCGAGCATTGAACCGCATACCTGCGCTCATGGATTCCAGATCCCGGAGCGAGAGCAATTGAACGTTGTCCAGCGGGAACAAATCCGTCAGGGTTTGACCAATCGCCACCTCTGCGGGGTAGCCGGTGATGCGTTCGGCTCCGGGATTCCAGCTGGTGATCACGCCATCCGTTGTGCGCGAATAGATAATGTCCTCCGCCGACTCCACGATCGACGCCAGTCGGGCGGAGGCCAGCCGCGCCTCGCGCTTCCCCGTGACATCGGTCAGGATGCCCAGCCAGGCCATCGGCCTGCCGTCGTCACTCCGCACAAGGGAGGCGCTGGATTCCACCCAGATGTAGCGGCCGCTGGCGCAGCGCAGGCGAAACTCCATCGTCAGCTTGCCCTCACCCCGCAAGCCCACGGCTGCCTGCGAGATCACCTGCCCGCGATCGTCTGGATGGATCAGGCTCAGCCAGCCATCGGTCGCCAGCGCGCGCATGCCGTGCTCAACCGAATACCCGGTCATGACCGCGAAATACGGGCTAAGGAAAAGGATCTGCTCTGCTGCGGTGATGCCGTGCATGAAGACGGTGGCCGGGAGATTGGCCACCAGAACCTCGAAGCGCGCCTCTACCTGGCGAAGGGAGTCCTCCACGTTCCGCTGCGCGGTGATGTCTCGCACATGCAGCGACAGCCCCTCGGGTGTGGGGGTGATCTGGACGGAAACCCAGATTTGGAGAGACTGGGAGAAGTACTCGGCGATCTGGACGGGTCGCTGGTCCCGCAACGCGCTCGTCAGGAAGCCCGCGAAATCGCTCAGCGTGGCGGGATCGAGGACTTCCTGGAGGAGCTGGCCAACGAGTGGCGCGCGAACCCCGGGGAACAACGCCTCGGCTGCGACATTGGTCCGGAGAATCCGCCAGCTCCCGTCCAGGTCAACAAGTGCGGCGCCAGCCCGGTCAATGACATCGTGAAACTGGGCGCGCAACGTGGCCAGGCGCGTCTGCGCGGCCCGTTGCTCGGTCAGGTCATGCCCATGAATAAGGAAGGACGCGGGTTGCCCCTGCTCATCCACCATGACGCCAACAGCCAGATGCACCCAGCACACCGAGCCGTCCCGCCGCACGAGCCGCAGTTCCGGGTTGAACTCCGGGTTCATGGCTCGCCTCAGCAGTTCTGCGCCGGGATCTGGTGTGGCGTCCTCGGGCAACAGGACATCGGCAATTGACATGCGCCGCATTTCGTTTTCGGTGTACCCCAGCATGGCGCAGGTCATGCGGTTCACCTGGATGAAGCACCCATCGAGCCCAACCAACGACATCGCCGCCGGCGTGATGTCGAACGCAGCGCGGAACCGTTGTTCACTCGCCGCGAGCGCGAGGGCCGCCTGCTTGCGTGCAGAAATATCTTGCGTGATGCTGCCGCTCCCCACGCAATGACCATCAGCATCAAACACCGGAAAGATGGTGATTGACACGTCGATGCGTTGTCCATCCCGGGTCAGCGCAATGGTTTCGAAGGGCTCCACGACGCGCCCGGCCCGGAGGATCTCGACCTGACGTTGCACGTCGCTCGCCACTGCCGCCGGGGCAAGCATGGACACATGGCGACCGATCATCTCGGCAGAGGAATAGCCGTAAAACTGCGCTGCTGCCGGGTTCCAGGATGTCACGAACCCGGCCAGATCCGCCTGAACGATGGGAGAAGGACACCGGGAAAAGAACGATTCCAGATGCTCCTGCGGATCAGGGAATACCGGAAGCGATACCCGCTCCTGGGAGCCTGCCAACGCCGGATCACTGAGAGACGGCAACGCGGAGCATGCGTCGGTAAACTGCGGCCGCCTCTCGCTTTCTCGGTCCGGGCTAACCATTAACCTCAGCTCCGTAAACCATGAGCGGGTATGGTACTTCTTCGCCACAGTGGGGACACTGCACGTTGCCCTGCGCCTTCGGGGCCGCCGGCTGCCCCGGGCAACAGGGGAAGCGATCTCATCCCCCGCAAGGCGTGCGGATGGCAGCGCTGCGCCAGCGATCACCGCGCCAATCTCCCGGATTGCCCGGCGCTATCCCGCACAATTGCTCCGCGCCAGCCCGATGCACTCCCCTACTCCCAGCCGAACTGCCGCTCCAGCGCCTTGGCGTCCACGTGCATGAGCAGCGGGGAGCCGTGCGGGCAGACGGCAGGGGCGGCGGTGTGACCGAGGCCCTCGACGAGCGCGCGCATGAGGGGCCACGCGAGGGGACGGCCACGGCGGACGGCGGTGCGGCAGGAGAGGCGAACGAGGAGGCGCTCCTGCCACGTTTCGCCGTCACCCGCTTCGACGTCATCGGCGGCGAGCAGGAGCGCGTCGGCGAGGGTGGCGGGGTCGGCGAGGGCATCGAGCGCGCCGCCGGGGAGCACGCCGGGCAGGGCCGGGGCAGAGCGCAGCAGGAAGGCGCGGCCTCCGAACTCCTCCAACGCGAAGCCGAGTCCAGCCAGTTCCGGCAGCCGGCGGTGCAGGGCGGCGGCGCGGGCCGCGCCCAGCTCGATCAGCAGTGGCTCCGGCAGCGGCGGCGCGTGGTCTGCCGGACGTTCGCGGTCGGCGGCGGCGTGGGCGGCGCGCATCCGCTCGTAGAGGATGCGCTCGTGGGCGCGGTGCTGATCGACGAGGTAGAGGCCGGCATCGCCTTCCAGCAGCAGGAGGCGGTTCCCCAGTTGCCCCAGCAACTGCAACGGCGGCAGGCCGGGGGTGATGATCGGGGCGGCGGCGTCCCACGCGGCCGTTTCCTCCGCCAGCACGTGCGCGGCCTCCTGCGCCAGCGCGGCGGCGCCGGTCAGCGGCTCCCAGCGCAGCGCCAACGGGCGGCGGCCGAGGGCGTCGCGCACCAGCTCAGCCAGCGCCTGCCCGATCTCGCGCTCGCCGCGCAGGCGCACCTCCAGCTTGGCCGGGTGGACGTTGACATCGACGCGGCGCGGGTCAACCTCGATGGCGAAGACCAGTACCGGGTGGCGCCCGCGCGGCAGCAGCGGCCGGTAGGCGGCCTCCAACGCGGCCTGGAGCCCGCGCCCGAAGACGGGACGGCCATTCACCAGCAGGGTGACGCTCCCCCGCCCGGCGCGCGTCACTTCCGCGCCGCTGATGGCGCCGTGAACCTTCGCGCCACCGATTTCCATTGGCCCCAGCGGCAGCAGCGCCGGCAGCAGGGCGTGGCCGTGCGTCTCCGCGATGGTGGCGATGAGGTCGCCAGAGCCGGCGGATTGCAGCACGAGGCGGTCTTCGCTGTAGAGGCTGAAGCGGACCTCCGGCGCGGCGAGCGCGAGGCGGCGGACAACCGCGCTGATCTGGGCCATCTCCGTGCGCGCCTGCCCAGCGGCGAACGCGGCGCGGCGAGCCGGCAGATCGGCGAAGAGGCCGCGCACCGTCACGGTCGTGCCGGGCGGGCGCGCGGC
>JASGGF010000018.1:0-27777 GCA_047605145.1 Thermomicrobiales bacterium | reverse complement strand
GATTCTGGGTCGCGCTCGTTCGATGTCGCTGCAAATGCGCTTGGCGGCACAGAGCAGGTGCGGCAGCGCCTCGTCGATTGGGGCTGGCGCATGAACTCCTTCCGCATCTGGGCGTGCGATAGCCCTCCGCCTGGCCGAGCCGGCTGGATCGATATCAGCGTGCACGTGTTCAGTTCGGATGCGGCGGCCCGGCAGGCGGTGGACTTTTACGCGCAGCAACGCGTCGATAACACCGACACGCAGTTCGTGTCCGCGCCGCGAGGATTCGAGTACAGCGTCGCGATTACCGGGCCGACGACCAACGGCACGGAGTTCACCGTGTACTCCAGTTACGGCCCGATGATGATGCGGGCCACTGGGGTTTCCCCCAGCGGCATGCCGGTCACGGATGTCGTCTCAGTCGCTGAGTACATCTGGTCGTTGCAGGATGTCCGGTAGCAGCGACACAACAGGGGGCCAGCGCGTGATTGCGCTGGCCCCCCAGTGTATTTGGCCGCAGGTGGGAAAGCGTTAGTCCGCGCTGGCCCCGACTGCGGCCGCGCCCTCCAGCGTGCCACTCCAGGCCGGACAGGCGACGCCAGTGGCGTGGTGCGGGCAGTAGCCGTTGGGCACCTTGTGCAGGTACTGCTGGTGGTAGTCCTCCGCCAGGAAGTACTCCGGCGCCGGCTCGATCTCGGTGGTGATGGCCGGGAAGCCCGCCTTGCGCAGCTCGGCGTCGTACATCGCCTTACTGGCCTCGGCGGCCTGCGCCTGCGCCTCGCTGGTGGTGTAGATCACCGAGCGGTACTGCGTGCCGACGTCATTACCCTGGCGCATGCCCTGCGTCGGGTCGTGGGCCTCCCAGAAGACCTTCAGCAGCTGGTCGTAGCTGATCTGCGCCGGATCGAAGACGACCTGCACCACCTCGGCGTGCCCGGTCTTGGCGGAGCAGACCTCCTCGTAGCTCGGGTGCGGCGTGTACCCGCCCGCGTACCCAACGGAGGTGGTGTAAACACCCGGCAGCTGCCAAAAGATCTGCTCGGCCCCCCAGAAGCAGCCGAGCCCGAAGATGGCGACTTCCAGGCCCGCCGGGAATGGACCCTGCAGCGGCGTGCCAAGCACCTCGTGTCGCGCCGGAATGGCGAACCACTGGGCTGGGCGGCCCGGGAGCGCCTGGTCCTTACTGACCATGGTGGACTTGTTGCGGCCGCCGAATAGCGCCTCAAACATGAATGGAGTGTCCTTCCGATACCCCTGAACGGGGGACGTTGGATTGTTCAGGGTTTCGCCATGATAACGGAGAAAACCCGGACCTGGTTCCCGGTTTGCTGCATATTCCGCGCCAGTCTGCTTTGCTAGACTCACCCCCATGGCCGCAGCCGGCTGCCGTGTCCCGCCACGTCCCGGAGCACCCTCGCATGGAAAACGACACCCCCCTGACGACCCGGGAAAACGATGCCGACCTGCGGCGGCAGGTCCAGCAATTGCAGGAGCGCCTCGCCTTCTACGAACGCTTCGATGCACTCATACAGGACAACGTGAGCCACGCCCGCGAGTTGCTGCGGCTGGCGGCGCAGGAGCGCTCGGCTGGCGCCGACGCGAGTCCGGCCGTGGGCGAAGCGTCCCACGTACGCTCCGAACTGGAAGCCATCTCCCTCGAACTGGGCGCCATGGCTGGCAGCCTCGACGCCTTGTCGCAGCGGGTCAACGCCGCGCTGGAGCGCGTCACGCTGCCGGACGCTACGCCAGTGTGGCAGCCGCAACGCGCCGCCATCGTGGTGCACGGCGTGGCATCGGCGCGATCCGCACTCTCGCTCCAGCGCTTCCTGCACACCCTGCCGCAGGTCAACGGGGTCACGGCCCGCGAGTTTGCCGGGGGCGTGCTGCGCCTCGATGCAGACCTGGCGCAACCGTTGCAGATCGATCAGTTCCACGCCTGGGATCAGGACCGGCAGATTCAGGTGCTCTCCCACCGGCCCGACGTCCTGGAGGTCGCGCTCAGCGAGCCTCAGACGCCGGTCCGAATGACGGGGTAGCGTCCATTTGGCGCAGCACCGGCAGCAAGCGAATCGCCAACGTCGTGATCAGGAAGAGTGCTCCCATTAGCATGAATGCCGTCGTCACACCGGCCGATTCGATGACGAGCCCGCCCACCAGCTGGCCCAGAGGAATCGCCACGAACGCTACGGCGGTCATCGTACCAAACACCCGGGCGCGGGCGGTTTCCGTCACGCGCTCCTGCCGCACCGTCATCAGGATGGGGTTCAGCGGCGCGGCGGCCAGCCCCATCGCCACCATGGCGCCGATGGCGATCACGACGCTCGGCGTCGCGGCCAGCACCCAGTACGGCAGACCAACGGCCAGATAGGCCAGGGAAAAGACACGGTACCGCGAGTAGCGCGGGCCAATCGCCGCGTACACCAGCGATCCCACCACCGCGCCCGCCCCCAGCGCACTAACCAGCACCCCAAAGGTTTCGGCGCTGCCGAACCGCTCGCGCACGAGGACGGGGAGCGCCACCGCCACCAGCGGCGCCTCGACAAAGTTCAGGAAGCAGAGCACCACCGCCAGCGCCCGCAGGAGCGGATCGGCCATGATGGCCCGCAGACCAGTGGTGAGATCTTGCCAGTAGGGACGTTGCTCCGGCGGCGGCCCCGGCAACGCGACGCCCTGCGTCCCCACGCCAACCAGTAGCGCGGAAACCGCGAAGGTCACGGCATCGATCCAGAGCACGCGCGTGGCGCCGAACGCCACGATGAGCACACCAGCAAGCGCCGGCCCGATCAGCAGCGCCAGCCGCTGCACCGTCTGGTAGATGGCGTTGACGCGGGCCAGTGGGACACCAGCGTGCGCCGCCAGCTCTGGCGCCATGCTTTCGCGCGCGGTGGCGCCCGGCCCGTCGAAGACAGCGCCGAGGAAAACCAGAGCCAAAAGCGTGGGAAACGAGAGCAGCCCGGCCCCGCTCAGCAGCGGAATACCCGCAATCGCCAGACCGCTGAGCATATCTGCCGTGACGCTGGTGCGGCGGAACCCGATCCTGTCCACCAGCGCGCCACCGAAGAAGGTCGCCAGCACCCGGGGAAGCACCGTGAAGAAACCGACCAGGCCCATCTGGGCGGCGCTGCCGGTCGTGGTGTACACGTACCACGGGATCGCCACCGCCGTCACCGCTTCCCCGCTGAGCGAGACCGCGTTGGCGATCAGGAGCGTGGTTAGCGGCAGCCGGCGGTGGAGGCTAGATTGGTTGGGAGCCCCGCCCGTGACTGCCAACGACTCGGGAAATGGATCTGTCTCCGGCTGCATCGCGCGTGTCGCCAGTCAGCCGTTACCTGACGGCCTCAATCTCCACGAAGACGAACTCACCGTCGCTGTCGTTGATCACGTCGTGTTCGACGCCCGCGTTGCGCGCGTACGAGACGCCACTGGTCAGTTGCGCTGTCGTCTCGCTGTCTCCGAGGTCAATCAGCAACGTTCCCGTCGTCTGCGGCACCACTACGTAATCGTGGGCGTGACGGTGCCAGCCAGTATGCCCCTGCGGCGGAAAGCGCCATTCGGTGACGATGAAACGTTCGTTTGCGACCTGTTGCGTCGGCACGGCCAGCGGCCGCCAATCGTGACCCGTCTTTTCGCTCACAGCTGCATCCTCGCGCGGAAGAGATACAAAAAGCCCCGTGCCGTTACCGGCACGGGGCTTGACACTCGAATGCGAGCGCCAGAACGCCTTACGGGCGCTGGGCGACCACGTCCGGCGTCACGATGTTCATGATCGCAGCGCCGTCGAAGTCAGGCAGGAAGCGAACCGCAACCGGGTTCGCAGCCACACCCGGGACGCCCAACGCCAGAATGGCGGTGCGCTCACCGTCAGTGTGCACAACTTCGTAGTCGTAGCCCGGAATCGGGCCCCAGACGATCGCATCATCACCGTCAATGACGGCCTGAGCGCCAGCGGCGCCCACAAAACCCGCGGACAGCGTCGCGACAGTCGCGAAAGCGATCAGGCCGCGGCGAACGAACTGCGTAGCACGCATGGAATCCGGCTCCTTTCGTAATCCCGCGCCCCATCCCGTCCCGGAGCGCCTCCCCGATCCCGCACCCGAGAACCATCACCCTGAACGGGTGACCGTACTCCCCCCACGCGATCATCAGCATCATACACCATTCTGGGCATCTGCCAAGGGTCGCGGTGAAGAAGTTTCCGTATTCCGGACTGTTTGCACCTCCCCGCGCTGCGGTCTTCCACGTCGCGCCTGCTCCCTGACCGTGTCCCGTCCACCGCGGCGACGCACGCACTCACGCGCTCTGCGCTCGCCACCTCTTGAACGCGTTCGGGTCACTGCGCTCGCTTTGACTCCCCTAACGCGCCCACCCGTCTGGTCGTTTCGCCACCAGTGACGAGATCGCGGGAGACATGCGGCCTCCGCTACGGATTGTTCTCTGGGCTCCCGGCGGGGACGTGCCGCAGATCGAGCAAGGCGGCGCCCGCCTCAAGATGCTGGGCGATCAGCGCCATCAGTGACCGGGCTTCCTCCGCCGTCGCACAATCGGCCAGGGTCAGCTCCTGTTCCCACATCCCGGCGATCAGTCGCGTCCTCGGGTCATATTTGGTCAACTGCTGGTAGCTAATCTGCGCCGACCGGTCCAGATTGATTAACACGGGCCAATCGCCCCGGGTCATGATCCACATCGATGCGCCCCTTGTTCCATCAGCCTCTTGCAGACACGCGTTCACCCGGCGCCGGTGGCCCGGCGCGCCACGCCAGCAGCGCCAGCCAGACCCACGCGTACAGCGCGTGCACGCTGACGCAGATCGCCACGGCGCCGAGCAGCGCGGCGGGCAGATGGTAGCGGTCGAACTCGGAGCGCATCCCCATGATAGTGATCGCCACCTGACCGCCGAGCAGCGCCAGCACCAGCGCCTGCGCCGAGTTCAGGCCAGCCCGCAAGCTCTCCCGCGCCATCAGGGCGACCCCGGTGACCGCCAATAGCACCTCCAGCTGCGGCAGCGCACGTGGCGGCCGGACGTGCATGATGGCGGCAAGCGACCCCGTCAGGCTGTAATGGTCGGTAAAGTTGAGCGCGGTTCGCCGCAGCGCCTCGGCCCGCGTGGGCACCGCCATCACTGGCCAGTCGCTGGCCTGGGCGGCCATCTCATCCACCCGGAACGTGAAGAGGTTGACCGTGCGGCCCACCGGATCGGGCCACAGGTACGGGTAGACCACGAGGAACGCAACCCCTGCCGCCACAGCAATCAGCACCCCGTGCCCCGCGAAGCGCCGGCTACCGGCCGGGCGAATCCACTCCGGCCCGCACGCCAGCGCAATCCCGCCGATTGCCAATGCAGCCGCCACTGCCAACGGCGAGAGCTTCGTGGCGCCGCCCAGCCCCAGCAACACTCCAACTGCCGCCGCCCACTGCCACGACCGGCGCCGCGCGTACTGCGCCATCGCCAGCGCCGCCAGCGCAATCAGCAGACCGAAAGCGGCATCGGCGGTCGCCAGCGCGCCGATGTAGCGGCTGAAGGGATGCACCGCGAAGATGAGCCCAGCCAGCAACGCCCACCCCGGCGGCACGAACACCGAGGCAATCCCGACGAGCGTCACGGCAGTCGCCGCCACCAGCAACGCGCTCGTGCTGCGCGCCGCCTGCAGATCGGCCCACACCGGCCGCGCCCCGGCAGCCAGATTGGCTTCCCACGTTTGCGCGAAATCCCACGGCGGGTTGGTCGCCAGATCGCGGCCATGCAGCAGCAGCCCCAAACCCGTGACGTACGACCCGAATGGCGGCTGCCCGCGCGTCATGTACTGATCCTGCCACGTCTCGCCGAAGGGGTCCGCGACATCCGCCAGATAGTGTGCGCGCGAAATCCACCGGCTCTCATCCGGGTTGAAGTTCGGTAACTGAGCGCTGGAACAGGACAGCATGAATGACACGATGAAGACGGCGCAGATGGCGCTCCACCAGCATGGCGCGGCCCCTGCTCGCATGGCTTCCCTCATTGTGCGGCGTCACCCTCCTTGCCTCATCCACCCACGCCGTTCTCGCGGTACAGTATTTTCGGAATCGATCCGGGTTTGCGAGGAGCACAGCGCCGCATGATCACCAGCGCGTCCGTCGTCATCATTGGCGCTGGCATTGTCGGCTGCGCCGCCGCCAAACATCTCAGCGATCTTGGCTGGACCGACATCGTCGTGGTGGATCAGGGTCCCCTCTTCGCGACCGGCGGCTCCACCTCCCACGCCCCCGGCATCGTTTTCCAGACCAATAGTTCGCGCACCATGACCCGCTTCGCGCAGGACACCGTGACCCAGTACGCCGCGCTGGATCTCGACGGCGAGCCCTGCTGGTACGGGGTCGGCAGCCTCGAGGTCGCCACCACTCCCGCCCGCTGGGCGGATCTGCACCGCAAGCTCGGCTGGGCGAAGACGTGCGGCCTTGCTGGCGAACTCCTCTCCCCCGCCGCCGCGCAGGCGGCGCTGCCGCTCCTCGATGCCAGCGCCATCCTCGGTGCATACGCCGTGCCGAGTGATGGCGTAGCGCGCCCGGTGGCCGCCGCCGAGGCGCTGGCGCGCGCCGCGACGGGCGCCACATTTCGCGGTCTGGAGCGTGTGACCGGCGTGGAGGCGAGCGGCGGCAAGGTCGTCGCGGTGGTCACCGAGAAGGAGCGCATCGCGACGGAGCGCGTGCTGGTCTGCTGCGGCATTTGGGGGCCGAACGTGGGCCGGATGGCCGGCGTCCCGATCCCCCTGACTCCGGTGGAACATCAGCTGGCGTGGACCACGCCGCTCCCCGAATTGCGCGGCGCCACGAAGGAGATTGCCCAGCCGGTGCTACGGCATCAGGATCAGGACCTGTACTTCCGGCAGCGCCGAGACCACTACGCGGTCGGCGGCTACGGCCATGAGCCGGTCGTGGTCGATCCGTGGGACATCCGCCCCCACGGCGCGCCGGACGATACGCCGGCCTCCAACCCGTTCGACGCAGAGGCGTTCGCGCCGGCCTGGGAAGAAGCGTTGAAACTGCTGCCGGCCCTTTGTCAGGTCAGCATCGCCTCGGCGATCAACGGCATGTTCTCGTTCAGTCCGGACGGATTCCCGCTGCTGGGAGAATCGGACCGCCTGCGCGGGTTCTGGGTCGCAGAGGGCATCTGGATCACCCACGCCGCAGGCGCCGCGCGGGCCATCGCTCTGGAGATGACGCACGGCCACGCCGATCTTGACCTGCATGAGTGCGATCTGCACCGCTTCGAGGCGCACGCCACCACGCTGCCGTACATCCGCGAGCGTGGCGCCCAGCAGTACCGCGAGGTCTACGACGTCATCCACCCGCTGCAGCCGCTGGAGCGCCCTCGCCCGCTCCGCCGCTCGCCCTTTTTCGCGCAGGAGCAGGCGCTGGGCGCCGTGTTCTTCGAGAGCCGGGGCTGGGAGGCCCCGCGCTGGTACGAGGCGAATGCGCCCCTGCTGGCGGAGTTTCCCGTGCCAGCACGCGATGGCTGGGCGGGCCAGTTCTGGTCGCCCATCGCGGGCGCCGAACACCAGGCCACCCGGCAGCATGCCGGGCTCTTCGACATGTCGCCGCTGCCGAAACTGGAAGTCTCCGGACCCGGCGCCGCCGACTGGCTCGAAGGCCTGCTCACCGCGAAGGTCCCGCGCAAGCCGGGGCGCGTGATCTACGGCCTTTTCCTTGATGAGCAGGGCGGCATCCGCAGTGATGTCACTATCACCCTGCGCCGCGACGGCCGCTACCAGATCGGCGCCAATGGCCTCGCTGACCTCGCCTGGCTGCGCCACGCGCTGCCGGAAGGCGGCGCCGTGCAGGCGCGAGATGTCACTGGCGCGCTCGCGTGCCTCGGGCTGTGGGGCCCTCGCGCGCGCGATATCGTGACCCGCGTCAGCGAGGACGACTGGTCGAGCGCGGCATTCCCCTATTACACCGCCCGCGAATTGACTATCGGCGAGGTCCCGGTGCTGGCGCTGCGCGTCTCGTACGTCGGTGAGCTAGGCTGGGAACTGTACGTTTCGCCGGAGTACGGCGGCTGGCTCTGGGATACCCTCTGGGCCGCCGGGCAGGAATCCGGCCTGATCGCGGCTGGCCGGGCCGCCTTCGACACGCTGCGGCTGGAGAAGGGCTACCGGCTGTGGGGCGTAGACATGCACGCCGAGCACCGTCCGGATGAAGCGGGCGTCGGGTTCGCCGTCAGCAAGGGGAAACAGGGCTTCCGGGGACACGCCGCCCTCGGGGTGGCGCCTCCAGCGCAGCGGCTTACCTGCCTTCGTCTCGATGACGGCGCCACCATCGTGATGGGGAAGGAACCCGTGGTGTCCGGCGGCGCTCCGGTCGGCTACGTCGCCAGCGCCGGGTACGGGTACTCGGTCGGCGAGAGCCTGGCGTACGCGTGGTTGCCGGCTGAGCTGGCCACCGTGGGTCAGCGCGTCGCCATCGAGTACTTCGGCGCGTCGTACCCCGCCACCGTGGTCACTGAGCCGCGCTGGGATCCGACCGGCGCCCGGCTTCGCGACACAGCGTAAGCCAGGATGCGTCAGGTCAGGCTGGTGACCGTGATGTCACGGACCTCGACCCCCACGCCCTGCGTCCACAGGCCGACCTCGACATCCCCGGCGTCCGGGTTGATGCCAGGGTCCAACTGCGATGTGGCAATTTCCTTGCCGTCGATCAGCAGGCGCAGCGTGCCGCCCTGCAGCTCCAGCCGGTACGTCCGCCAGCCATCGCCGGGCGCAAACCCGGCGCCTGCCAGCACCTCATCCGCGTTGTAGCCGTTCTCCCAGTCGGTCGCGTTCGTCAGCCGGGCCGCGTCCGCCCCCTGGCAGGGGAAAATCACGCCGCCGCCGAACACCTGCTTGCCGCTGGGACTGCCCCCGATCAGCCCGAAAGACTGATCGCAGACCTGCTGCATCGTGCCGGTCACACGCAGATCGGCTTCGATCGCAAAATCCGAACTGGGCACATCCGCCAGCGTCAGCCAGCGCGTCGCTTCCGTCACGTCTCCGGCGTTGTCCAGATGATTGCCATCCGCCTGCCACAGGCCATTCGCGAGTTTGGCGTAGTCAGCGGCTTTCGCGGCGCGCAGCACTGGCTGGGTCGCGACATCGCTGGAGCTGTTGTTCGTGGTCAGCGACATCACCGTAGGCGTGCTGACGATGACCAGCCCGCCAGAATCCGGCTCGGCAGTTTCCACGACCAGTTGCGGCGAGGCCGCCGTGTGGGTCGGCGGCACATCAGTTTCGCGCGGCACAAAGGCCATGATGCGCGGGGTTGGCGTCGGCGGCGCCTCGGGGGCCAGCGTGGCTGACGACGCCGGGCCACCGCCGGTGTTCCAGGCCAGCGCCACGCCGCCAACCAGCAGCGCCATCACGAACGCCGCAGCGACGCCCGCTTGCACCAGGCTGCGCCAGTTCGCGCCCGATTCAGGTTGCGGCTGAGGGTTCCACATGAACGTGCCACCTGTGGGTCTGACGGGCTTGCGCGGGTGTACGTACGCCCATCGTACCCGCAAACCGCCGGATCGCACAAATCCCCGGCTGGCGGGAGGGCTGTGCTAGGCTAGCGAGCCGGACGCATCCACCCAGGAGGACCGCATGGCGCCCGAATTCCCGCCGCAGACCCCGCCTACCGCCATGACCATCGCTGGCTCTGATTCCGGGGCCGGGGCCGGCATTCAGGCCGATCTCAAGACGTTCGCGGCGCTCGGGGTGTACGGAACTTCCGTCCTGACGGCGGTCACCGCGCAGAACACCCGCGGCGTCTTCGCCGTGGCCGAGGTGCCGGAAGAAGTCATCTCGCTCCAGATCGACGTGGTGATGGAGGATATCGGGGCCAGCGCCATCAAGACCGGCATGCTCTCGGACGCCAGCATTGTGCGCACGGTGGCGGACCGCCTCGAGGCGTGGGGCGTGCCGGCGCTGGTGGTCGATCCGGTGATGGTCGCCAAGGGCGGCCACCCCCTCTTGCACCAGCGGGCGGTGCAGGCGCTGAAGGAGGCGCTGCTGCCGCAGGCCATGATCGTGACGCCGAATGTGCCGGAAGCCGAGATCCTCTCCGGGCTGCGCGTGGACTCGGTTGAGACGGCGCGCGAGGCCGCGAAAGTCATCGCGGAACTCGGCCCGCGCTACGTCATCGTCAAGGGCGGCCATCTTTCCGGGGACGCCACTGATATCGTCTATGACGGCGCCGCCTTCACCGAACTGACCGCCGAGCGCATCGACACGGTCAACACGCACGGCACCGGTTGCACCTTTTCCGCCGCCATCACCGCGTATTTGGCGCTGGGCCTGCCACCACTGGCCGCCATCGAGCGCGCCAAGCTGTGGCTGACCGAGGCGATCCGCGGCAGCTATTCCATCGGCGGCGGGCAATCCCCCGTCGACCACTTTCACGCCCTGGCGCGAGACCGCGCCTTCGCCTGACCCTCAGGAGACCCCTCAACCATGCTCACCACGGCCATCAGTGAGGATGATCTGCGGCGCAAGCTGGCGGTCTACTACGTTGCGGACCCGGAGCAAACGGACCGCGACATCCTGACGATCGTCGATGAGGCGATTGCTGGCGGCGCGACCTCGCTGCAGTTGCGCACCAAGCACACGGACGGCCGTGAGATGTTCGCGCTGGCCGTGGCCATGAACCGCCGTTGCCAGCAGGCAGATGTCCTCTTCTTCGTCAACGACCGCGTCGATATCGCCATCGCCTGCGGCGCCATCGGCGTCCACGTCGGCGCGAAGGATCTGCCGCTGCCCGCCACCCGCGCCCTGACCGGCGACGGCATGATCATCGGCTACTCGCCAGTTGACGCCAGCGACGCCCAGAGTTCGGCGGCGCGCGGCGCTGACTACGTGGGACTCGGCCCCGTCTTCGGCACGCAGTCGAAGGACGACGCCAGCCCGGAAATCGGGCTCATGGTCCTCTCACAGCTCGCCACAGCCGCAGACATGCCCACCGTGGGCATCGGCGGCATCAGCATTGCCAACGCCGGCTCCGTCATCCGCGCCGGAGTCGACGGCGTGGCGGTAATCAGCGCCATTCAGGGCGCCGAGAATCCGCATCTGGCCACGGAATCGCTCGCGCTCACTGTGAATCTCGCCCTGATCGAGCGCTGATCCGGCGGCACGAGACTGGCGTATCATGCGGGCACGATAGCCGTGCCCGCGCAGCCCGGCGCCGCGCGGGCTCACGCTCAGGAGCGACCATGCCCGCCGAAACACCGCATCCCAACGCCGCCCACGAACTGCGCCGCGTGCGCCAGACCCGGTTGTACGAGCCGACCCCCGTGCCGGACGACGTCCTCGAAGAACTCCTGCAAATCGCCCGGTGGACCGGCAGTGGCCGCAACACGCAGCCGTGGGAGTTCATCGTCATCAAGGACAAGGAGCAGTTGCGCAAGGTCAGCGAGGTGCGCACGCCCATCAACTGGGTGGCCGATGTACCCGTGGCGATTGGCATCGTGCTCAACGGCGCCAGCCCGATCTCGGAGGCCTTCGACGAGGGCCGCGTCACCGAACGGTTGCTAATCGGCGCCCACCTGCTGGGCCTGGACGGCGGCACCGCCTGGTTCGGCGACGAGGCGCAGGAGGCGCAGGCCAAGGCCGCGCTCGGCATCCCGGCAGACCGGACGGCCCGTTCCGTGGTCGCCATCGGCTACGCGACCACGCACAAGGACCACCGGCCGAACCCCTCCACGCCTGGCCGCAAGCCGCTGGAAGAGCTGCTCAGCTACGACCGTTTCGGCGAGAAAGCCTGACCAGAAACGGGATCCAATTTCCAGATCCTGACGTTATGTTGGCAGACGATCACAATCCAGGAGGATCCATGTCAGACACCATCCAGCAGCAGCCCGTCAGCGACGCGGAGTGGCGCGAGCGCCTCTCCCCGGAGCAGTACCAGGTGCTGCGCGGCCACGGCACCGAGCGCCCGTTCACCCATCCCTACCTCGACGTCAAGGATGATGGCGTGTTCCGCTGCGCCGGCTGTGGCAACCCGCTCTTCGAGAGCGACGCCAAGTTCGATTCCGGTACTGGCTGGCCCAGCTTCACCACCGCTCTGCCCGGCGCCGTGCGCATGATCGAGGACCGCTCCTACGGCATGACCCGCACGGAGGTGCGCTGCGCGAAGTGCGACGGCCACCTCGGCCACGTCTTCCCGGACGGCCCGAAGTCCGAGGGTGGCCTCCGCTTCTGCATGAACGGCTGCGCCCTCGATCTCGAGAAGCGCGAGGACTAGCGCACAACCTCAAACGCGCAAAAGCGGGGGCCAGATTGGCCCCCGCTTTTTCATG
This sequence comes from Thermomicrobiales bacterium, assembly GCA_047605145.1. Lineage (GTDB taxonomy): Bacteria > Chloroflexota > Chloroflexia > Thermomicrobiales > UBA6265 > JACCXM01. The sequence continues at coordinate 15,515 of JASGGF010000018.1, read as the reverse complement.
CACTGCTGCGCCTGAACCGTTACTTGCAGGCCCACTCGTTCTTGCGGCCCTCGCTCCACATCCACGCCGCCGCCATCGCCTGCGCTTCGGGGTCCCAGATGCTCTGATCGCCCCAGGGCGTCTTGCTCCAGGTTGATTTCAGGAACTGGTACAGCCCGTAATACGGCCCGGAGCTGTTGTACGCGCAGTGATCGAGGACGGATTCGCAGCGAGCCACGCGCACCATCGCGCTCTCGGATTGCCCGTACTTTTTGGCCGCCTTCTTGATGAACCCCAGGATTTCCTGCTCGGAGTAGCTGCCCTTGCAACTGCCCCCGGAGCCACCGCCACCGCCACCGCCCTTATTTTTCTTGTCCTTTTTGTTCTTCTTGTGCTTCTTCTTTTTGTCGCGCTTCTTTTTCCCGCCGCGCCCGGTCCGGCGCTTTCCCGGCTTCAGGCGGCCCTCGCTCTCGCCAGTCAGCGCAGCAGCTGTCGCCGCGCCCAGCAGCGCGCCAAGCGCCGTCCGCCGGTTCAGGCTCTCCTGCAACCGGCGGACGGCATCGTCAAAGCGTTCCGCGTTCATGAATAGCGTCTCCCTGTCGTCAGCGGCTTGTTCCAAAAACGCGCCGTGTACGAACGGGGTTGCGCGGGGTAACGCTCAGTATATCGACATTGGTCCCGGTGATCAGAGCTCCAGGACGATTGGCAGAATCAGTGGGCGCTGCTTCGTCTTGCGGAAGAGCGAGCGCGCGGTGATCCCCTTGGCCTGCGACACCAGATAGCCGACTTCCGGCGCCCCCTCCGGGCGGCGCTCCAGCCAGCGCTTCAGCTCTGACTCCGCCTGCCGGAGCGGGCCGGTCAGCGCGTCCATGCTCAGCCCCTTGGAGACGAACTCCGGCCCGGCAATCAGCTTTCCGTTTTCCGCATTCACTACAATGGTGACGATGATCAGCCCCTCGCTAATCAGGTCATCGCGCGTGCGCAGGCGCACCTTGCCCGGTTCGTAGTCCCCGAGGCGGTCGACGAAGACCGAGCCGGAGGGCACCCGACCCCGCACGGAACCCTTGCCATTCTCGAATTCGATCAGGCTGCCAATCTCGGTCATCAGCACGTGGCTTGCCGGAATCCCGGCCTCGACCGCCAGCTCGCGATACTGCGCCATGTGGCGGTACTCGCCGTGCATCGGCACCACGTACGCCGGCTTCAGCAGGTCGATCATGTCGCGTAGCTCTTCGCGCGCGGCGTGCCCGGAGACGTGCACCCGGCCCTCGGTGTTGCTGGCGATGACGGTGGCGCCGCGCCGGTAGAGGTTGTCGATCGTCTCGGAGACCGTCGCCTCGTTACCGGGCACCGGCGTCGCCGAGATCAGCGCCGTGTCCCCGACGCCGATGTGGATCTTCGGGTGCTCGTCCGCCGCGATGCGCGCCAGCGCTGCGGCCGCCTCACCCTGACTGCCGGTCACCACGATGACGCGCTTGTCCGCCGGCAGCCGCATCACCTGATCGAGCGGCAGCAGCAGGTTTTCCGGCGGATCGAGGTAGCCCAGTTCCAGCGCCACCCGGACGTTCTGCTCCATGGAGCGGCCCGCCACCGCGACCTTCTTGCCGTACTTCTCCGCCGCCTTCAGCGCCATCAGCACGCGGCTGATGTTGGAGGCGAACGTCGCGACGATCGTCTGGCCCTTCGCGTCGCGGATCACGCGGTCGAAGGTGTCCATCACGATCCGCTCGGAGGGCGTGCGGCCCGGCGTTTCCACGCGGGTCGTGTCCGAGAAGAGCGCCAGAATGCCCTCGTCGCCCAGTTGCCGCAGGCGCCGGACATCAGTCGGGTCGCCCATCACCGGCGTGGGGTCGAACTTGAAGTCGCCGGTGTTGACAATGGTCCCCGCCGGGGAATGCACCACGACGGTGTAGGACGCCGGGATGGTGTGCGTGACGTTGACGAACTCGACCTCGAGTTCGCCCATCTTGATGCGCGTTCCCGGCTCAACGGCGTTGAGCTCGACCTTCTCTTCGAGACGCCCCTCACGCAGCTTGTTGCCGGCGAAGCCCATCGCCAACGGGGAGCCGTAGATCTGCACCTTGCCGCGCTCCGCCAACTGCGGCACCACGTACGGCAGCGCGCCGATGTGGTCCTCGTGGCCGTGCGTAATCACGATGCCGCGCAGCTTCGAGAGGCGGTCCTTCACGAAGCGGATGTCGGGGATGATGAGGTCGATCCCCCGCTCCCACTCTTCCGGGAACTTGCCGCCGGAGTCGATCACCAGCAAGTCGTCGCCGTATTCGACGGCCATCATGCTCTTGCCGATTTCGCCCATGCCGCCCAGCGGCACCACGCGCAGGCACCCGTCACCCAGCTCGCGCGAGCCGGATGGCCGGCCACTGCGCCCGCCGCCGGGCTGCTGCGGCGCCGATGGACCGGGGCCACTGCGCCCGGAGCGGGTGCGCTGCTGCGTGCCCTGACCGTCCCGCTGCGGGCGACGGCCAGGCCGCGGCTTCGAGCTGCGCTGACCCGGTGTTCGCTGCTGATCGTCGGCGGGGGCGCTGCTCTGGGCGTTCGTGCGCTGTTGGTTCGCGTCATTCTGGCGGCGCTGGTTCCCCGATTGCTGCTGGCCATCGCCCGTGCGATTCTGCCCACCGGAGCGCTGCTGTTGCTGGCCATCTCCCGAGCGGTTCTGGTTGGCTGGACGGGTCTGCCCGTCGCTGGGGCGGCTCTGGCCGCCGGTACGCTGCTGGCCGCCACCGGAGCGGCCCTGATTTCCGGATCGCGATTGGCCTTGTGATGACCGGTTCTGATTCCCTGATGATGATTGTCCGGCGTCTGATCGGGTTTGGCCGCTCCGGTTCTCCTCACGCCCGGTCGATGTATTGCGGTCGGGCGAATTGCCCGTGTTGCGGTCTGACATACGGTCGTTCCTTTCCTGCGGGCGGCCCCGTCCGTGACGTAGCGGCCGCCCGATTGATTGCGTTCCTGAAAATACCCATGCGCAGAGCCAGCCTGTACGCCGCTTTGCGCGGCGGCCGGCTCCCGCTGGGCCCAGATTGTCGATGTGCGCTGCATGCGCACAGGGCTGGACACACGCCAGCCTGCCGCCCTGCCTTCACCCGGCAGATCGGCATCTGCGACAGATTGACCCAAACATGGGGCTATCGTCGCGGCATCAGGGTGCGCGGCATCGCACGCCGCCCGATGTTTTCCTGCGTCACACGCAGGTCAGCTACGGCTCCCTGACCAGATTCGCTGCCGTCAGTGTAGTGACTCTGCGGGGTAGCGGTCAGAGGATGCCGAGACGCCGCGCCACAAACCCGACGATTACCAGCAGGATGATCAGCACGAGACACCCGATGCCGATGCCAGTGCCAATGCCGACGGTCGTGGACGGGCCGTTGGCGTGATCGACAACCGGCGCGGGCGCAACTGGCGCCGCTGCGTCCTCGCTCGCCGGAAGATCTTGCTCACTCATGCAGCTAACTCAGTCACGTGAACGTCAATCACTGGCCTCATCGATCCGGCACGCGCGTCGCGACCAACGCCGGTTCCTCGAAATGCGGGTCTGTCCCGGCGCTCGGCGCGTTCCGGGCCACCAGCCAGAGCAGGCCAATGAGCGCCGCCGAGATCACGGCGGTGACAACCGCGCCGAAGAACCCCCGCCGGGTGATGTCGTTGTGCAGCAAGTCGCTCACGTAGCCGCGCTAGACGAGGAACGCGCCGTCGCGCATGAACGGCTCGCCATCGACGAACACTTCGCCACCCTCGCGCAGGTCGCAGATCAGATCCCAGTGAATCGCCGAGTCATTCACGCTGCCCGATTCCGGATATCCGGCCCCCAGCGCCATGTGCACCGTGCCGCCGATTTTCTCATCGAACAAAATGTTCCGCGTGAAGCGCGTGATGTCGTAGTTCGTGCCGAAAGCGAACTCCCCGAGGTAGCGCGCGCCGGCGTCGGCATCCAGCGTTTCCAGTAGGTAGTCCTCGCCGCGCGCTGCCGAGGCGTCCACCACGCGGCCCTCCGAGAACCGCAGCCGGATATCGTCGATCTCCCGGCCATCGACAATGCGCGGGAACGTGAAGCGCACGTGCCCTTCCGTGCCGTTCTCAACCGGCCCCGTGAAGATCTCGCCGTCCGGGAAGTTCTTGTCGCCATCGCAGTTGATCCACGTGCGGCCGCCCACCTGCACCCGCAGGTCAGTGTCAGGGCCCCTCAGGTGGACCTCCTGTTTGCCAGCCAGCCAGTCGATCAATCGCTGCTGCATGGCAGATTGCTCCTGCCACGCCGCTCCAGGATCAGGCGCGTTCAGCTTGCAGGCGTCGTACACGAACTCCGCGAAATCCGCCGTTGCCATCTCGGCGTCCTGCGCGTAGCTGTCGGTGGGGTAAAGCGTTAGCACCCAGCGAATCGTGCCCTCTGCCTCGCGGTCCATCATGGTCTTCAGCAGGGGCGCGGCAGCGCGCTTGCGCATGATCTGCCGCTCAGGGTCCACCCGGGAGAGCGCCTTGGTGTTTTCCTCGCCCATGACCCGGATGTAGACATCGGCGGTCCCCCGTGCCCACTGCTCCAGCGGCGAGAGGAACGCCAGTTGCTCATCCGACCCCAGCGTCAGCAAGTCTGCCTGCAGTTCTGACATGCGCGGCATCACAACGGGTCTGCCGCCCGCCCGCAGCGCCTCCTGATAGATCGCCTGCAGGAGTGGACGCGCCGAGACATCGCCGTCAATCGCGACGAGATCGCCTTCTCGTACGCCCGTCGAGTAGTTGACGAGGGTGCGCGCCCAGGCGTGGAGGCGGGGATCTGCCATTGCAACGTGTCTCCCGTGGTGACCGCGCGGGCGATCCTCACGCGGCAGGCAGCAATGCCGCGTCAGGTTATACCACCGCGCCGGGGCCGCTCTCAGTTGGCGGGCTTGAGCACCTCGATGGCGGAGACCACCGGGGCGCCTTCGCTGGCGATGAAATCAAGGTTCAGCACGCCGTCGTCGACGCGAATCTCCGCCTGCTTGACAATCGCGACGCCGGGGCCGGCCTCCTCGGCGAGGTCGAGCGCAGCGACCAGCTCGTCGCCCTCAGCGGAGACCGAAAACACGCGCTCTCCGGGGCCGATCTCGTCCGGTTCAGTGAAGTACAGGCGGACAAGGTAGCTGCCCTCCTGCTCGACCGGAATGGCGTAGGAGAAGCCCCGCCGCTTGCCCGGCCCCTCGCCTACGCGCTGCGTCAGGAACAGGTCCTGCTCGTCCGTGCCCGCCACCTCGAACACATCGCGGTAGTCACCGGCGGTTCCGCCACTGTAGTCGCGGTCACCGCTCCACGTGGCCTGTTGACCGGCGCGCTGCTCGGCCTTTTGCGTTGCGCGGTCGCTGCGCTGCCGCTTCCGCTGCTTCGCCTTGTCCTTCCGGTTGGCGTTTTGATTCGCGTTCTGGCCGCCACGCTTGTCCTTGTTCGCGCTCGCCTTGTCCCGCGACGCCGACCGCGTCTCGCTGTTGCCGCTACTTGCAGCGGGGGCAGCCGCTGCCCGTGAGGAACCGTTGCGCCGGCTGTCGTCCTTCTTGCTCCTGGTCTTGTCCTTGCTCGTGGTCTGGGATGCCCGGGAACTGCTTTGCGCCACCGGGTCTTGCTCGACGGCTCCGTCTCCGGTTTCCACTGCTGCAGCCGGCGCCGCCGCTGGCGAATTGGTCGATGAGGCGCCGGACAGCACGAGGCCATTCTCCACCGGCACCGGCGACATGCCGCCGCCGCCACTGCCGCCATCTGGATCGCCGTCGCCGGGGTCGCTCTGCTCCTCGGGGTCGTCCTGTAGCCGCAGCGCCGCCAGCGACCAACCACGCGCAAACGCCGCGTCGCCATCTTCAGGGTCCGCGTCACGCTGCGTCACCTGATTCCCGCGCTGCTTCTTGCCATTACCCTTGTTCGCATTCTTCTTCTTGCCGTTCTTGTTTTTCTTCTGATTCTTCTTGTTCTTCCCGTTCTTGTTCTTTTTCCGCGAGTTCTGCCCGTTCGTCGCGGAATCAGCGGTTGCAGCGCGCTGCTCACTCGCCGCCACGTCCATGCCGCTATCGATCCGCACCACGGCGGTCCAGTCGCCGTTGGCGATCTCCTCGTCCCACGCCCGCTGCGCCTGCGGTGGCGGTTGGGGCTCCGCGTACAGCTCGCCAGAAGCCGCCGCCTCGGCGATCAGCTCCTCGTTGCGACGCGGGTTGTCCCGCCGGGGCGGTTCGTAGGGCTGGGCGTCCGGGCCCTCGGTGATGACCGGCCCCTTGCTTCCGACACCATCCTCCTGCACAGCGGTGGCCTCGCCATCGCCGGCGTAGATAGTGTCTTCATCCACCCCGGTGCTGGCCGATGTCTCATCCTGGGCCTGGCTGCCGTCGTTCCCGGTGGTGATGATCGGGTCAGAGGTCTCCGTGCGCGTGCGGTTCCGCGACCGCGACTTCCCACCGCGCTCGATGCTCGTGCCGTCCTGATTCGCGCCGCTGACGACTTCCGGCGCGGCGCTTTCGCTCCCGCCGCTGTTGTCGTCCGTCACGTAATCGGCGACCTCGACCGGCTCCGGCTCCACGCCGTCCGGCGATTTGTCGCACGGGTCGCCGATCCCGTCACCGTCCGTGTCGCGGAAATCCGATGTCGCGACACCGGGGCAGTTGTCTTCCTTGTCCGGAACGCCGTCGCCATCGGAATCGATGTTGATCGGGCAGGCGTCCCCCACGCCGTCGCCATCCGAATCGGCCTGATCCGGATTTTGCACGTACGGGCAATTGTCGAGCGAATCGGGCAGATAGTCGCCATCCGCGTCAGAGGAAAGCAGCGTTCGATCGTTCCCGCCTCCTGACGTTTGCGACGCATCGACCGTCTCGCCGGACGCGTCCGACGTGACCTCGGTCGTCTCGGTACGGTTCTTCTTGTCCTTCGGGCGCGCCTCGACCACCGGCACAATCGCCAGCGCGATGATGGTCATCAGCGCGACGACGCCCAGGAGCGCCCGCGCAGCGGCTCCTTGTGGCACGGCGGGACCCTCCCAACGGTTGCAACGCCCGGCGACGACGCTGGCGCAAGAATGGCGACTCTGGGCGAAACTACGCTTCCAGAAACGCACAGAACGGGTACGGGTTTCGCAAGCATAGCGGCGTACGGACGGACTTGTCGATGGCAGATGGTGACCGGAAGACACACGATGCAGCAGCCGGGCTTCTCGAACTCGCGCGACAGGCGCAGCGCCTGAAGCAGGTCGCCCGGCAGGGGTGGCTGGATCGCGGCGTCCCGGCGGCGGACGTCGAATCGGTCGCTGACCACTCGTTCGGGGTGGCGCTGCTGGCGTGGCTGGCCGCCCTGACGGCGCAGTCAGCGGGTGAGGCCATCGACCCCACCCGCGTCCTGCAACTGGCCATCATTCACGATCTGCCGGAGGCGGTGATCGGCGACTGGACGCCCTACGCCGGCGACGCCATCCCCACCGGCGCAGACGCCGCTGCCCGCGCCGTCTTCCTCGACCAGCGGCAAACGCGCTCACCTGAGCGCAGCGCAGCGAAGCGCGCCGCTGAGCACGCGGCCATTGAGGCGCTGGCTGACGCGCTACCGCAGGCCGCCGCGTCGCCCCTCCGCGACCTGTGGGCCGAGCTGGCGGCGGGCACAAGCCAGGAGGCGCGTTTCCTCAAGCAGGTTGACCGGCTGGAGACGTATCTCCAGTCACGCGCCTATCTGGAGCAGGACGCCACGCTGCCAATGGGCTCATTCGCTGCGGAGGCCGCCGCAGAAATCACCCACCCGTTGTTGGCCGAGATTCGCGACAACGCGAACTAGTCCGTCAGCATCCCGGCGCCGTCGAAGGCGATCTCGCGGAGGTCGCCGGTCTGCTCAATGCGCCCGGCCTCCAGAATTTCCGGCAGCAGCTTCTCCGAGGCCCAGAAGGTCTCGACGTGCTTGGTGTCCTGAATACGCATGATGCGCGAGGTCTCTGGCTGCGTCTTCAGGCAGCAGGCCAGCGCGATCTGGATCGCCTGCCGGTCGTTCTCCACCGTCATCGGAATCCGGGCGCCCTGCGGCGCCTTCGAGGTGATCATGTTCATGTAGGTCGCGACCGGGTCCATGCGGTCCACGGCCCGCCGCAGCACCACATCGGCCATGCCGATGCCGGAGGCGTTGCCGTCCGTATCGTCCGTCAGGTCGCGCACAATCATGCGCTGCACGCGCGGCTTCACCGGCTCTTCGCTGGGCGGCAGGACGCCGGCGACGTCGCGGTTGATGACATTCGGGTCCGCGCCATCACCGGAGATATCCTTGCCGATGCGGTCAACGATCAGCACATCGACCACGTCGCCGGGCAGGCGCCCCATGCGGCCGCGCGCGATGCGCAGCAGCTCCTGCTCGCGCTCGTAGATGCGCTCCGCCGGCACCGCCTCGGCCTGCGCCAGGTGGCCGTAGCCGTTTTCGATCACCGCCACGCCGAACGGCAGATTGACCCGGGAGATGGTGTAGCTCGCCACCGCCGGGATCAGGTGGTGGAACTCGCCCATGCCCTGATGGTGGAAGAAGTTGGCGCCGTGCTGCTTGCCCAGCCCGATGGCGATCATCTTCATCAGGCCCGATTCCACCGGGCCACGGAAGTCGGTGTGCGGCTTGACGCGTCCCACCGGGATGATGGCGTCGGCGCCGTAGGCGTTCTTGTCGATCCAGACGGGCACGTCGTTCTCGACGAAGCCCAGTTCGACCGTCTCCATGCTGGAGAGGATCGGGCAGCCCATGCGCTCTTCGGTGACGCCGTAGTGGGAGATCAGCTCGCGCTGGCCCTCGGCGGTGGCGCCGCCGTGGCTGCCCATGGCCGGCACCAGAAACGGCTCGGCGCCGATGGCGCGCACTTCGTCGACGACGGCCTTCAGCACCTCGTCGATGCGGTCGATGCCCCGGCTGCCCGCCGTGATCGCCACCCGCTGCCCCGGCTTCAGGCGCTCACCCACCCCGGCGCGCGCGAACTGCGCGGCGATGGCGGCGCGCACGTCGCCAATTTCGAGGTCATCGAGCTGCTGCCGCACCGGCGCCCAACGCGGAAGGTCGCCACGTTCGAAGATTTCGAGTCCCATCGGGTCCTCCAGAGTTGCCGAGGCGCCATTCGCCGCGTAGACGCCGGCCCGCCACTGCGCGGACGCAAGCGCCGATCCCCATTGCGCGGAATGATACGGGCTGGCCGGGCGCTTCGCCCGGCGCGTGACCACCTACCCGCTGGCCGGCGTGCCCATGCTGAGATCGAGGCCGCACGCGCCGATGCCACCGGAATAGCCTTTCAGGAACGCGTCAATACGCTCCTCACCAGTGCCGTGCGCTCGCGGATCATTCCACGAAGTGCCGGGGGGATCGCCGGAGATCTCGGTCATGCGCAGCGCTTCATCCAGATCGCCCGGATCGAGCCAGCCCACCAACTCGGCGTCCACCGAATAGGCGCCCGCCAGACAGTCCGCCTGCTGCTCGTAGACCACCGGCGCAATCTGCCCGCCGCGGTCCGGGGACAGCCCGAGGTCGAAGCCAAGCTGCGCCTGAATGTGGTGACCCCACTCGTGGGCAATGATCACAATCCACGCAAAATCGCCGATCTGCGATTCGATCAACTCGCGGAAGGGCACGGAGTAGTAGATCTTCTGATCGATGACGCAGTAGAACGCCGCCTCCTCCTCCGGGTCCGCCGGGCCGCAGGGCGTGGTGCGCGGCGTATCGAACGCCACGACATCCGCCGGGGGCAGGTAGGTACGGTCGGTGTCGGCGAAGCGCTTCTCCCAGAAGGCGTCGATGTGCCGCACCAGCGGATCGGGGAAGCGCTCCTCCGCCGATTCAGGCGCGGCGGCGGCGCTCCCAAGCGACGCCATGGTGGCGGTGCCGTCGTCGCCGTACGCCGCGATCTGGTCATCCAGAAACTGCTGGGACGCCCCGAAGAACCAGCCCCAGCCGTCATCATCCGGGACGACGTGGACTTCCCCGGAGATGTCCGTTTCTTGGCCATTGACCATGTACGGCTGGGTGTACCGGACCGTGACGGCGTCGTCGTACGTGACGCCGGTGACGCCCCACGTCCACGGCTCCCACTGCACGTCCCTGATCGTCGCCTCGCCGGCGCTACGGCCCTGCAGGAAGGCGTCGTACCAGCCGACCACCGCCGAGCGCGGCACGACTGCCCGCGCGTCGGGGTGCAGACGGTCGTAGAGCGCCTGAAAATCGCGTGCTTCTTCCAGTTGCGAAAACTCGCGCACGGCCTCAGCCGCCGCGTCCAGATCGGCATCTGCCTGCTGGAACACCGGCGAGTCTCGGACTGGGGAAACACTTGTCGCGTTCGCTGCCGGCGCCGCCACGCCCATCAGCACGCTGAAGAGGAGAAGAACCCAGATTCGCGTTTGTCTCAACCGCGCCTCCCTGTGCGGCCAGATGACCGCCACTGCCTCCATGTACGTCTGGCGGCGGCAGGAGGATGCGTCAACGGCTGGCCATTCGTCACGAATTGGCCAGCCGTTGGTCGTGTTGCGCACGATTTGCGGAGGTGTTTAGCGGGCGTCGATGGCCGCGTAGGTCTTGCCCAGCGGCCCCACGAACTCGGACTGCGGGCGAATCAGGCGGTTGTTTGAGACCTGCTCCAGCACGTGCGCCGTCCAGCCGACCACGCGGGAGACGGCGAAGGTCGGGGTAAACATGTCCCCCGGCAGACCGACGGCGGAAAGCACGGCCGCCGAGTAGAACTCGACATTGGTGTACAGGCGGCGGCCCGGCTTGCGCTCTTCCAGCATGTCCAGCGCGCGCTCCTCCGTGCGCCGGGACAATTCGTAGAACTCCGGTGTGCTGGCCTCGGCGGCCATGCCGCGCAGGATTTCGGCGCGCGGGTCTTCCGCCTTGTACACGCGGTGACCAAAGCCCATCAGCCGGTCGCCACGGTCCAGCGCGGTGGTCAGCCACGCATCGACGTTATCCGCCGTGCCAATGGCCTCCAGCATGTCCAGAACCTTGGAGGGCGCGCCGCCGTGTAGCGGGCCCTTCAGGGCGCCGACCGCGCCGGTGATCGCCGAGCACATGTCCGAGCCGGTAGACGCGATGACGCGCCCGGTGAAGGTGGAGGCGTTCATGCCGTGGTCCGCCAGCAGGGTCAGGTAGACCTCCAGCGGCTTCCAGTGCTTCTCCTCCGGCTCGTTGCCGAAGAGCTGGTACAGGTAACTCTGGGCGGTGTTGTGCTCCGGCTTCGGCGCCACGGGCTCCAGCCCCTGCCGCACCCGGAAGAAGGTCGCCAGAATGCCCGGGAACTTGGAGGCCAGCGAGATCGCCTCGGCCTGATCCGGGTCGGCGTCGAACTCCGCCGTGTCGATGGCGCCCAGCGCGGAAACGCCGGTGCGCAGCGCGTCCATCGGCTGCGCGTCCGCCGGCAGATCGCGGATCACCTCGATCACCGCCGCCGGCAGCGCGCGCTGGGCGCTCAACGCGGCTTGCAGGTCATTGAGTTCCGTACGATTCGGCAGCTTCCCGTTCCAGAGCAGGTAGGCGACTTCCTCGAAGGAGGCCTTGCCGGCCAGTTCGTGGATGTCGTAGCCCCGGTAGACGAGCTTGCCTTCTTCGCCGAAGACATGGCTGAGCAGGGTAGACGCCGCGACGACGCCCTCGAGCCCCTCTGGTTTTGGCAGAACAGCCTGGTCGGAAACCGGCGAATTGCCGTTGGACCCCGTCATCGTTCGCTCCCGCTGGTCATCGCGTGCGCAGGCGCCTCGTCGTTGGCTCTGCCTGCGGTAAAAGCAACGCCGCGCATTGCTTTGGAGACACGCGACGCCGTTCAGGATTCTGACCAATCGTAGCACGATGCCCAATTTTTCCTGACCGGGTTTGGTGGCGCAGGCCATCGACGCGGCGCATACTTGGGGCGCCGTCAGGTTCCCGCGCTCAGACCCGCCTTGCGTTGTGGATTGCGTCCTGAATCGGGAGAGGGAGAAGGGATTGCGGCAGCGGCGCTCCGCTCCCCACCATCGTTGGCTCCTGGCGATGACCCGCCACGCAGCGCCGCCGCTGCTGGCCGTCAGCCTGCTGCTGCCTGCCCCGCTGGAGTTCGCGGCGTTCGCTGCGCCCCTCACCCTGACCGAATCCGGAGACGCCCAGCCTCCGGCCGCCGAAACCGAACCCGCCAATCCCGTTGCCGTCTCGCCCGCAGCCGATGTCACCAGCGTGCGCCAGCGCGGCCGCGAGGCGCCCATCGTGCTGCAGCAACCTGCCGACCCTACGCCCGGTTCGGACGCGGCGGTCGGGGCCGATGCTGACCCGGACCCCGGCGATGGTCCGCCGCCCGCGCGCAGCGACAACAAGTCGGCGAAACAGGATCGCGCACAGGCGAACCGCGCTGCCGACCAGAACGCGCGAGTCTGGCCGATGCCGGCCGGCAGCTACACCTTCACCCAACCGTTTGGCTGCGTGCCGCAAATCGCCCAGTTCTATCAGGCGGGCGCCGGCTGTCCGCCCGACCGCCCTGTCGTCCACACCGGCATCGACCTCGCGGCTCCGGAGGGCACGCCTTTCTACGCCGCCGCCTCTGGCTGGGTCACCGAATCGGGTTACGACCGCGAGGTCGGCGTCGCCAACACGCGCATCATCATCCAGCACGAGGGCCGCAATGACGGGTACGCCACCGAGTACCTGCATTGGGTCGCCTCCTTCGTCGAGGTCGGCGACCATGTCGAGGCCGGGCAACTCATCGGCGAGGTCGGCTCGGTCGGGTATTCCACCGGGCCGCACCTCCACTTCTCACTGATCGATCTCGATTCCGGCGAACACCTCGACCCGATGCGCTGGCTGCCGGAGGAACCAGGCACGGAGGGCTACCGGGGCATCACGCCGCGCCGCGCCGCCATGCGCCTGCCGGAGGGCACGACCGCCGGCGTTCCGGAGTACACCGACCCGGCCCCGCCAGACCTCCCAGAGCGCGACGACCTGCCGGCGCACGCCGAGCGCAGCCAGCAGCGCGATGCGAAACGCGACCGCAAGCGCGAGAAGCGTCAGGAGCAAAAGAAGGGCGGCAAGAACGCAAAGGACCGGAAGAACACGGGCAACAAGAGTGGGAAGAACAAGAACGCCGATTCGAGCGAAACACGCCTAACGCCCGAGGAAAAGCAGGCCGAACGCGAGCGCACGCGCGAACGCAAGCGGGAGCGCACCCGCGATGGCCGCGCGAAGTCCGACAACGCCAGCGGCGAGGATTCATCCTCCACCCGCAAGAACCGCAACAACGACAAGAAGAACAACGGCGGCGGCAAAAACCGCAACAAGACCGACAACACCGTCGAGCAAACCGACGCCCGCAACAAGGGCAACGGCAAGAAGAACAACGGCGGTGGCAACGGCGGCGGCAACAAGAAGCAGAACCGCCAGCAAACTACGGACGAGCAGGTGGTAGAGGTTCCGCAGGAGACCGACGCGACGGCGAGCGGCGACACCCAGTCTGCGTCTGATTCTGGCGATCAGACCGGGAACGACACCGCAGATCAGAACACCGAGGGTTCTGGCGGCGCCAGCGACGACGCTGCCTCATCTGACAGCGCCAGCACGGACGACTCGGCCAGCAAACGCACGGCGGAAGAGCGCGCAGCTCGCCGCGAACAGCGCCAGAACGCCGCCACCGGCAACTAGCAGGGAACCCCGGCGCGCCCCAACTCAAACTCTGCCAACCACCGCACCGCGAAAGTTGGCAGCCTTGGCAACCTTTCCCGGTTAGCGCCGGACAAGCCGCGGCTGCGCAATTGGCGGTGGCCGATCCCTCGGGCAGCCGGGGCAATATGGCGGTGAAGATTGAGCGGGTAGTCGTGATCACGCCGCCACAACCGCAAGGGCGCGCGGCGCGCACACCATCTCTGCGGTCTACGGCCCAAGCGCGCCAAAGATGACCCCCGAATTCGTGGCTCACTGCTCACATGGCGGAGTTGCCCGCGTCCCACCTACCCCTCGGTGGCGGCCCGGTACTCCGCGTCCAGCGCCTGCCGCACGCGCGGCAGCTCGATGGCGACCTGCTCCAGTGCGGATCGCAGGGCGGCTTGTTGCTCGTCGTCGGCGTCTGCGTGGAGTTGCGGGTAAATGGAGCGCGTCAGCGTCACGCGCAGCGCGGTGACGAAGGCGCCGAGTTCGGCGCGAGTCGCTTCCGAAAGGTAGACACGCTGAGCACTGTAAGCATCCGCCAGCGCGAAAGCGCGCTCCCCAACCTCGTCCCAGTTCTCCCAGATCAGCGATTCCGTCAGGAACTCGGCGGGCGGCGCGTAGGCCTCGCCGGGGAGCAGCACCGGGTTCGTCACGGCCCCCAGCGCCGTCTCCAGCCGCGCCAGCCGCGCGTACAGCTCGCTGATGATCTCCGCCCGGCGGTCGCGACCAACGTGCTTGCGCTCTTCGCCGAGGTGCCCGATCATCGCCAGCACGTCGCCGCGCAGCCGCTCGATCGCCACGTCACGCCGCGAGGTCTCTGCCTCGCCTGACAGCTTCAGCTCCATCGCGATCCGCAGCAGCACATCCCGCTGGTCGCGCAGCTCCTGTTGCAGCGACGCCAGATGGCTCTCGACATGGTCGAGCCGCTCGTTCAGCAACTCGACCGGCGATGGTTCCGGATTCAGCGGCGTCAGATCCAGGAGGATTGGTTCCGGCGGTGGCGGCTCATCGTGGGTCACGACGCTGAGCGCCGGCCCACCGCGCGCCAGCGCTGGCTCCGCTGCCGCCGCGTCGGCGCGCACCCCGAGCGAGGCGTCGCGGCTCAGCAGGTCATCACCCAGGCTGGGGCCGCCGCTGGTCGTGCGCAGCAGCGGCAGGTTCCACGAATCGGGCCGCTGCCGCACCAGCACTGCGATAGTGCCCACGATCAACAGCACAAGGACGATCAGGGCGATGACCCCGGGTTCCGGTTGCATGAGTGCTCCTCTGTGGCGCTCACCAGCCGCCGCGCGGCCGGGATCGCCCTGTTGCGCCGATCATGGCACAAGCGGGGCCACCCCGGCGCCCTGGCGGCGCGAGGATCGCCTCAGTCCGCCACGCTCGGCAGTCCGGCCAGCGCCGCGTCGATCTCGGATTGTGGCTGCTCGTAGTCCTGCAAACTGCCGGACAGGTAGCTGTCGTAGGCCGACAGGTCGAAGAAGCCGTGGCCGGAAAGGTTGAAGAGAATCGTCTTCGCCTCCCCCGCCTCGCGCGCCGCCAGCGCCTCGTCGATCGCCACGCGGATCGCGTGCGACGCCTCCGGCGCCGGCACGATCCCCTCGGTGCGGCCGAACTGGACCGCCGCTTCAAAGGCGGCGCGCTGCTTGATCGCCTGCGCCTCGATCAGCCCTTCTTCCTTCAGCAAGCTAACCAGCGGCGCGGCGCCGTGGTAGCGCAGCCCGCCCGCGTGAATCCCCGCTGGCACGAAGGTATGCCCCAGCGTGTGCATCTTCACCAGCGGCGTCAACTGCGCCGTGTCGCCGAAGTCGTAGGCGTACGTGCCACGCGTCAGCGTCGGGCAGGCCGCCGGTTCCACGCCAATGATGCGGATGTTCTTGCCCGCCAGCTTCTCCGGGATGAAGGGGAAGCTGATC